>SKON01000021.1 GCA_007120035.1 Myxococcales bacterium
AGCTCTCCGAGGGATGGGTGGAGGTGGTGCACCTGAGCTTCTGCGTGCCCGGGTACTTCCGGGATTCCCTGGTGCTGGCGCTCCCAGAAGAGGAGTTTCAGGTGTTCCTGGGGCATATGGTGGAGGCGTTGGGGTGCGGGTTGGTGGAGCTATCGTTGGGGCAGGGGGTGGAGCTGGCTCGGGAGTTCTTGGGGCTGGCCCGACGTCTGGAGGTAGAGGCGCCTGCGCGTTTTGAGCAGGTCTGTCGACGGGTGGCCCGACTTCCGTCGGAGGCTTTGGACGAGGGGGAGGTATCGGAAGCTCAGTGCTCCCTGGAAGAGGCTCGAGATCTGCTGGAGGGGCCGATGTTCGGCACCTGGTTGGCCCTGGACGATCGCTCGGGAGACCGGGCGGCCCGGCTTTCGGAGTTCATGGCCCGGTGGGAGGCCCTGCGGGGAGAAGACCGGCGGGCCGGACAGTTCCGGTTTCTGGCCCGGGTGACTCGGGAGGACGCAGAGGCCAGCCCGTTGATGGCGGTGCTCCGAGAGCGGACCGAGGCCGCCCATGAGGAGTGGACCTGGGAAGACTCCCTGGTCTGGCGAGCCCAGGACCAGAAGGAGCGGGGAGTGATGCGGGTGCGCCACTTCGCCGACGTGGAGGGGCCCACCGGCGCCGACGTGGTGCGCCTGACCCTGGCGACGCTGATGCACCTCACCGTGGGGGTGGCCACCGTGGCGGTGCCGCCGGCCCGGCAGCCCCGGCGGGAGGAGCAGTACGACCTGGGGTTTCGGATGGCCGAGGCGGTGTATCCGCTCCTGGGGGAGCCCTGGGAGACGATCGAGGAGGCCCTGCGGGAGGTGTTGGGGGCCACCGGGCTCACCGACCCGGAGGTGGGAGAGGTCGTAGACGTGGCGTTGGGGAACCTGGAGGTGATCCTCGGGGAGGGGGCGACCGGGGAGTTCCGGCGGGCCCTGCGCGACCCGGGGTTGGATATGGAGCACGCGTTCTATTGACGCTTGTATGACAAGTTGTGGGCGGAAGGGTTGTTTCGGAGTGACCTTTTCATTAGGTTGCCAGCCGTCTTGTTCATGAAGCCGGAGCTTACCTATGAAGATCGCCTCTGTACGTCCGTTCGTCGTCTGTCTCTTCGCGCTCATTCTGGCTGCCGGTCTTGTGGCCTGCGGTGGCGAAGAGGGGTTGAATCAGAACCAGGAGCACAACGAGGATCCGAACCAGACTCCGAATCAAGATCCGAACCAGACTCCGAATCAAGACCCGAACCAAGACCCGAACCAGGACCCGAACCAGTGCGCCGATGAGTGCACCGTGGGCGACACCCGGTGCTCTGATGGAGGGCTTCAGACCTGTGTGAGCGTCGGGGGATGCCCGTCGTGGTCTGACCCGGTGGACTGCCCAGGCGACGAGGTCTGCTCTGGCGGCGCCTGCGTGGATGAGTGCACCGATGTCTGCGAAGACGGGGTGCGCGAGTGCGACGGGTCATCCAGCTATCGGGTCTGCCAGGAGCAGTCGTCGGGGTGCCTGGATTGGTCGAGCGCTGTCGCATGTGAGGCAGGGCTGACCTGCGAGGACGGGATCTGCGGCGGGGATCAGAGCTGCGATGATGGGGACGAGCGGTGCGCTGCCAACGGGTTGGCTGTGGAGGTCTGCATCGGCGGCGAGTGGGAGGCTACTCAGGGCTGCTCCATCGGCTGCGACGACGCCCAATGCGTCGACGAGGTAGACTGCTCGCCGGGGCATCTGCAGTGCAATGGGCCGGTAGTGGAGATCTGCAACGCCACGGGGTCGGCGTATCTCCACATCGCGACCTGCTCGGTGGACTGCGTCGATGGGCTCTGCGTGGGGGATTGCGAGCCCGGAGAGCGGCGATGCAACGGTGACGACGTGGAGGTGTGTAACGGCGCCGGGACGGCCTGGGACGTGGAGGAGAGCTGCGACGCTACCCGGTGTGAGGCCACGGTGGCGGCTTGCTCCGAAGAGTTTCTGGACATCACGTCGGACACGGAGCTGGACGGGATGATCTTCGTGGATGGGCCGGTAACGGTGCGGACCGGAGCGGATCTCTACGCCCCGACGGGAGAGCTCTACATCTTCGCGGCGTCGATCACCGTGGAGAGCGGAGGGAGCATCACCCTCGCCGCCACGGGAGACCACCCCGACGGTCGGGGAACGGACGGGCACTGGCGAGGAGGCTCGGGAGGTGGGCACGCAACCCCCGGTGAGCCGGCGTTTGAGGCTGCCGGAGGACCCTCGTTTGCGATCGGTGATGACGTAGATGTGACCGCCGGAGGTCGTGGGGGCACTCAAAACCAGGGCGACACGCCCGGGATGGGTGGGGGAGTCCTGCATTTGATAGCGGGGACGATCGATATCAGCGGCTCTTTGAGGGCCGATGGCGGGGACGGGATCGAGGGGACCGATTCCGGTACTTGTTCTTCGCGGGCGCACGGAGGCGGAGGAGCCGGTGGAGGGATTCTCCTGGCTGCCGACGAGGTGAACTTCTCCGGAACAGCTTCCGTGCAGGGTGGGGACGGAGCCGAGACGGGCTGTCTCTCATACCGTGGTGGCGACGGCGGTCTGGGGGTGGTGAAGTTCCTCTACGGAGGTGGTGGGTACCAGAACACCGGGACCGTTCACGGGGTCTCTTACGAGGGGATGAAGGCGCCGCTGCCGCTGTTGTCGTCGACTCATCCGGACCCGTCGATGATGTACAACGACGACTTCGACGACATCGTCTTCAGTTGGGAGCGTCCCTTTCCGTCGTTGCAGGGGTATTACCAGGCGTTCAACGCAACCCGGCACTTCGTGCCGTCGGCAGGGAACGCGTCGTTCTTGCCCGAAGAGGTGGTGGCCTACTCCCGGGCCGACGCCGTGGATGGGGACAACTACTTCCACATCACCCCCATCGACGCTCAGTCGGTGATCGGGCAGATGGAGTCTCGGATGTTAGTGCAGGTCAACACGGTGCCGCCGTCGCCCCATTCGGATAGCCATCCCAGCTCGGTGAACTGGTCGTCGAACGAAAACGTGCTGATGACCTGGACGGATCCTCGAGGCGACGACTTCTTGACGGGCTACTACTATCGGGTCGATCAATGGGGCGACACTGTTCCGGATCACGGCGACCTCTATGCGCCAATCACACAGCAGCAGCAGCTCTTCGCCAACCAGGACGACGGGATCTGGGCGTTTCATATCGTGAGCGTCGACACCATGGGGTACCTCACCCGGGAGTCCGGGACCTACGTATTCCGGATCGGCGATGATCCCGGCCAGGGGCAGATCCTGGGGACCGTGGTCGACCAGGACGGGGCAGCTGTGGTGGGAGCCGAGCTCTCGATCAACCGAGGACTTCTGCGGGATGCGTTGAGCGACGCGGTGACTACGGGCAGCGGTGCCTATAACTACGGCCCCGTGCCGGCTGGTGAGTGGTCGCTGCAGGTCAGCGCCGAGGGCTTCGAGACCAAAGAGGTGAGCGTGACCCTGGGGGCCGGCGAGGATCGGACCGTGGATGTGACTCTCGATGCGCTCTAAGCTCTGGATACTCTTCGTCGGTGCACTTCTTCTGACGGGGTGTTCGGGTTGCTCCGAGCTCCGTGGGGACCAGGAGAATGGCGAGTTTGAGTTCGAGGAGCCCGATGTCGAGGACTCCTTTGACGCCGACGCGGCTCCAATCGAGGACACCGCGCCACTGGCCGACGCTGACGAGGGGTACTTCACGATCGTCGTATCTCAGGAGGCCCATCCCGTGATGCCCGAGGGGTGGGCGGGAGGTGAGTCGTGGACAGTTACGCTCTCCCGGGCCGGGGGAGTGTACCGCGGTCAGACCGAGCTGCCGGCGGGGGTTGTGTCCCTGGAAGCTCCGGGATGGGGGGAGAGCTTCTTGGATCCAATCTTTCGGCCTCTGGAGGGAGGGCAGAGCCTTTCGGCGCTGCCGGATCTGCGGTTTCTGCTCCCTGTGGCCGAAGAAGTAGCGCTCGAGGTCGAGGGGGAGATCATCACCATCGAGCGGCTGAACCAGGGGAGCCCGGGGGTGTTCTTCGACGAGGCGATCTTGCGGCTCACCGACGAGGAGGACCACGTCGAGGTGATCGAGGAGCTGCAGACGTCGTTGCGGGAGTTCGGAGTCGGGGGGGCCGAGGGCTCGCCGATTCGATCCGGGGAGCCGGGGCTCTTCTTCTCGGGGATCGGGAGTGAGGACGGGATCCCGCCCGATCTAAGGGGGACCTTTAACGAGTGGGGAGGTGGCGAGGCTTATGAGTGGAGGCAGATTCACGAGCGGCTGTGGGGGCGGTTCGTGCAGGGCATTGAGGGACATCATGCCTACAAGATCACCTACGGGGATGGCGCGAGCTGGTTTACGGACTTCGCCAACCCCCATATCGACTGGGATGGGGTGGAGACGAGCGGGCTCGGGGCGTTCAACTCGATCATCAACCCCCTGGAGCGGCCGCCCGGGACGGGGCGGCTCGTGTGGCTTCCGAGGGTCTACAGCCCGGAGCTGGGAAACACTCGTGAGGTCTATGTCTATCTGCCTGCTACGTACGACACCGACGAGGGGGAGCGCAGGCTCCTGATCGTCCACGACGGCAATGAGAGCATCGGCCGAGGCAAGTTTCACGAGGTGGCCGACGAGGCGGGGGCAGACATGATCCTGGCGTTCGTGGCCCTCGCGAGCCAGGACCATCGAATGGACGAGTACACCATGGCCGAGCCCGGCTCTCGTGGGGAATCTTACGGGGAGTTTCTGGTGGAGACCCTCTTGCCCCTGCTGGAGTCGAGGTTCGAGATCGGGGTGGGGCGAGAGTCACGGGGCCTGGCCGGGGCGAGCCTGGGGGGGCTGATCAGCTTCTGGGGGGCGTCCCAGCACCCGGAGGTCTTCGGGTTCGCCGGTGGGATGTCCTCCTCGTTTTTCTGGGCTGACGAACATATGCTCGCCGTGATCGAGGAGCTGGGCTGTCAGGACATCAAATACTATCTGGACAGCGGCTCACCGCAGGATAACTATC
>SKON01000096.1 GCA_007120035.1 Myxococcales bacterium
CGGGCCAGCTCGTCGCGGTTCGTCGCCAGCCGGGTGGTGAACCCCAGGACCCGCCGCTCCCGCCGCACTGGATCGGGATCGAAGATGGATCGCACCAGCTGCGGCACCACGTCCCGCTGCAGTCGCCGCAAGGGGTGACTCAAGTCCCGGGTCGACGAATTCACCACCACCACGTGGCCGAAGTCCTCCGGGTAGGTCGCGCCCCACTGCATGGTGATCATTCCGCCCAGGGAGACCCCCATCAGGGTCCAGGACCCCGGGTGTTCCCACCGCAGGGTGCGCCACCGGGCTCGCAGATCCTCGGTGATCTCGGCGATCGTCGATGGCGAGGAACGGCGGTGCTCCGTCCCCACTCCGGGTAAGTCCAGGCAGTGGACCTCGGCCCCCAGGCCCGCTCGCAGGCGCTCCGGGAACGGCCCCCAATGCCGTTGCTCCCTCGCCAGTCCTCGCAGCAGGAGGAGATGTCTCTTCGTGTCGTCACCCATGGCGATCCGTTTGTAGCGACGGCGCTCACAGATGTACAGAGGATCACTCCGTCGGCTGGTTTCGTGGCGAGAACCGGGGGGTCAGCTCCGGGGGGCGAGTCCGGTCCGGCATCGGGGAGTGCTCGAAGTCTCGCCACTCCTTGTCCTCCACGGAGTACCGACGCACGTAGGGGTAGCTGATCCCGTGCCGGCGAAACGCCGGCTTGACCCGCTCCATCACGTCGGAGAGGAACATCCGCTCGTACCGCACGTCGATCACGTAGGCTTTGCACTGCACCAGGGTCGCGAACGCCAGCGGGGTGATCTCGTCTCGGACCCGCATGGAGACGGGCTCGTCGAGGTACACAAACTTCGAGGTGATGCATGCCTCGTAGACGATCTTCTTGGCCAGCTCGAAGTCGCTCGTCATGGACGTGTAGAACCGAAACTTCACCTGCTTCTCCAGGGCTCCAGAGTTGCTCGACGCCACGGCCTCGGTCAAAAAGAGGTTGTTCGGGATCGAGACTTCGTCGTGGTCCAGGGTGAAGATCCGGACTGACCGCAGGCCGATCTCCGTGACCTCCCCATAGTGCTCCTGGAACTGGATCCGATCTCCGACCTGAAAGGGCTGGTCGATGAGGATGAAGATCCCCGCCATCAGGCTCGACGCCGTGTCTTTCAGCGCGAACCCGATGGCCAGGGCCAGGGTGCCGCCCAGGCCGAGGAGGGCCGTGCGGTCTTCCTCGAAGTCGATGAACGTGGCCAGCACCAGGTAGGCGGCCAGAACAAAGATCCCCAGCCGGGTGAAGCTGACCACCTTCTTGAAGAAGAGCCGCCGCCGAGCCTGGCCCTCGCCGAGGCGATCCAGGGTCACCCGCACCAGGCGGCTGACGATCACGGCGGTGACGATGATCGTGGCCGCCGTGACGATGTTCGTCACGTCGAAGAGATCGACCCGCTCGGCGAGCTCCTCCATGTCGGGGGGCGCCTGGGCCAGGATCGGGGTGAAGAGGGCGTAGAGGTTCATGGCTTACCCGTAGAGGACGTTGGCGTTGCGCAAGGTCCGGGTCACGGAGCGCAGAAAGAGCGGTCGGATGCGTGCCCGCTGGAAGATCGGATCGATCTCCACGATGTCGCTGTCGTCGAGGTACCCCACGATCAGCTCGCAGTCTCCCTCGTAGGCGTGGATCGTCCGGGCCACCTCGACGGAGGTCAGGCTCCCGTGCTGGGCGATGGACGCCAGGGCAAAGAGGTAGTCGTGGCTCAGGGACTTCAGCGTGGTCAACGAGGGCCGGGGGAAGAGCCCCACCTGCAAGGTCTGGTCGCTGTCCACGGTCAGGCTTCGGAGCCAGAAGGTCAGGGCGACGCTGGGGTTGCCCTGGGAGAACTCGTGGAGCAGTCGGAAGTAGCCGTTGGAGGTCCGGACGATCTCGTAGTGGTGGTCGTCGTCCTCGTCTTCGTCGGTGGCCACCACGAGCTCCGTGAAGCTGATCCCTCGGTCGGTCAGGGCGTTGCGGTTGCGGATCAGCTCCTGAATCTCCTCCTCGGTCCAGGGTTCCATCTCGATCACGTCGGCGAAGAAGTGGCCCCGGTATCGCACCCGGTTGAGGTAGGCCCAGGTGTGGCGGTTGAACGACAGGAGCCAGAAGTGGTGGTGATCCGTGACGCTCACGAGCTTCAGGAAGAGCTCCATGGCTTCGAAGCCGCCGATCTGCCGGAGGAAGAAGTGGTGGCAGTCATCGATGATCACCGTCTTCGGGGGCAGCGACAGCAGGGTGTCGGCGAACTCCGATGCGTCTCGGGGCGGATCGAGGATCCCAAAGAGCGACGCCAACACCTCGATCACGTCGGGGCGCTCCGCGGCTTTTCCGGCCAGCTGCAGGTACGCCACGTCCAGGTCGTCTCGACCTAACCACCGCTGAAAGACCTGGTTGAAGAGGGTGGTCCGGCCCATGCCCTGCTCCGAGACCAGGGCGATGGCGCCTTTGCAGGGGCGGGCGTGCCAGGCCGCCAGATCCCCGTCGATGCGGTCGATGAGCTCTCGGCGTTCGACCAGGTAGGGCTCGTCGATCAGGGGCTGGGGGTGGAAGAACGCCCGATACTCCTCGGGGACGTTCGTGGCAGGTTCGTGGTCGGTCTCCCGATCGCGGCGTTGGAGCTCGATCTTCTTGCGGAAGAAGAAGTTGCTGATCTTTCGATTCCACTCGGTGCCCACCAGATAGGACCGGCCCAGACGAGCCATCTCCCGACCGGCGACGTACACCGAGGCCAGGGAGATGAGCAGCACTCCCCAGGGACGGTTCTGGTGTTCTCGGACGATCACCGTAGCCCGGGGCATCCGGTCGTGGGCCAGGCGCTCAAAGACCTTGGCGATGTCCTGACGCCAGGTGCTCAGGACGACGTAGACCACCGCCAGAAGGCCCCAGGTCGCCAGCTGATCCACGACTCTCCAGAGGACGTTATGGCCCGTGGCGAAGACCACCAGCTCCGGCACGTAGTAGGCCAGGAGCCAGAAGAGGAGCACTACTCGGGTGCTCAAGACGATCTTCTGGGCTCGGGACTCCTCCAGGTTGATGATGTCGTCGAATTGGTCGAACCGCCGCTTCTCCTCCTCGCCGCGGCGTCGTCGGCGCTCCTGGCGATAGCCCCGAGGGAGAACCAGGACTTTGATGGCCGTCATCACCATCCAATAAATGAAGAAGGCGTTGATCAGCCACAAGACCAGGTTGAACTCTCCCCAGGCCTGGGCGATGTAGTCCACCACGACGATGGTGGCCACGAAGAGGAGAGCTGGCTCCACCAAAGCCTGCAGGATCTCACCGCCCTTGACGGTCACCGCGGCTCGACGTCGGAAGAACCGTCGATCCAGGAGGTAGTCCGTCATCCGCCGGACCGCCTGGGAGCTGAAGTCGCGGCCGAAGAAGAAGGCGAGGGGGAAGAGGAGACACCGCCAGAGGAGGCCGAAGATCCACAGCCACAGCGGCACGGAGAGAATGCGCTCCGGCAGGGTTCGGGCGAGCTCGGCGCGCTCCTCCAGGGTGGCCTGGGATTGCTCGGCGGCGTGGCGCACGGCGTCCCAGGCGTCCTGCCAGTTTTCGTCACTTCGGAGGCTGTAGAACCCCCGGCGCTGGGAGGAGGAGACCATCGGTAGCAGGGTCTCCACAGAGTCGTGGTAGAAACGGACTCGTTCTCTGAGCAGGCGATTTTTGCGGAACTGGGCGGTCTGGACATCGCGGGCCATCTCGAGCTGACGCTCCGCCAGGGAGACTCGAAGCTCGGCGATGGCCAGGCGGCGCTGGACGATCTCGCTGTCCTGGTGGTCCCCGGCCAGATGTCGTTCCAGTTGGGTTTCCGCACGACTCAGCTCGGCGGTGAGGCCGGCGACTTGTTCCTGGGCGTCGAGCAACTCCTCGATTTGATCCCGAAGCTGGTGGCGCGCGGAACGTCGGGTCTCGACGACCTCTCGAAAGAGGGGATCGATCTCCTCCTCGATCGTCTCTTGCCGGGGGTGGGGAGGGAAGTCGGCGATCTTGGCGTTGATCCGGGCTCGGTTCTCCGCGAAGTGCTCGGCCCGCTCTCGGCGTTCCGTGTCCAGGGCCCGGAGCTGCTCCTCCTCTCGGAGGGCCACCTCGGCGATCTCCTCAGCCAGAGCCCGCTCCTGGGACAAGAGATCTCGCAGCTCTTGGTCAAGGACCTCTCCCTCTCGCTGCAGCGTCAACGTCACTCGCCGCAGCGCTTCCTGGCGAGCCTGCTCAGCCTCGGCCAACCGCGCCCGGCTGGTGGCATCCTCCTCCAGAGTCTCCGAGTCCCGGGCATCCAGGTAGGCCAGTCGATCCCGCAGCAGCTCGATCTCGACCTCGGCGTCGTCGATCACCGCCGCTCGGGCGGCTTGCTCCGCCGTGGCACGAGCCTTCTCCACCTCTTCTGCCAGCAAGTCGGCGGCGATAAAATCCCGCGCCGTGTCCGGCAACCCCTCGGCCTCCAGTTGCCTGCGCAATACCCCCGCGACCTGCCGCTGCTCATCGATCCGATCTGCCGCGGTGTCCATCCAGAGCTGATGCTCTGCGACCTCGGCCTCGATCTCCTCCACCACCGCCCCCAGGGCTCCCCGATCATCGAGGATCTCCTCGGCGTGGCCCCGCGCCTGAAGCTGCTCCCGCACCTCCTCTGCCGTCTGCGCCGACACCACCACTGGCCACAGACAGAGCACCACCACGAGCCACGCCGCCAGTCCCACCAACCGATAGAAATGTTGCTTCATAGTAGTCACAAGACAGCCGCAACGGATGATCTATCCCCCCATACGCTACCCCAGAATGACCAATGGCCAAGAAAACACCCAAATACTCGGGGAGATGTCGCACTCCGGGTCTGACAATTCCCTGGCCGATGCAGGGGATTCTCCCCCTACCGGTCACCCCCCGATCCTGACCGCGACACCCTGCCCACGGGCCCGCCAGGCCTGGGAGATGTCGCACTCCGGGTCTGACAATTCCCTGGTACAGCGGGCCCTCACACGTGTTCTCGGCACCACCGACCC
>SKON01000297.1 GCA_007120035.1 Myxococcales bacterium
CGGCGGCGTCCTCGCGGCAGGCCTTCTCCCGGCGCTTGAAATCGGACTTCCATCGCTCCATCTTCTGTTCCTTCCAGATCCCAATCACGGCCTTGACCCCTTCGACGACGAAGGTGGACACAGCCTTCTTGATAGCCTCTTCGCCCAACTCCTTCAGAAGAGAATCGCCGCCTTCTTCTGCGAGCTCTCGCCACATGATGCACCTCGTGATGACTACTTTCGGGCTCTCCGACTCCCCGTCGACCGACGCCGGCGAGGAAGTGGACCAATTGTAACCACCGGCGTCTCGGATCGCACGGGCCACCGGGCTCTACAGGAGCGCGCGGGCATCCTCGGCCAGGGCCTCGTCGGCGAACATACCGGCCAGGACGATCTCGATGAACTGCCGGGCCGTCTCGTCGGTGACCGCCCCCGGGGTGACCCGGGGCGCCAGCGACTCCCGATGGTCGAAGAGGAGGTCGGCGAAGTGGGCGTGGCGCTCCTGGGGCACTCCAAAGAGGCTCGCCAGGTCGGCGGCGGTATCGCCGGCGCCCAGGTAGAGGTCATGCTGCACGGCCACAGCGTTCTGCTTCAGGTAGGCGGCCACGGCCTCCTCCGAGCTGGAGGTGAGCACCACGGTCAGGATGATCCCGCCGATCACAGCGGCCGTGGTGGACGTCGTGGTCGAGGTGCTGATCATGAAGTCCAGGTCTGATTCCTGCAGGTTCGATTGCGCCCAGGCCGACGTGGAGACGAGCAGGCAAACGCTGAGAGTCGCGAGGAAGAGTCGAAACATGGAACACCATCAAGCGGTAACAGGGTGGTCATTCAAGCGTGCTCATGCAAGCAAGACGGGACTCTACCCGCGGCAACGGACAGCGGCAAGGCTCGACGGCCTTGCGCCGTCCAAACCCGCAGGGGTAAAGTCCCCGGTGGCGTCGCGATTGGCCTCTATTTTGCGTTGAGAACATCATGGCCCTTTCTGTGCTGCGGGTCGCCCTGGCCCAGCTCAACCCCCGGGTGGGCGATATCGAAGCGAACCTCGAGAAGGCCCTGGCTGCCCTGACCCGGGCCCGGGTCGAGGGGGCCGACCTGGTGGTCTTCCCCGAGGTCTTCCTGTTGGGCTACCCGCCCCGGGACATCGTGCACCGCCGGGGCCTGTTGAAGCGTCAGTGGGACGCCCTGGATCAGCTCGCGGCGGCCACCGACGACGAGCTGGCCTGCGTGTTAGGGTTCATCGACGTCAACCCCGAGGAGCACGGCCACAGCCTGGTGAACGCCGCGGCCTTCTGCCGGGGCGGCAAGGTCCACCGACGGGTGGTCAAATGCCTCTTGCCCACCTACGACGTCTTCGACGAACGGCGGTACTTCGAGCCAGCGGACAGCGACTCCGTCGTGGAGTGGAAGGGCATTCGCCTGGGGATCACGGTCTGCGAGGACGCCTGGGCCCGGGTCGAGCACTGGGAGATGCCCCGGTATCACGAGGATCCCGTGGCCCGGTGCGTCCGCGACGGCGCCCAGGTGATCTTGAACCTCTCGGCCAGCCCCTTCAGCCTGAAGAAGGGTGAGTTCCGGCGGGATCTCCTGCAGGCCCACGCCGAGGAGCA
This sequence comes from Myxococcales bacterium, assembly GCA_007120035.1. Taxonomy (GTDB): domain Bacteria; phylum Myxococcota_A; class Bradymonadia; order Bradymonadales; family Bradymonadaceae; genus SKON01. The sequence goes on from SKON01000297.1 coordinate 1,587, forward strand.
CGCCCGCCCGGTGATCTTCGTCAACGAGGTCGGGGGCAACGACGAGCTGATCTTCGACGGCCGATCCCTTGCGATCGACGCCTCCGGGCAGGTCGTGGCCCGGCTGGCCGAATGCGAGGAGGACTTCCAGGTCGTGGAGCTCCGCGGCGGCGACGTGGTCCCCTTAGACAGCGAGCCCATGCGGCCCGCGTCGGCCACCGACGCCGAGGCGGTGCGAAAGGTCGTGGCCCTGGGGATCCGGGACTACCTTAAGAAGACGGGATTCCAGAAGGTGATCCTCGGCCTCTCCGGGGGCATCGACTCCTCGGTGACCGCCGCCCTGGCCGCCGACGCCATCGGGCCGGAGAACGTCCACGGTGTGGCCATGCCGTCCCGATTCTCCAGCGGCCACAGCCGGGAGGACGCCCGGGCGCTGGCCGAAAACCTGGGGCTGCGGTTTGACGAGATCCCCATCGAGGGCCCCTACCAGGCCCACCTCGACGCCCTGACCCCCTACTTCGAAGGCCGCCCCTTCGACGTGACCGAGGAGAACCTCCAGGCCCGGATCCGGGGGGTGTACCTGATGAGCCTGAGCAATAAGCTCGGCGGCCTGGTCCTGGCCTGCGGCAACAAGAGCGAGATGGCCGTGGGGTACACCACCCTCTACGGTGATCTCTGCGGCGCCCTGTCACCCATCGGCGATGTGCCGAAGATGTTGGTGTACGACGTCGCCCGGGAGATCAACGCCGCGGCGGGTCGGGAGGTGATCCCCACCCGGGTGATCGAGAAGGCCCCGTCGGCGGAGCTCCGCCCCGACCAGGCCGATCAGGACAGCCTGCCCCCCTACGATGTCCTCGACGAGATCGTGGATCGCTACGTGGTGCGACACGAGCGGCTTGAGGAAATCCTGGCAGCCGGGTTCGATCGACCCACAGTCGAGAAGGTCCTGGGGCTGATCCACCGGGCGGAGTACAAGCGATGGCAGGCGCCGCCGATCCTGAAGGTCACCACGAAAGCCTTCGGGGTGGGGTGGCGATACCCGTTGGCGGCGGCCTATCACTGATGGCCTGGCACTGATGGCCTGGCACTGAGCATCGAGAAGAGTGGCCCAAAGAGAGGGAGATCCCGTGGAGGAGTGGCAAAAGATCCTGGCCGGCTTTGGACCCCGTGAAGAGGGCTCTAAGGACTTCTATCCCGAGGCGTTGGAGCTGGAGCAGCCCGTGCTCTTGCCGAAGATGGAGCCCGTGGCGGCGGCCTTCGTGGCCGCCCGGGTGCTCCGGGCCGTCGCCGGTCGCCGGGGCACCCAGGTGTCGCCCTCGGCGCTGCAGGCCCTGGAGAAGGCGTTGCGCCGGGGCCTCTCCGACGAGGCCCGTCACCACTGCGAGGCCGAGGCCGAAGAGGTCCTGCGGTGGCTCGAGGCCCGGGGCGGCCCCGAGACCGACGAGATCGGGCCGTCGCCGACCCCGGAGCTCGACCTGATGGTCGCCGCCGACCTGAAGAGCCGGCTCTCCGTGGCCCTCTTCGCCATGGAGGCCGGGTACGACCTGGAGCTCGAATACTTCGACGAGGCGACCCACACCTGGCACCGCACCCGGGCGATGTTGAAGGGGATCGACGGCGAAGAGATCGCCGACTTTCGCACCGCCCTGAAGCTTAAGGATCGAGACGGGGAGTTTCGGGTGCCCCTGAAGTTCGTCCGGTGGTTGATGCCCGTGTCTTCCACCGTCCTCACCGCCGAGGCCAGCGCCCGGATCATCCCCTTTCGCCGCGACGAATAGCGCGATGAATACGCCTGACGAATACGTCTCAGAGCTCCACACCCCATCGGGACAGAAGCCCGCCGGCCTGCTCCTCCAACTCCAACAGCCGCCGGGAGAGCTCCACCTCCACCTCGACGACCCGCATCAGGGCCTCCTGATGGCGTTGGAGGGCGTCGACCACCTCCAGGGTGGTCCCCCGACCGACCTCGAACCGGGCCGTCTGAGCCTCGATATTCTCGGCGGCGAGCTCGGCGGACTCCCGGCTGATCTCCAGGCGCTCTCGGATCAAGGCGATCTCCTGGAGGGTGCCGGAGAGCCGGGACTGCAGCTCCGCCTCGGCTCGCTCCAGCTCGGCCCTGGCGAGCTCTGTGTTCAGGTCGGCCCGCTCGGCGTCGAGACGCCGGGCCCGGTTGACCACGGGGAGCTCCAGACGAAGTCCGGCGAAGAGGGTGAACCCCTGAAAGGTGAACATCTGGGCTGTGGCCGACCCCAGACCCCGCTCCAGGCCGTCGATGGAGGCCGTCCCCGTGGCGTCCAGGCGGGGTAGCACGTCGTTATGGGCCAACATCGCCTGGATCTCGGCGTCCTCCACGCTCTTTCGCAGCCGCTCCAGGTCGTAGGACCGCTCCCGGATCTCCTCCCAGATCGACTCTTCGTCGGGGATCACTCCGTGGGTGACGGCCGGGCTCTCGTCGTCGACCTCGAACCGGACCTGCGGGGAGAGCCCGAGCAGCACGGTCAGGGCGATAGCCCGCTGGTCCTGGCTGGTGCGGGCCGTGACGAGCCGCTCCCGGACGTTGAGCTCCTCCAGGCGCAGGGGGATGATCTCCGAGCTGGAGAGCACCCCCGTCTCCTGACGGACCCGGGCGTTCTCCAGGTTCTGCTCCACCAGCTCCAGCGCGGCCTCCTGAATGGCCACGTTCTCGGCGGCCAGCCAGAGGTCCCAGTAGGCCAGGAGCACGTCGCGGACCACCGCGCTGGTTCGGGCCTCGAGCTGGATCTCCGAGATGTCCCGGGCGATCTCGGCTCGTCGAATCGAGGCGTCCTGGATCTGGGCGCCCCGGCCTCGCAGCAGGGGCTGGGTCACCTCGACGCCCAGGCGGGCGTCGTAGGCCACCCCGAGCTCCCCGAGTTCCACGGAGTCCCGGGAGGCCCGGCCGAAGGACGAGGACACCCCCACCTGAGTGCCCTGGCGCAGGGTGTGGGAGAGCCGCTGGGTCAGGACCAGGGAGCTGGAGTCGATGAACCGGGTCCCCTCCGGCGAGAGCCGCGGGGTGTTCCCGAACCGGTATCCCGTCTCCCCGACGTAGAGGGGCACCCGGGCGGACTCCTCCCGCGACAAGAAGAGCTCGGCCCGCTCCCGGTCGATGCGCACCCCCCGGAGCTCCGGGTTCGCCTCGACGGCCAGCTCCAGGGCGTCGTAGGCCGATAGCGCCATGGGCTCGCTCGCCAGGGCCTCGCTCGTCAGGGCCTCGGAGACACACACCACAGACACCACAGAGATCGCCAGCAAGAGGCGCTTCCTACTCATGTCGCAAAGCCTCGATGGGGTTTAGGTTCGCCGCCTTCCGCGCCGGGACGTACCCGAAGATCACGCCGATGGCCACGGAGAACGCAAAGCCGATGAGCATCACCTCCGTAGAGAGGAGGAAGGGCAGCTCCATCTTGTCCGTGGCCACGTAGGTGCCGACGATCCCCAGGCCCACCCCCAGGATCCCGCCCAGGCAAGAGATGGCCACGGCCTCCACCAAAAACTGCCAGAGCACGTCTCGGACTCTGGCGCCGATGGCGATCCGCACCCCGATCTCCCGGGTCCGCTCCGTCACGGAGACGAGCATGATGTTCATGATCCCGATCCCTCCCACCAGGAGGCTGATGGCGGCGATGGCCCCGAGGAGCATGGTCAGCGTCCGGGTGGTCCCTTCCAGGGTGTCGGCCACCTCCTGCATGTCCCGCACGAAGAAGTCGTCCTCCATCGACGAGCCCCTACGGTGGCGCAAGAGCTCGTCGATCTCGTCGTGGACCCGGCTGGTGGTGCCGTCCTCGATAGCGGAGATAAAGATCGTTCGGATGTCCCGATGGCCCACAATCCGGCTCTGAACGCTCGTGATGGGCATGGCCACCACATCGTCGAGGTCCTGGCCAAAGGAGGCCCCCTTGGGCGCCAGGATCCCCACGACCTCGCAGGAGGATCGCCCCACCCGGATCGTCTGGCCGATGGGCTCGCTGCCCCCGAAGAGGGTCCGGGTCACGGTGCTCCCCAGGACGCAGACCCGAGCCGCCGTGTACATCTCCTCGTCGGTGAAGAGCCGGCCGCCGGCGAGATCCCAGTTGCGGGTCGGAAAGTACTCGTTGGTCGTTCCCAGGACGGAGCCGTTGTGGTTGACGTTGCCGTGCACCAGGTTCTGGTTGGTGGTCACCGTGGGGGCGACCAGGACGCCTCGGACGTCGTTGCGGATGGCCTCCACGTCCTCATGGGTGAAGGGCTTGCTGACGATCCGGACCCCTCCGGGGCCTCGGCCGCCACGCCCCGTGCTGACCACCAGGAGGTTCGACCCCATCTGGGAGATATTATCCGCCACGCTCTGGGTGGCCGCCTGGCCCAGGTGGACCATGGCGATCACGCTGCCCACGCCGATGATGATCCCCAGGGCGGTCAGAAAGGACCGGACCTTATTGCGGGCGATGGCCACAAAGGCCATGGAGAAGATGTCCACGGTCCTCATGAGAGCACCTCGTCGGGGGTGCCGTCGTTGACCAGCTTGCCGTCCACAAACCACAGGACTCGCTGGGTGTGGAGGGCCACCTCGGGCTCATGAGTCACCAGGAGGATCGTCAGATCCCGTTCGTGGTTGAGCTGCTTGAGCAGGTGGAGGACCTCCTCGGTCGTGGCCGTGTCCAGGTTCCCCGTGGGCTCGTCGGCCAGGAGCAGGGTCGGCTCCGTGACCAGCGCCCGGGCGATGGCCACCCGCTGCTGCTGGCCGCCGGAGAGCTCCGACGGGGTGTGATCGGCCCGCTCGGCGATGCCCACGCTGGCCAGGGCTCGCAGCGCTCGGGCGTTCCGCTCCGCCGGCTTGACCCCCTGGTACACCAGCGGCAGGGCCACGTTCTCCAACGCCGTGGTCCGAGGGATCAGGTTGAAGCTCTGAAAGACGAACGCCAGGTAGTGGCGCCGCAGCATGGCCAGCTCGTCCCGATTGAACCGGGCGATGTCCAGGCCGCAGAAGTGATACCGCCCGGCCGACGGCGGATCGAGGCAGCCCACGATGTTCATGCACGTGGACTTCCCCGATCCCGACGGGCCCATCACGGCCACGAACTCCCCGGGCTGGACCTGGAAGTCCACGCCGTCCAGGGCTCGCACCTCCGTGTTTCCGTGACCGTAGATCTTCTTGATCCCCCGGACGTCCACGATCGCCGTCACGATGGACCTCCTCGTCGGCCCTGTCCACCACCGGGCGGCCCCTCGCGCTCCTCCGGGGGCCCCTCGGAGAAGCCCACCAGGACTTCGTCACCGGGGCCGATCTCGTCGGACTCAATGGACGTAAACCGCCCGTCGGTGCGACCCGTCTCCACCCGGATCGGCGTCGGCACCCCGTCGCGAAGCACGTGGACCGTGCCCACGCCCTGGGGCCCTGCGCTGGGGCGCCTCCACCCTCGGCCTCGGCCAAACTGAGGGATCAGCGCCGAGCCGGACTCCGCCTCTTCCGGTGGCGAGAACCTCAACGCCCGGTTGGAGACCCGCACCACGTCGGTGAGCTCCCCGGTGACGATCGTAGTCTCCGCGGTCATCCCGGGACGCAGGAGGAGCTCGTCGTTCTCCACGGTCAACACCGCCACGTAGGTAACGACGTTATCCGTCTGGGTGGGCGCAAGGTCGAGGGTCTCCACGGTGGCGTCGAACCGGCGTCGGGGCCAGGCGCTGACCTCGAAGGTGGCCTCCTGGCCGGGCTGCACGAGCCCCACGTCGGCCTCGTCGACCCACACCTCGAGCCGCATCCTCGACAGGTCTTCGGCGGCCACGAAGAGCTCCGGCGCCTGCAGCGACGACGCCACGGTCATCCCGGGCTCGATATTCCGCTGGAGGATCACCCCGTCGATGGGGCTCGTGATCACCGCCTGGTTAAGCTGGGTCCGAACGTCCGACACCTGGGCCTGGGCCCGCTGGAGGTCGGCCCGGGCCTGGTCGAGGTCGGCCTCGGCCCGGATCCGGCGAGCCTCGGCGACCTCCAGCTCCGCCCGGGGCGCCACGTCTCGGTCGACCAGGGTCCGGGTACGCTCCTCCTCGGTTCGAGCCTCCGTCAGGTTCACCTCGGCTCGCCGCAGGGACGCTCGCGACGACGCCAACGACGCCTGGACCAACGCTAAAGAGCCCTCCAGCACGGTAGTATCGAAGGTCGCCAGGACCTGTCCCAACTCGACGGACTCGTTCTTCTCCACCTCCACGGTCTCGATCCGCCCGGAGATCTCCGCCCCGATCGTCACGGTCCGCCGGGGCTGCAAGGTGCCCGTGGCGGTCGCCGTCAGCACGATATCCCCCTGATCGATGGCCTCCGAGATCCAGTGGATCTCTTCCTCGGCCGGAACCGCCACGAAGTAGATCACCGCAGAGACCGCGGCCAGCCCCACCACAGCACCAACGAAGAGGGGCCATCGGCCTCGCTTGCTGCGGTGAAGGAGCTCTTCGATCTCTTCCACCGTAGGCAGTTCTTGTTCCGTCATAGCTGTCCTGTTCAGGTGCGCATCGGTCGGGGAGTCCCGCCGTCTTAGGGTGGGACGGGAGAACGTCCGTTGTATTCGCAAGTATTTCGTTGGGTCTAGCTTGATCCAGGGGTTCGGGTTCGCGGCGAAGGACACCGGAACGTCGGGGTTGGCGGCGAAGGACACCGGAACGTCGGGGTTGGCGGCGAAGGACACCGGAACGTCGGGGTTGGCGGCGAAGGACACCGGAACGTCGGGGTTGGCGGGTCATTTCCGAACATAGTTCAGGGTCCCCACGGTCTACCCCCGGAAAATCCCGGGGGCTATAAGGTAGTGGGGCTACGCAGGCCCCAAGGGGCCGCTCCGCCGCGATGTTTCGAAGATTCTCGGCGAACCGGGAAAGGGCAATCGTGGTGAGTTCGAAGCCACGAGGAGTTCGTTGAATCGGCGACCCGTCAACGGTTTGTCTCGTTGTTCCAATGCCCCCGGCGGAACGGGGCCTTGGCCCCTGTGGAGCCCCACTACATATAGCCCCCGGGATTTTCCGGGGGTAGACCGTGGGGGTCCTGAACTCGGTGGGGAAATGATCCGCCGCCAACCCCGACGCCTCGATCCATACCCGCCCCACCCCGCCACCGCACCTCCCCTTGCAAGACAACCCGTTCAGAGCCAAACTAAGCAATCACTAACTTAGCCCTCGGGACGCGACATGCCGAAACGAATCAACCTGGTCACCGGCGCGATGGGATTCTCCGGTTCCTACACGGTGCGAGACCTCCTGCGGCGCGGCGAAACCGTGATCGGGACGGATCGGGCCGTCCTCCTCAACGATGGGGACCACCACAAAGTCCTGCGGTCCATCGGGCTCGACATCGACGATCCGAAGGTCACCTGGATCGCGTCGGACCTGCTGGATCCACCGTCGCTTAACGCCCTCTTCGAAGAGCCCGTGACCCACGTCTTCCACACAGCGTCGCTCTACGACTACAGCGCGAGCTACGAGACCCTTCACCGGGTCAACGTCGAGGGCACCCGCAACCTCCTGGAGGCCACCCTGTGGCGAGCCACCAGACTGGAGCGGTTCGTCCACTGGTCGACCTGTGGGGTCTTCGGAAAGCCCTACACGGCGGCGTCGGGCAAGAAGGTGAACCTGCCGTTTGAGGAGGCTTCGTCATCGCCGAAGAACACCCCGCCCGGGGCGAAGGGGCCCGTGGGGACGAAGCTGGTCAACGACTACTCCGTCTCAAAGTGGGTGCAGGAGAAGATGCTCTGGGAGGCCTACCGGGACCGGGGGCTGCCGCTGATCGTAGTGCGCCCGGCGCCGATCTACGGTCCCGGTAGCGCCTACGGGCACGGGGGGATCATCCTGGCCATCGCCCAGGGGTTGGTGCCGGCGATCCCCGCCGACAGCCGACGGTACATCACCACGTCGGTCCACGTCGCCGACATCGCCGGGTTCGCGATCTTCGCCGCCGACCATGAGGAGTTCATCGGCGAAGACTTCAACGTCGTGGACAACAGCATCGTGTCCTACCACGAGTTCCTCAACTACATCGGCCTCTTGACGGGGCGCACGATCCGAGACCTGCCGCTGATCACCACGAAGTCCCTGGCCCCCGTGATGAGCGGCGCCGCGCACGCATGGACCTACCTGCAGCGCCGCTTCGGGGTCCCCCGGGTCCGGGTCTTCGAGATCCAGTCGGCGGAGTATGTCAGCTCCAGCTACTGGTTGAGCAACCGGAAGACCCTGGAGGTGGGATACGAGTATCAGTATCCCGACGTCCGAGAGGGGCTCAAAGACACCGTGGCCTGGCTCCGCCGGCAGGGGTGGCTCACGGATCGCCGGCGGCTCCTGGTGACCGGCGCCGCCACGGGCAAGAGCTAGTCGTGGGTGGCCCGAGAGTCCCCCGTGATGGGGATCACCGGCCCCAGGTGCCGTGGAGACGTCCCCGGGAGGAAGACATCTCGAGCGGCTCGCACTCGGGCCAGGATCTCTCGCCGCTCTTGCCAGGCCGACGGGGAGAACCCCAGTCCATCGGCGGCGGTGCCGACGACGTCGATCCCGGCGTGGCGACCCAGAAAGATCGATCGATGCAGATAGAGCTCCTGGGTGCAACCCTCCGAGGTCTGGCTCGATGGCCGAGGTCACAGGCTGAGGTGTTCGGCGAGCTCGGTCAGCACCTGGCAGCAGGGAGCCTGGACCTTGAGATCGGCGTCGCCGTCGCCCCGGGTGGGGCCGATGTTGACCAGGGCTACGGGCATCCCTCGTTGCTTGGCCCCCCGGACGAATCGATAGCCCGAGAAGACCGTCAGGGAGGATCCGACGACGAGGAGGAAGTCGGCGGCGTCGAGGATCCCCCAGGCTTCGTCGACGACTCCGCGAGCCACGTTTTCACCGAAGAAGACCACGTCGGGCTTCAGGACTCCCTGGCAGCTCGGGCATGCAGGGACCCGGAAGTCGGCGGGGATCTCGGGGATCTCCACGTCGCCGTCGGGGGCCATCTCCGCGGCGTGACAACACTCTCCCCATCCGGGATTCTTGCCCAGGAGCCACTCCTGCAAAGCGTCGCGGCACGATCGAGCTCCACAGGTCAGACATCGGGCCAGCGCAAGGCGCCCGTGGAGCTCCACGACCTCCCGGCTGCCGGCGGCCTGGTGGAGGCCGTCGACGTTTTGAGTGATTAGCCCCGAGAGCGCCCCGACGGCCTCCAATATTGCCAGGGCTCGGTGCCCGTCGTTGGGCTCGGCCCGCCGCAGCCGAGGCCACCCCACAGCGCTGCGCGCCCAATACCTGCGCCGAGCCTCTTCGTTCTTCACGAACTCTTGATAGAGGATCGGGGACCGCTCCCTCTTATCCGTGACGGGCCCGCGGTAGTCGGGGATCCCCGAGGCGGTGCTGCATCCAGCGCCGGTGAGGACCGCCGCGCGGCCCCCGGCGAAGAGCTCCACCAGTCGGGGCAGGTCGGTCGTGTCGGGTGGGGTGTTCGGGACGAACCGGGACATCCGTGGCTCCAGGGATAATTCCTGAAGGCAAGAACCATCCCGAACGCCGAGAATTCCTCAGCTCAGTCAATGGGAACGGGATCGACCGGGACGGGAATCTGGCAGGCCTCTTGGTTCCCTATGCAACTCCCGTTGCAGCAATACTGACCGGACGAGCACGGGATCCCACATCCACCGCAGTGGTTGTTGTGGGTCAAGGTGCTCACGCACTCCCCGCAGTACGTCTCGGGGGCTTCGCAGGCACACTCCCCACCGGAGCAGGGCCCCAGGGTCCCGCAAGCGTTGTTGCAGGACCCGCAATAGGCAGCGCTCGACGAGAGATCCACGCACTCCCCGTTGCAATTGGTGTACCCCGAGGCGCAGGCGCAGACCCCGCTGAAGCAGCTCTCCGCCGGTGCGTCGCAGGCTTTGTCGCACTCTCCGCAATGGCTGAGACTGCTGTCGAGATCCACGCAGCTGCTGCCGCATTGCTCCTGTCCAGCGGGACAATCGAGCGCGCAGCCGCCGTCGGAGCAGACCTCTCCGTCGTCACAGTCGTCGCCGCAGTCACCGCAATGGGCGGGATCGCTGTTGGTGTCGACGCAGGCCGACCCGCACTGGGTCAGGCCGCCCACACAGGAGATATCGCAGTTTCCGAGGACGCAGATCGACACGGCCCCGTCGGCCGACGGGCACGCTCCATTGCAGCCGCCGCAGAACTCCGGGTCGTTATCGAAGTTCACGCACTCGTCGCCGCAGAGATCATAGCCCTCATAGCACTCGATCCCGCAGGCGCCCCCATCGCAGACCGCGGCGCCCTCGGTGGGACTGGGGCAGGCCTGATCACAGCCGTCACAGTGATTGGGGTTGGAGGTCAGATCCACGCAGGCCTCCCCGCAGAGCTCGTAGCCGGGATCACATTCCACGATACAGAGGCCGTCCTCGCAGGATGACGTTCCATTGGCCGGCGACACACACTCCGGCTCGCAGACCACCTCCTGAACGTCAGGCCCGGTGTCGATATCGGTCTCGGTCTCGTTGTTCTCCAGATCGTCGTCGAGGTTGCAGGCCCCAACAGCGAGGAGGAGTAGAATCGCGGCGAGGAGCCTGAGCGGTCGGTGGAGCATAGGGGCAATCCAGAGTTAGGCATACTATCGTGACAGCCAATACGGTCACCCTAGCAGGTACGTCATTTCGCTACCACTACTTCGGCAGCTCGAATCACCGTGCCGTCATCGAGGAGAAACCCCGGGCGACGCACCTCGACGATGGTCCCCGGCGGGTAACCCGTCCCCTGCACCTGGTCCACGGCTTGATGCTTCCAGGGATCCATCTCCTCACCGGGTTCGCCGATCAGAGCCACCCCTTCTTCCTTGAGGAATTTGATGAACTGGGCCTCGATGGCCAAGAGGCCGTCTCGCCAGGCCCCGTCAGTCATCTGGATCGCTCGGCTCAGGGAGTCCAGGATCTGCCCGAGACCGGCCAGGATGCGGTTCTTCTCGTCCTTGCGGGCGTCGGCAGCGCTCTCTTCGGCCTGGCTTCGCAGGCGCTTGAAGTCGCCCAGGAGGTTGTCGATTCGCTGCTCGTAGGCACGGATCAGCTCATCGCTGTCGAGCTCCCCCTCCCGGCTCTGAAGCTGGACCCGGAGGTCGTCGAGCTCGGCCTCTCGCTCCTGGAGTTTGCGCTCCGTGGACTGGCGGTGGAGTGCCTCGGCCTCCAGCTGGTCCCGCAGCACGGCCTCCCGCCGCTGGAGCTCCCGGACCACTCGCTTGAGCTGGTCGTGCTCCCGGACAATGTTCTCGATGGCTTCAATGGCGGCGGGGCCGCCATACCGAATGGCGTCTCGAATATTCATGGGAAGATCATAGCATCAATAGATCTTCTCCGGCACGGCCAACGCCAAATTCTTCGGTACCTTCGGCAGGGGAAATCCGCCGAGTTCCAGGATCGGCAGGATCCTTCGGAGATCCATGATCGTCCCGATCTGGAGGATCTCCGACGGGATCACCCACTCGTGGTCGATGCACTCGTGGGCCCGCAGCTTGATCTGCCCCCGGGGGCTGTTGAGGCTGCAGAGAAAATAGTAGGCTGTGCCGAAGACCGCCAGGGGCCGCTCCACGGTCACTCGTAATCCGGTCTCTTCGAAGGCTTCCCGAACGCAGGCCACCTCGGGCCATTCGTTGCGCCAGATCGTTCCTCCCGGCGGGCACCACTGCCCACCTCGGCCCACGTCAAAAGCGCGCCGTACAAAGAGGAGTTGGCCCTCGTCCTCGATCAATGCCCATGAGGAGGCCATGGTGTATCCTTAGTCAACTCTCTGGTCTTCCGGCAGGCCGTTGACTGCCATCAAAGGAAGACCAACAATTCTAGCATCGCCGCGAGGTGTCGCGAAATCACCACGAGGCGTTTAACGTTCGGTAAACACAGCGAGCGCCGATCTTCTTCCCGAAGATCTCCGGCATTCCATTCGACCCGGCCTAAGGCTCTATGATCCAAGAGGAACTACAGACCAAAGATCGCCTCCAGGGCGTCCTCTCCAGGGTCCGGTTTCAGAGCGACGATGGGACCTTCTCCGTGGCCGAGGTAGAGGTGCCGGAGCGGGTGGTCCCCGTGACGGTCGTGGGAAACCTCCTCTCCAGTCGGGTCGGAGAGTCCGTGGAGATCTTCGGATCCTGGCGAGAGGATCCGCGGTACGGAAAGCAGTTCCAGGTGGACCATATCGAGGCTGTCCTGCCGTCGACGAGCTCCGGCATCGAGCGGTACCTGGCCAGCGACCTGATGCCGGGCATCGGGCCCACCCTGGCCCGGCGCCTGGTGGGCCACTTCGGGGAGAAGACTCTGGACATCATCGAGCACCACCCCCGGCGAATCCAGGAGGTCAACGGCATCGGCGAGAAGCGAGCCGAGCAGATCTTAGAGGCCTGGGAGGAAGGGCGACGGGTCCACCGGATCATGGTCTTTTTGCGGAGCCACGGGGTGTCGGCGGCCATGGCCGTGAAGATCCATCGCCGGTACGGGGCCGAGGCCGTGGACGTGATGCGCCGCGACCCCTACCGGCTCGTCGAGGAGATCCGAGGCGTGGGGTTTCGCACCGCCGACGGGATCGCTCGCCATATGGGCATCGAGGCCGACTCCCCGGAGCGCCTGCGAGCGGGCCTGGTCCACGTCCTCCACAGCGCCCGCGACGACGGCCACCTCTACCTGCCCTGGCCCGTAGCCCAGCGAAAAGCCCAGGAGCTGATGTCCATCGACGACGGCATGGAGGACATCCTGGAAGAGCTCCGGATCCAGGGGAAGGTCGTCGTGGAGCGGGAGCCCCTCCCCGGGGAGCCCGACGCGGTGTACACGGCGTCGGCCTATCACGCCGAGGAGTCCGCCGCCGGCCACCTCTCCCGGTTGATGCGCTCCGTGGGCCTCACCGACGACCAGCGCCGAGATCACCGAGAGCGGCTGAGCCGCATCGAAGAACGGCTGGGCATGACGCTGGCCGGACCCCAGGCCGAGGCGGTCCTCTCCGTCTTCGGCGACGCCGTCACGGTGATCACCGGCGGCCCTGGCACGGGAAAGACCACCATCGTCCAGGCCCTCTGCGAGCTCGCCGACGAGCTCGGTCGGTCCGTCTCGCTGGCGGCCCCTACGGGCCGGGCCGCCCGCCGGCTCGCGGAGACCACGGGGCGCTCGGCCCAGACGATCCACCGGCTCTTAGAGTACAGCTTCCAGGCCGGGGGCTTTCAGTACGACGAGGACGAGCCCCTGCCGGTGGACCTTCTGGTCGTCGACGAAGCCTCGATGATCGACGTCTACCTCCTCCACGCCCTGGTCCGAGCCCTCCCGACAGGCGCCGGGCTGGTGCTCGTCGGCGACATCGACCAGCTCCCCAGCGTCGGCCCCGGCCAGGTGCTCGCCGACCTGATCGACAGCGGCGCCGTCGGCGTGACCCGGCTCACGGAGATCTTCCGCCAGGCCAAGACCTCCACGATCGTGTTGAACGCCCACCGCATCAACGCCGGCGAACCTCCTCGGGACGCCCCCCGGGAGGACGGGGAGCTCGTGGACTTCTACACGATCCACGCCTCCCGGCCGTCGAAGGCCCAGGCCCAGATCGTGGAGCTCGCCACCCGACGGATCCCCGAGGCATTCGGCTTCGACGCCCGCGACGAGATCCAGATCCTCTCCCCCATGTACCGCGGCGAGGTGGGCTGTGATCACCTCAACGCGATCCTCCAGGAGAAGTTCTGCGGTGACGACAAGCGCCCCCTGAAGCGGGGCAACCGGAAGTTCTTCCGCGGCGACCGGGTGATGCAGACCTCCAACAACTACGACACCGACGTCTTCAACGGCGACATCGGCCGGGTGCTTCATATCGACCACGGTGAAAAGTGCATGTCCGTGGACTTCGACGGCCGCCAGATCCTCTACAAGTCCGAGGATCTCGACCAGCTCGTCCTGGCCTACGCCATCACGGTCCACAAGAGCCAGGGCAGCGAGTATCCGGCGGTGATCATCCCCGTGGTCACCCAGCACTCCATCATGCTCCAGCGGAATCTCCTCTACACGGCGGTGACCCGGGGCCGGCGCCTGGTGGTCCTCGTCGGCACCCCCCGGGCGGTGGGCCTGGCCGTGGGCAACGCCCGGGCCTCCCTGCGGTACACCGGGTTGGCCCGCCGCCTGCGGGTCTGACAGCGCTCACGGTTACAGTCCGTCACGCAGCCACGACTCGATCGCTTCGATCACCAGGGGGATCTCTTCGAGCACCTGATGGTTGGTGAACCTGAGTACCGTCATGCGATGGCGCTGACGCAGCTCTTGGTCTCGCGTCTCGTCGTCGGTCGTTCGGGCTGCGTGTACGGGCCCATCTACTTCGACGATGAGTCGAGCCGGGACGCAGCAGAAGTCGACGATGTAGGGTGCCAGCACATGTTGGCGTCGGAACTTCTGCGAGAGGACCTGGCGCTTTCGCAGCCGGCCCCAGAGGAGCCTCTCTGCCGGGGTAGGGTTCTTTCTGAGGTACCGCGCTCTCCTGATGAGTTCGTGGTGGGGATTGGGTTGCATGCTGGCTCCGGTGGGAAACGTGATGTTGATGGGGTTGTTATCGACGGGAGTGGGGAAGTTTTGCGTTCGGGCGGCGCGGACGACCCCTCCGCCCTTCGGGCACCTCCCCGCAGGCGGGGAGGGGGTCTCGGGCTTCGCTGGTTCCTTCGGGGTTCGCGGGGGGGTGAACGTTCGGGCGGCGCGGGACGACCCCTCCGCCCTTCGGGCACCTCCCCGCAGGCGGGGAGGGGGTCTCGGGCTTCGCTGGTTCCTTCGGGGTTCGCGATGGTGCAAAATCTGCACACCACGGCGCTGATCCGCAAGTTTTGCAGAACAACATTGGAGCCCCCCCGCGAACCCCTGCCGAAACAACGAAGCCCGTGGCCCCCTCCCCGCCTGCGGGGAGGTGCCCGTAGGGCGGAGGGGTCGTCC
>SKON01000353.1 GCA_007120035.1 Myxococcales bacterium
GTCATCGTCGTTTCCGAGGCGTCCAGCGGCGTTATCACCCCAGCAGTAGAGGGTGTCATCTTCGGCGCGGAGGCCGCAGGTATGAGAGCCGGCGGCGACGACCTGGATCCAGTCGGTCTCGCTTCCGACCTGGGCGGGTAGGATCTCAGTGGCCGTCGAGTCGTTACCGAGGCGCCCGTGGTCACCAAGGCCCCAGCACCACAGCGTACCGTCGACACGGATGGCGCAGCTATGGGCATCGCCGGCGGAGACCTGGATCCAGTCCCGATCGTCGGAGACGCTCCGGGGTACGCGATGGCTGAGGGTGGTGCCCAGGCCGAGGCGATAGTTACCGCCGTTGCCCCAGCACCAGAGGGACCGGTCGGTGCCGACGGCGCAGGTGTGGGCCGAGCCGACCGAGACCTGCTCCCACCCCAGGGGCACCACGGCGAAGAAGTGACTCACCGAGGTCTCGTTGCCGGCGGCGTCGGTCGCCCGGACTGTAAAGGTGTACTCACCCTGCTTGAGATCGGCCTCCACCAGCGGTGGGGCACAATCGTAGAAGGTGCCGGGGTCAAACGCTTCGTCGAGGCGACACTCAAAGGTACAGGAGTCCTTGTTGGTGCACTCGAAATCAAAGGGCGCCCAGTCCTCAATGATGACCTCTTCGGGGCTCTCCAAAAAGGCGATCTCCGGCAGCACCGTATCGATGGTGAAGTCGAACGTCTCGGATGGGCCAGCCACGTCCAGCGCGTCCCAGGCCCGGACGGTGAAGGTATAGGCCCCGTCGGGGAGGTCCGTGTAGGTGACCGAGCCGGAGTCGCAGGGCTCGGGGCCGATGGTCTCGGGGCCCTCCAGGAAGCACTCGAAGGTACAGCTCACCTTCGAACAGTCGAAGGAGAAGGCCGGGTCGGTGTCGTTGGTCGGATCACCGGGTCCAGACAGATTCTCGATGGAGGGAGGTGTGTTGACCGTAAAGGAACTCTCTTCCGCAGGCCCCTCGGTGCCGAGGCTGTCGATAGCCCGGACCGAGAAGGTGTAGATGTCGTCGGTCAGGTCCGTATAGAGCTGCGAGCCCGTGGAGCAGTCCTCGTCGATAAAGAGAGATCCCTGCCCCTGGGCGGAGAGTGAGCACAGGAGTGTGCAGCCTGCCTTGGAACAGCCAAACTCATAGAGGGCGTCCGTATCGGAGATCACCCCCTCTGGCCCCTCGAGGTTGGTGACCACCGGGGGTTCCCGGTCCACTGTCCAGGTCCAGGTCGCGGGCTGGCTTACGTTCTCGGCCAGGTCGGTGGCGATCACCGTAAAGGTGTAAGTGCCGTCGTTGACTGTGGGATATCCGAAGGTGTCGATGCACGAGATCGGCCCGAAGAGAAGGCCCTGCGTGGCTTCGCTGACCTCGCAGGAGAAGGCGCAGTCGTCCTTGGAGCAGGAGTAGCTAAACTGGGCCTGGGTGCTCGTAGTGGGGCTCGAGGGTCCCGTGAGGTCCTCGATCACCGGGATCTCCGTGTCGACCGTCCACTCCCAGGTGGCGGGTTCACTGGAGTTCTCCCCGTCTGTGGCCGTGACCGTGAAGGTGTAGTCCCCATCGGTCGTGGGATAGGTAAAGGGGCTCTCGCAGTCCGGGTTGGTAAAGAAGGGCGTCCCATTGACCGCCAGGGAACACTCGAAGGTACAGTCCGGCAGGGAGCACTCGAAGGTCAGGGTGCTGGAGGGATCGTTGCTGACGGCCGGGGGACCTTCGAGGTTGATGATCTCCGGGAGGGGAATCGGTTCACAGGTCGCAGCCGCACCGATCTGATTCACGCAGATCTCCACGTCCAGGTCGCAGCTGTGATCGCCCGTGGCGCACTCGTCGATGTCCGTGCAGATCGGAGCCTGAAGAGGGCGCTCTTCGCAGGTCCAGTACTGCGCGGTACCGCAGTAGTTCTCCCCAGCTTCGTCGGGAGTACAGAGGTCGAGATCGACACACGAGACGTCTCCATCAACGTCCAGGCTACACTCGGCATAATCGCCGCAGCCGCCGTTGTCGACGTCACAGGGGTGGACGCCGCCGCCCACAGTCAGGCTGTGGGAAACGGCGTTGACGTCGGGGTAGGCCGGGAGCCGAAAGAGCAGCTCGTAGTCGCCGGGGAGAAGGGCCTCAAAGGTAAAGGTGGCGTCCCCATCGTCGTCGGTCCGAACCGGAGTGGTCGTGGTGAGGCCACCGTCGGGGCCGGAGATATCCACGACGATAGAAGCGCCGAAGATGCCCGTGTCTCCCAGGCGGACCCGGGCGTCGGCGGTCAACGAGTCGCCGATCATGAGCTCTTCTTCTTCGTCCATGAAGACCTGGAAGAGGACTTCGCCGGACGGGGCGGGCACGGCGATCACGTTGAGGACGGCGACTCGGTCTCGGTCGTCGTGAAGCTCGACGTAGCCGTGATGAGAGGAACGGCTGGCGGCGATGGCCCCGAACACCTCGGCGTTGAGCTCCACCGTAAGCTGGCCGGTGCGGTTCGGTCGAAGGGTGTCCTCCTCCGGAGTTAGGGTGACCCAGTCCGGGGCATCCTGGAGGCTCCATTCCAAATCATCCACCTCGCCGGAGACCATGGCGATCTCCGTGAGGTTCTCCGTCGGGGTGAGGACCGCCGCGTCGGGAACGAAGGTTATCGGGAGGTGGCGGTCCGACGAGACCAGGGGAATCTGGACCGACTCTCTCTCGGAGCTCGCGAGCACGTCGGCCCGCCCGTCGGCGTAGCCGTCAGCCTCGGCGGTAACCTGGTAGGTCTGACCCGTGACCAGGTCCCTCTGGATGACGAACTGACCCGTGGAGGTGGTACGCAGAATCTCCGTATCGGGAAAGGTGGAGACGATGGCATTGGCGATCGGCGCGCCCGTATGAACATCGAAGACCCGACCGGTGAGGATCACCGCGCCCTGCTCGATGGACGCCAAGTCAGGGCTCAGGGGGATCTCCTCGAGGCTATCCGGCTCTGGGCCTCCGCAGGCGAAGAGGAGGAGTACAAGAAGGAGTACGAGGAGACGAGGAGATCGAACACACATTAGCGTTCCATTGGAAAAACGGCTCTCAAGGAGACCCGTCGCGTTGATAAATTCCGTAACGCAGATGTGCCAGAAAGCCGCCGGAAGAGCAAGGCAGATCGACCACATCGGGACACCAGCACCGATCGAGCAAAGGAGACACCTTGGGCCCCGGGCCGTATTTGGCGGGCTCGTCGGGAAGGGGTCACCCACTCCCCGTAGATCGACCATGAGGCCCCGTCCTTCGCTCACCGCCACAAACCACGCGAGGCTCCCCAACGATCGAGCATGGGACGGGCAGCACATGAGCACAGCGCCTTGAACTCCCCCCGGAGCCCTGCGGCCTCTGGCCCAGGTGTACTCCCCTCACCAACAGCGCTGTGATGACCGCGTCATTCGACCACCGCCATGAACCACACGAGGCTCCCCGACGATCGAGCAATGGGGACGCCCTGGGCCCTGGGCCGTATCGGGCGAGCTTGCCGGGAAGCGGCCACCCGCCCACGAAGCGAAAACCTGGGCCAGAGGCCACAGGGCTCCGGAGAATCTCCAGCCTCACTTCACCTCTTTGTAGATCTCCCGGGCCATGATCACCCGCTGGATCTGCGAGGTCCCCTCGTAGATTTGGAAGATCTTGGCGTCCCGGTAGAGCTTCTCCACGGGGTACTCCTTGGAGTAGCCGTAGCCGCCAAAGACCTGGACGGCGTCGGTGGCGACCTTGGCGGCCATGTCGGCACCGAAGGCTTTGGCGAAGGCCGCCTCCTTGGTGTTTCGCTCGCCTTGGTCGTGGAGCCAGGCCGACTCCCAGACCAGGTGTCGGGCGGCCTGGATGTTCATGGCCATGTCGGCGATCATGAAGCTCACGGCCTGGTGGCGAGCGATGGGCTTGCCGAAGGTCTGGCGCTCCAGGGAGTAGTCCCGGGCGTGCTCGAAGGCCGCTCGGGCAAGGCCGATGGCCGCCGAGGCCACGATGGGCCGGCTCTTGTCGAAGGCGCCCATGGCCTGGGCCCAGCCGCCGCCCTCCTTGCCGCCGAGGACGTTCTCTTCGGGCACCCGGACGTTGGTGAAGGTGATGCCCCGGGTGTCGCTGGCCCGCTGGCCGAGGTTCTGCTCCTTGCGGCCCACCTCGATGCCCTCAGAGTCGGCGTCGACCACGAAGCCCGTCAGGCCCCGATAGCCCGCCTCGGGATCCGTGTAGGCCAGCACGAAGTACCAGGACGCCTTGGCGCCGTTGGTGATCCACATCTTCTGGCCGTTGATCACGTAGTGGTCGCCGTCTTTGACGGCCCGGGTCTTCACGCCCTGCACGTCGCTGCCGGCGCCGGGCTCGGTCACGGCGTAGGCGCACATGTGGGGGTTGCCGTCCTCCCGCAGTCCCTCGGTGAGCATCCCGAGGTACTTCTTCTTCTGCTCCTCCGTGCCGAACATGATCACCGGCGCTGTGGCGAGCTGGTTGGCCTCCATGGCGGTGCCGATCCCCGTGCAGCCCCAGGCGATCTCCTCGGAGAGCATGCAGGCTTCCAGACACCCCAGGCCCAGGCCGCCGTACTCGGCGGGTACCATGGTGTTCAACAACCCCAGCTCCCACCCCTGCTTCAAGATCTCCCAGGGATACTCCCCAGTGGCGTCGTGGTGCTCCGCCGCCGGGCGAATCACATCCCGGGCGAAGTCCCGAGCCGTCTTCTGGTACATCTTCTGATCTTCGGAGAGGCCGTAACCGATCATCTGTCTGCTCCTGCACAAGGGGGGAAACTCTTTTCTTCGACGCCACGAAGAATCGGTGAAACCGGCCCCCCTGTAAAGGACACTTTGCCGCACCGCGCCGGGGCCAGGCTTGGCCAGGCTTGAAGTCCCTTCGGCGCTGTTTAGGTTGAGTTCAAGCAGTCGTGAACTCGCTGCCGTGACGTTGAGCGTTTCACTTTGTCCCTCTCGAAGGAGCTACGACCATGATGATTCATCCTATCGCGCTTTTCATCGCA
>SKON01000010.1 GCA_007120035.1 Myxococcales bacterium
CGCCGCCCGAACGTGCGAGCAAATCGTGAACCCCAGCCGAAACAGCGAAGCCCCGGGCCCCCTCCCCGCCTGCGGGGAGGTGCCCGAAGGGCGGAGGGGTCGTGTGCGCCGCCCGAACGTGCGAGCAAATCGTGAACCCCAGCCGAAACAGCGAAGCCCCGGGCCCCCTCCCCGCCTGCGGGGAGGTGCCCGAAGGGCGGAGGGGTCGTGTGCGCCGCCCGTTCGGTCGCCTGGGTGGATTCCCCAACCTCCTTCGGGTTATGTTAGTGGTACGAGGTTCTTAGTACTACTCAATGGCCCAAAACCCCGAGGCGGCTGTGCGACGACTCTCTCCGTGGATCATTCTAACGCTTCTGTTAACCGCCTGCGGTGAAGATCCCGAGGCCAACCAAACCAACCAGGCCAACCAAAACAACCAGCCAAACCAGAACCAGGCCAACCAGAACCAGTCAAACCAGAACCAAAACCAGACCAACCAGAACCAGAACCAGTCAAACCAGAACCAAACCAACCAGGGCCCATCGAACCAGGGCCCAGAGCCCACACCGCCCCAGACCTGTGAGCCCGTCGTAGAACTCGTCGACACCTCGGCTCCGGACCACCTCATCGGCGACGGCACCCCGGCGAGCTGCACCGAGGAGGCGCTGCGGGAGGCCGTGAGCGAAGGCGGCGTGATCGCCTTCGACTGCGGCGACGACGAGGTAACCATCGACATCACGGAGGCCCTGGAACTGCGGATCGACGTGGACACCGTGATCGACGGCGGCGGGTTGGTGATCCTCGACGGCGGTCGGCTCGAGGGGCGGACCAACCGGATCTTCGAGTACCACTCGGCGAACTACCGGGTCACCGAGACCCTGGTGGTCCTGCAGCGGCTGACCCTTCAGAACGCCGAGGCGCCGGCGGAGGACTTCACCGAGCAGGACCCGGACAACCCGGAGTGCGCCTGGGGCTACAAAGACGGGGCCGGCGGAGCGCTGCGGATGCGGGACGGGCGCCTCCACGTGATCGAGTCCACCTTCCGGGGCAACGTGGCGGCGCCCCTGGGGCCCGACACCGGCGGCGGGGCGATCTACGCCGTGGGGGCTCTGGAGATCGTCGTCGAGGGGAGCACCTTCGTGGACAACCGGGGGTCCAACGGCGGGGCCATCGGCCTCTTGCAGGCCGACGGGATCTTTTCGAACTCCGAGTTTCGAGACAGCCAGGCTACGGGGACGGGGCTGAACTTCGGGGGCGCTACGGGGTGCCCGGACTTCAACCACGCCGAGCAGGGCGGGGCCGGGGGCAACGGCGGGGCCATCGCTATCGACGGGGGCTCTGTGGAGACCGTGGACTTCTGTGGGGTGACGATCACGGGGAGCACCGCCGGCGGTCTGGGAACCATCTTCCGGACCCCCAACTCCCACCGGGGTACCACCACCTTTCATCAGATGCATATCGCCGACAACCACGCCGAGGCGGGCGGCGGGGCCATCTACATGCAGGACATGACCTTCTCCATGACGGCCAGCACGGTGGCGAACAACACCTCCAACGGCCTGGGCGCCGGGATCCGGGTCGGTCAGGGGCCCCACGGGAGCACCCTGCTCCTGGAAAACTCCACCGTCGTGGGCAATATCGCCCACGAGAGCCTCGGCGGCGGGCTCGTGTTCTCCGGCGAAGGGGTGATCCGTAACGTGACCTTCGCCGACAACGAGGCCGCCGGTGGCGAGGGGTTCTTCGGGGCCGCCATCGTCGCCCACGGCTCGGAGTCTGAGGATCTCGAGGTGTACAACACGATCTTCTCCAACAACGTCGACGACCACCAGTGGACCCCCATGACCTGCTCCATTGGCAGCCCCGGAGACCCGACGACGCTGCCGGGCTCCAATAACGTGCAGTGGCCCGAGACCCGGGTGGGCGGCAATAACGTCGAGGACAACCCCTGCACGGCGGGCATCCTCTTCGCTGACCCCGAGTTGGAAGCCCTGGGCGACAACGGCGGCCCCACGCCGACGATGATGCCCGGCCTGGAGAGCGTCGCCATCGGCCTGGGCGCCGACTGCCCCGAGGTAGACCAACGGGGTGAGCCCCGGCCGGCCACGGAGTGCGCAGCTGGTGCCGTAGAACCATGACGTCGATCGAGCAGAAGTTCCACCACATCGCCTGGGCGTACCAGAACTCCCCCGGCGGCCCCATCACCTCCCGAGACGCTCGGCGCCGGCTCTACGGCCTCTACAAGCAGGCCACCGCCGGCGACGCCCAGGGTGACTACCCGTCGTTCTTCAAGTTCGACGAGCGGGCCAAGTTCAGCGCCTGGCGCACCCACCGGGGGATGTCCCGCGAGGAGGCCATGCGACGCTACGTGGAGCTCGCCGAAGAGCTGGGGTACCGCGATCCCGGGCCGTCGCCGGTGCCCTGGATCAGCGATGAGACCTGGCGCCGAGACGAGAGCTGGCGCCCCGAAGATCAGGAGACCTACCCCTTCGTCGTCGATCCCGTGGTGCAGGAGGCCTCGGAGCTCGACCGCGCCCGGGCTCCCCGGATCGCCACCTCGGAGCGGCACGAGAAGCCACCGACGGGCACCCCGGAGGAACAAGCAAAGCGCCTCGTCGAGGAGTCCCCTCAGACCTATATCCTGCGCCTGATCGAGCCCACCTGGCCGCTCTGTTGCCGGCGCCTGACCACCCTGGTCGGCCGGTGGACCTGCGATGAGGTCTTCTGCCCCATTCTTCCCGACGTCTACCTCTTGGGGGCCGGGCCCGACGATCGACCCTTCGACGATGGAGCGATCCACGACGAGGAGAAGCTCTTTCACTGCCTCGACTGCGGCCGGGTGTACATGACCCCCTGAGGTCGTTCAGCACCGGTCTGGCGGCGTCAAGGAAGAGAGCGTCAAGGGACTCGATGGTTGTCCTCGAGCCGGCAGTCTCCCTCGCAGAAGATCTCCGTGCTGGTAAGGGGGCCTTCGATGACGTTGTGGGAGAAGTCGATGGCGCTGTGGGACCAGAGGGCGCTGCCCGATGGGCCCAGGAGGTAGTTGTACTGGTAGACCAGGTTGTCCATATTCCACCCCACGAAGAGCATCCGGTTGTTGTCACCCGGGGGGCCTCGCAGGGTGTTGCACTCGAAATAATGGGGCTCCGCGGCGGGGGTGGTGGACTCGATGCGGGCGATGAAGGTGGCCTTATTGGGGGTGTCGGCGCGGTCGATGAAGTTGTTGTGGACGTACCAGTGGTGGACCCGGGAGAACTGGATGCCGTCGCCCCAGCAGATGGTCTGGTCGCAGATCTCGGGGCCCTCGAAGAGGTGGAACGAGTGGTTGGGGTGGATGATGCGGTTGTAGGCGACCTCGACGTGCTCCGCGTTCTGGAGGAACATCCCGTTCTGGTGGGTGAAGAAGACATCGTTGTGGAGGATCCGGACCTCCCGGCCCCAGTGGAGGAGGACCGACCGGTAGAGGACGTTGTTGTAGATCACGTTGCGCGCCGGCTGGTTCGGGGAGCCCGGCTCAGCGATGTAGGGGGTGCTGATCCCGTGGTAGCCCTGGTGGATGAAGTCATCGGCCACGAGGTCGTCGTGGGTCTCTTCGTCGACGTAGAGGTGGAGGTCTCGGACCACGTTGTCGTTGGAGGCGATGTTGACCATCCGAGACCCCAGATCGGGGTGGGCCTGCAGAACCGGTCGAGGGCCCTCGCCATAGGCCCCGACCAGAATGTTCCCGGCGGTGAGCTCCACAGGAGAGGTCAGGACGATCTCTGTGCCCCGGCGTTGCAGGTATGCTGTGTCGGACTGCAGGGGGCGAGCTTCGTCCCAGGACAGGAACGGGGCTTCCAGGGAGCCGTCGCCGCCAGCCGCGGCCTCGGGGTCGATGTACCGCTGGTGAGCGAAGTCTTCGGGCCCCCTGAGGTCCGGTAGGCCGAGATCGCGGACCCTGTAGCTCTCCGGGGCGCAAAAGCCTTCCAGGTGCTCCGGGAGCTCCGGCCGGTCGATCAGGTCGGCGAACTCGTCGTCGTCGGGGTCGGTGTCCGCGTCGGGATCGGTGTCTGGGTCGGGGTCGGTGTCCGCGTCGGGGTCACCTTGAGCATCGTTCTGGTGGGCCGTGTCCTCGTTGACGCCGGCGTCATCTGTGGGATCCGGGTCGGCGCCGGGATCGGAGCAAGCGACGAGGAGAAACGCGAGGAGAGGCAGGAGGATTCGAGCAGGCATTTTTGGGTCCCAGAGATTGGTCAGAGAATGGTCATGCAATCGTAGCAGGAGGGTGAGCTGTGGCCAAGATTCCAGGCCTGAGGTCATCTTTCGCTCTCCAGGAACTCCGCCAGGTCGATGACCCGAGGCCGCTCCGGATCGTCCTCGTCTTCAAAGATCAGGATCTTCTGCGCCAACACGGGCGGATCCTCGTGGAAGCTGATCCGCAGCAGGGGGACGTTCAGCCGCATCTCGAGCTCCGGTCCTTTGGAGAACCGGTCGTGGGAGACCACGATGGCTTGCCCGTGCTCGGCGGCCTCGTGGAGGATGAAGTCGTCCGCTTTTCGACCCTTCGGGGCCTGGGCGAACCTCTTGTCTTTGGCCAGGAGCTCCTCGAACCGGCGGCGTTCTTTCCCTCGGAACCGGTGGCGAAGGCTGGCGTCGCATTGGACGAGGAACCGAGCGCCCTGAAACCGGTGCTCCAGGAGTTCCAGGACCTCCTCCAGGTACTCCAGGCGAGCCCGGTTTTCCCGGAAGGAGACGTTGCTGCCGTCGACGATGACGAGCCACCCCGTGGCGTCCAGGGGCTCCAGAGGGTCTCGATGGCGGGGCGTGCTGCGCCACAACCAGTAGATCAGACCCCCCAGAAGAAGCAGAACGACGAGGACGCTGATCAGGATTTCGAGGGGCTCTCCCATGGCGTCACCGTGTGTCAGGGGGGCAGGGGGGCGACCGCGCGAGTCTCGTCGACGTAGAGGAGGACGTCAAACATTGACTGTCCATTGCCCATTGTGTATTC
>SKON01000337.1 GCA_007120035.1 Myxococcales bacterium
GCCGCCTGCCTCTCTCCCGGAGGCTTTGAGCCGGCCTCGCTCCCGGCCCTCACGGCGGACGGGACCGACACCGGTGACGTGATCGAGGCTCTGAACCTCTTCACCCGCAGCGGCCTCCTCTACGCCGTCCCCGGCGGCTCCGGCCGCCGCCTCCGAGCCTTCGCGGCGCTTCGCGCTCACGTCCTCGCAGGCCTCGACGATGACACCCGCGACGAGCTCGAGACCCGATGGCGCTCGGCCCTGACCTCTCGCGCTCGAGAGCTTCGCCACGACCGCCGGGGTCCCCGCGGCGCCCAGGCCATCGCCCACCTGGCCGCCGAAGAGACCAACCTTGAGGAGGCCCTCCGCCAGGCCCGGGCCCTCGGCGACGACCCCACCGCCACAGACCTCCTCCTCTCCCTGATCGAGGTCCGGCGGTACCGCGGCCTTCCCCTGGTCGCCCGCCACGAGGAATCCCTCCTCTCCGCCGACGCCCAGGAACCTGAGGTCGCACACGCCCTCGCCATGTTTCACCTTCGCAACGCCCGACGCCAGGAGGCCGCCCAGATCTGCACCGACCTCCACGACGGCGGCGATCTCCGCGCCCTCCTGACCCTCGCCGAGCTCCACCGCACCGAAGGAGATCTCGACGCCGCCCAGGCCCTCCTCGACCAGGCCGAGCCGATCTCCCGGGTCACCCTGGGCTTCACCGCCGCCCTCCACGCCGAATCCCACCGCCTCGACCAGGCCCGGCGAGCCCTGGACGAGATGACCCGGCACCCACAGCCCCCCAATGATGGCTTTCTCGAGATCCAGTCCCTTCAGCGGGCCGGCTACGGCTGCTACTACCTCCAGGACTACGACGAACAGCGCCGCCTCTACGAGCTGGCTCTGCGACGAGCCGACGCCCTCGACGATCCCGACAGCCGGGCCTTAATCCTGCAGTCCCTGGGCGACAACGCCTACGCCCGCGCCGACTTCCCCGCTGCCGTCGCCCGCTACGAGGAGGCGCAAGAGCTCTCCCACCGCCAACCCGACCCCCACCGCCAGGCCGTCCTCCACGGAAACCTCGGCACCATCCTCCACCGCGGCGGCTGTCTCTCTGACGCCTACCCCCACTACATGGAGAGCCTCCAGGGCCACCGCTCCACGGGCGCCTCCGCCTACGAGGCCATCGTCCTCTTCGCCCTCGGCGCCTTCCAGCAAGAGCGCCGCCTCTACGACTCCGCCCGGTTCCGCTACGACCAGGCCCTCGCCATCTGGGGCGACGACGACGCCTTCGACCGCGGCGCCACCTACCTCTGCCTGGCCTGGATGCATCACGAGCGCGGCGAACTCGCGAGGGCCCGGGAACACAGGGACACGGCCCTCGAGATCCTCGACGCCCTCCCCGACTCCGACTCCAAGACCGCCTGGCAGGCCCTCACCACCGCCACAGCGGCCCTCCTCGACCGGGACGCCACCTTCGAACCCGGCGAACTCCCCGGGAGCTCTCAGGCCACGAAGCTCGTCGAGAAGATCGCCGCCTTCTTGAGGCCCCACGACGACGTGCCGGAGCCCGCCGACGACACGAGCTTCCCCACCCTCTACGAGCGCCTCCTCGACGGCCTCCTCTTCTCACTCGCCGTGGCCCCCGTCGAACCTCCGCCGGCCGTCTCCCAGACCTCCCAGACTTCCCAGAGCTCGCAGGGAGAACCTCAAACCCCGGCCGCAACGGATCAACCCGTGGATCTCTACATCGACCACGAAGCCCGATGGTTCCTCGTCCCCGGTGAAGAGCAGGTCGACATCCGCCGCCGAAAGGCCGCCCGGCTGATCCTCCGAAAGTTCCTCGACACCCACGCCTCGAATCCCCCCGTGGCCTTCGACGTCGACGAGCTCTTCGCCATCGGCTGGCCGGATCAAACGATCCACCCCAAGTCCGCCGCCGACCGGGTCTACTGGGTGATCCGCACCTTGCGAGACCTGGGCCTGCGAGACCTCCTGGTCACCACCGGCGACGGATACTCCCTGGACCCGGCCGCTCATATTCATCGCTGCCAGCAGGTCCCAGACGATGACTAGATCCCCGGTTTGCTTCGCCCGGGCAATGCCATTATCCTCGGGGCGTTCAGCGCTGTTACCTATGACCGAGGCCTCCCCCGTGCCCCGCCGTCCCCGCCCGCTCCTGACACTCTCGATCCTCCTTTTGGGGATCTGCTTCGCCGCAGCCGCCTGTGGCCCTCCGGGAGACCCCAGCCCCGATCCGCCCTCCAACGCTGATTCCCCCGACACGGGAACCCCCGACGCCGGGACCCCCGACGCCGACTCCCCCGACGCTGACTCCCCCGACGCTGACTCCCCCGACGCAGATTCCCCTGACACCGGCCCCGACACCGGCCCCGAACCCACCATCGAGTCCTGCGACGATGGCCACACCCATACCCTCTGCGCCACCAACTCGGCCTGCACCTGGCTGGGCACCGCCACTGGCTGCGTCGACTCCGACACCGTCACCGACCAGTCCAGCCCGACGCCGATCTCCATCCGAGGAATGCACCTGGGCGAAGCCTTCATCGCCGGCCACGCTGCCCTCCCCACCGGGGCCTACCACGCTTTTCTGGGCCTCTGGGAGTACGACGACACCCTCGGCGGCTCCCTTCTGCTGAAGCCCGACGACGTCGACGCCCCGGAGCACGCCTACCGCCTGGAGGGCTCCCTGAATCCCCAGGGGGTCCTCTCCCTGGAGCTCACCGACGCCCGCTGTACCGCCGGCGCCAGCGATCACCCCGAGACCTGCCAGGCCCTGGCGGAACACTCCCACCTACGCTTCTCCACCACCGGCACCTTCCAATCCGGGACCCTCCAGGACCTGGCCCCCTTCTCTCGGGCCATCCCCCTGGACGCCGACCCCGAACAATCCCTGCCCTTCACCCCCATGATCGGCATGGTCCAGGAACCCCACGGCGGCTTCAAACCCTTGGAGGTCCCACCCAGCGGTGACAATCGCCAGTCCCTCCAGGGCACCTGGCTCGGCGAAGTCCAATTCCTTCACGCCCCGGTGGCCCAGGATCGGCTCCGATGCGAGGCCAGGTTCGGCTCCGGCGACGACTCCGCCGCCGTCCAGGAGTTCTCCTGCACCGACCCCTACGGCGCCTCCACAGCCCTCCCCGTCCTCGGCGACGCCCAGATCGCTCGGGGAGCCCCCAACGACGAGACCCTCTACACCTCCTTCGTCGTCGCCAACCTCCGCTTCGACCTGATCCTCTGGCACGGCCTGATCCTCCAGGGCATCATCACCGGCCCCGCCCTGGCCCCGGCCACCGAGGCCCGCCACCCCTCGGAGGTCCCCCCGTCGGAGATCCTCGGCGTCGTCGTCCTCGACGCCGACACCGCGGTCTACGAAGCCGTCCTCGACTGACGTCGGGCGCGGTTCTGAAACGTCGGGGCTGGCGGCAAAGGAGATCGGGACGTCGGGGTTCGCGGCGAAGGACACCGGGACGTCGAGGTATGCGGCGGCTCGTTTCCGAGCATAGTTCAGGGCCCCCACGGTCTACCCCGGGACAAGCCCCGGGGCTATAGGTAGCGGGGCTCCGCAGGGGCCAAGGCCCCGCTCCGCCTGAGATGTTCTCCACATCGTTGACCACTCGAGAACCAACCCCGTGCAGAGTTCGACGGTGCCGGAATGAATCCGGGACTGGTTCGGAACGACTCCGTGTACCCGACGGCTCAGAGGTTCCACTCCGAAACATCGAAGGTGGAGCGGGGCCTTGGCCCCTGCGGAGCCCCGCTACCTATAGCCCCGGGGCTTGTCCCGGGGTGGACCGTGGGGGCCCTGTACTATGCTCGGAAACAACCCGCCGCATACCTCGACGTTCCGGTGTCCTTCGCCGCGAACCTCGACGTCCCGATCTCCTATGCCGTGAGCCCCGACGCTTCAGAACCGCCCCTCACCCTTTTACTCCCACCTCACCTCTGATATGTGGTGTCCCCGATCGAGGTCCACCACTCTGGAGGGCCGCCCCCTGACATTTCAGCCACGCCGAAAGGAGTAACACGTCATGGCTCAGGAACAGACCATCCCGGTCGTCGACTTGCGGGACTACACCAGCGGGGACGAGGCCAAGCGCCAGGCCTTCGTCAACAAGATCGGAGAATCCCTCAAGGAGACGGGCTTCGTCGCCGTCGAGGGACACGGGGTCGACACCGACCTCCTCTACAAGACCTACGACCTCTTCGAGGAGTTCTTCGACCTCGACGAGGAGACCAAACAGAAGTACGAGTTCCCCGAGACCGGCCGCCAGCGGGGCTACACCTCCTTCGGCGTGGAGCACGCCAAAGACAGCGAAAAAGCGGACCTCAAGGAGTTCTGGCACCTCGGCCGCGAGCTCCCCAAAGACCACTCCATGTTCGACCGGATCACCCCCAACGTGTGGCCCGAAGAGATCGCCGAGCTCAAAGAGACCGCCCTCTCCCTCTACGAGGCCATGGAGGAGAGCGCCCAGACCATGCTCAAGGCCATCTCGGTCTTCCTGGGCCAGGACGAAGACTTCCTCCCCAACATGGTAGAGAACGGCAACTCCATCATCCGGGTGATCCACTACCCCGTCTGCGACGGCTTTGACGAGCCCGGCGTGATGCGAGCCGCCGAGCACGAGGACATCAACCTGATCACTCTCCTGCCCGAGGCCACCCAGTCCGGCCTCGAGCTCCTGACCCGTGATGGCGAGTGGCTCCCCATCTACTCCCTTCCGGGGCAGATGATCGTCGACGCCGGTGACATGCTCAGCCGTATCACCAACGAGGTGATCCCCGCCACCACCCACCGGGTGGTCAACCCTCAGGGCGAAGAGGTGATCCGACGCTACTCCATGCCCTTCTTCGTGCATCCCCACCCCGATTACGAGCTCGAGGTCCTGGAGTCCTGCCTCAAAGACGGCGAAGAGCCTCGCTACGAGCCCATCACCGCCGAAGAGTTCCTCTTCCAGCGGCTCCGCGAGATCGGCCTGACCTGAGCTCCACCCTGAGCTCCATGAAGTAACCAGCGGCGTTGAGCGGGCCTACCGTCCGCTCAGCGCCGCTGAGGGCTCCACCCGCCCCGCCCGCAACGCCGGCAAGAGCGCCCCGATCCAGCAGAACACCACGGCCACGCCGAGCCCCAACCCGAACATCCACGGGGAGAACGCGAAGAGCGTCTCCGGCTTGAACGGAAAGTGCCCCACCTGGGTGTCAAAGAGCCGATCCACACCCCAGGCGATCCCCAGCCCCACCCCGATGCCTACCGCCCCGGCGAAGAGCCCCACCACCGTGGCCTCTCCCACCACCAGAGCCTGAATGTCCCGCCGCTTCGCCCCCAGGGCTCGCATCAACCCGATCTCCTGCCGCCGCTCCATCACCATCATCGAGAAGCTGTGCGTGATATTCAGCGCCGCCACCGCCAGGATCACCAGCGCGATCAGGTTGAAGAGCAGCGTCAAGAGCAGGATCAACAGCCCCGCCCGCTCCGCCTGCTGGTGCCGATCCGAGAGCTCCAGCCCCATCTCCTCCTGAAGGAGCTGGGCCAGACCGGCCACGGCGTCGTTGCTCTCGGCCTCCACCAGAATCGAGTGATAGGTGTCCCCCGCGGACTCCCCGCTGAACTCTTCGTTGAGCCGAATCACATACCCCAGGGGCATGGTCGCCCCCATCTGAATCGCCCGATCCGAGAACCCCACCAACCGCCCCCGCTCCCTCTGCACCCGTCGATCGGCGGCCCGCCCCATGAAGCTCTCCCCAAAGATGATGTCGAACTCAAAGCCGATCAGCATCTCCTCGGTCAGCCGCGGCAACCGCCCTCCGATCCCCTGGCTGTCCCGCAGCGCCGTATGAACGCTCCCGTTGTAGATCTCCAACACCTGGGGCGACACCAAGATCGGGATCGGATAGGCGCACTGCCCCCGATCCCGGTTGCAATAGGCGATCTCCCCGCACACCTCGTCCTCGTTGGCGGGCCGGCAGGACTTCCCCTCGCAGATCCCCTCGTCCCCACACCGAAGCCCCTCCCGGCAGTCCTCGTCGGCGCTGCACTCCACAGGCGCCCCGTAATCCTCAAACCCCAGGGCGTCCTTGACCTCCTCCTCGATCAGGTTCGGCGGCACCCCATCACCGATAAACTCGATCCCCAGGTCACGCCCCAGGAGCCCGCCCCCACCGGAGGCTCGCGACGGGAAGGTCAGCTTCATCTTCGGGAACGCCGCCGCCGCTCCCGGAAGCTCCAGGATCTCCTCCACCCGGCGGTCATCCAACCCGGCCCCGCCCAACAGTCCGCCACCACGCAGCCCTGCTCGAGCCGCCGGATCCACTACCTCGAGCTGACCGATCACGAACACATCTTCCAGCACGGTCTGGCGCACCCCGGACCCCAGCCCTGTAAAGAGCATCAACGTCGCCACCCCGATGATCACACCCACGCTGGACACCATGAAGTGCCCTCGATGCCGCCTCAACGACTGCCCGACCAGTGCCCGATACTTCCCCAGCTTCATGGCGTCCCCTCCGCCTCCGGCGGCGCCCCTTCGCCCTCCACGGGCCACCGGGGCTCCTGCTCCTGATCCGAGGCGATCCGCCCCTCATCCAACCGGATCTTCCGCCGGGCCACAGCCGCCACATGGGGCTCATGGGTCACCAGCACCACCGTGATCTCATCCTCTCGATTCAGCTCTTCGAAGAGCTGCAAGATCGTCAGCCCCGTCGCCCGGTCCAGGCTCCCCGTCGGCTCATCGCAGAGCAGCACCGAGGGCCGGCACAAGAGCGCCCGGGCGATGGCCACCCGCTGCCGCTGCCCCCCGGAGAGCTCCGTGGGACGCGACCTCAGCCGATCCCCAAGCCCCACCCGGTCCAAGAGACCCGTCGCCACCTCCAGGGGATCCCCACCATCTCGCAGAGGCCCGAAGTAGCTCGGCAAGAGCACGTTCTCCAGCACCGTCAGGTGGTTCAACAGGTTGTAGCTCTGAAACACGAACCCCAGGTGGCGATGCCGAAAGGACGCCAGCTCCGCCTCCGACATCTCCCGCAGAGACTTCTCTCCCAGCCGGACCTCCCCCTCGAATCGGGTATCCAACCCACCGATAGCGTTCAAGAGTGTTGTCTTCCCGCTCCCGGAGCGACCCATGATCGCCACGAACTCCCCGGACTCGATGCTCAGCGTGATGTCCACCAGGGCCCGCCGGCTCTCCTCCCCATGGGTAAAGATCCTTCGCAATCCTTTGACGGAGAGCTTCATTCAGCCCCTTGCTCGTCTCGCTGAAGCGGTTCCGTGAAGTCCACGATCAGGCTCCCGTAGATCCCGTGCTCATCCACCCCGGTGGTCGCCAGGAGCTCGTGGAACATGTTCAGCTGATTGGCGAACCCCGACACCATGGGCACCCGACGGATCTGCCACCGCAGCCGCTCGAAGTTCAGGTAGAGCCCGTTGTAAGCGTCGGCCTCAGCGAACATCTTACCCAGCGGGAAGTCGTCGCTATCGGAGAGCAGCCCCTCGGGGCGGTCCCCCGTCAGGTACTGATAGGCCGCGTTCTCGCCGATCCCGGCGGCCGCAACCGTCAGGGTGTCGCCCCTCACGAACATCCGCGCCGGGAAGAGATTCAACATCCGCGGCTCCAACACCTCCACGTCGTCCACCTCACTCCCCTCGTACACCAGCGCACGTTGGTTCAAGTCATCCCCGCCGATCTCCGTGACCTTGGCCATCAGGTTGTCGAACTTCTCCTGGTCGGCGAAGTGGGTGGACAGCACCAACCCGGCGTTGGCCAACACAGTCCGGATCGTATCGCCCACGGAGCCGCCACCGCCGAGCATCGCCGCCATCCGGGTCATATCCCCTGCCACTCCGTAGAAGGCCAGCACACCGTGCCCCGAGAACGCCTTGATCACGTCCTCCTCGATATCGATCTGGTAGGCCTGCCCCGTCCGCGACAGGCTCCGCCGCAGGGCTCGCCGATCCTCATCGGGGAGCTGCTCCATGTAGAAGTCGTAGGCTTTCTCCAGATCAAAGCTCGACCGCACCGCCAGCAGGGTGTTCTTCGTCAAGAACCCCGAGAAGTCCACGTCATGGTCGCTGATGAACGCCGCTTCCGCCGCCGCGATCAGGTCCTCGTCGCCCACGAAGAGGCTCCGCAGCTCCAGCCGGGTCTCGTTCGCCCGAACTCCTACCCCGGCGCCGCCGTCGCCGGCATCGAAGGCCGCCAGAAACTGCGCGATCTCGTTCCCCGCCGCCTGCGCCTGTCCCTCGCCCACGTCCCGCAGATACTCACCGCTGAAGTACACGCTGACGGGGTAGCGATCGCCCATCCCCTTTCGGTAGGTCTGGAAGGATTCGTCATTGGCCAGCGACCCGTCGCCCGCAGCGGCCGCCACGTTGCTCAGGATATTCGTCGCCGTCCCCTCCTCGAACACCCCGAAGGCGTCGAAGGGCGGCATCGCCAACACCACCATATTGCCATCGTAGAACCAGGCGATATCGCTCCCGGCCTGATCTCCGGAGACCTTGAACGACCGGCCTCCGATGGTCTCGTTGCGCACGGGGCTATCGGTCCGCGTAAACTGACGCATCCGCTCGATGAACCGGGACTCAAACGCCTCCCTATCGTCCACAAAGGTCGCCACCACGGGGCGATTCCCTACCACGGCCACCATCAGAGACCCGTCAGGGGTGATCCCGGAGTTCTTCCAGCTCTCCTCATCGGTGATCCGGATTCCCATCTCCCTGGCGATCTGCTGCTCAAACATCCGGATCTGGGGCTGGAAGGCCGACACCCGCTCCAGAGTGATGTCCACGCTATCCCGCATCTCCGACAAATCGGGGATCATGATCACCATCTTCGCCGACGCCGGCAGCACACCGGCGAGATTCGTCACCCTCGCCTCCGTCGCCCGCGGCACGGCGTCCTGATCGCTGCGACACCGATCGCAGGCCGCAGCAAAGACTAACAGGCTCAGAGCCAACACGGACCAACGTCGAAAATTCTTCATGGGTTTCTCGGGGACCTTGAGGGATGCTCGCTGCACGATTGGGCCTCTACAACCGTCGCATGGTAGCGATGGCGGGCGCCGGGGGCAACCACCGGTAACCCCCGGTGTCACCCTTGTCCCGGACCCCCGGGGTCACTACACTCCCGCCGGAGTTCCATCCTACGGGAGCACACCGTGACCACGCCGCAAGTCGTTGAAACCCTGGACAAAGCCCGCGCCCTCCTCGATGGCTCCGTCGTCACCATCGGCAACTTCGACGGCGTCCACATCGGGCATCAGGCGATCATCACCGCCGCCGCCGACCGCGCCCACGACCTGGACGTCACCGCCGTGGGCCTGACCTTCGAACCCCACCCGGTGTCCTTCTTCCGCCCCGACGCCGCCCCGGAACGCCTCACCCCGCTTCCCCTGAAGGCCCGACTCCTCCGGGAAGCCGGCGTCGAACTGGTCGTCGCCCTGCCCTTCAACGCCGAGCTCGCCGGCCTCTCCCCGGAGCGCTTCGTCGAGGACGTCCTCATCGACGGCCTCAGCGCCCGCCACGTCGTCGTCGGCGAGGACTTCCGGTTCGGCGAGAAGCGAGCCGGAGACACCGACGCCCTCCATCGACTCGGCGAGCCGAAAGGAATGACCTGCACCGCCGCCGAGTGGGTTCGCCGCGGCGACGAGCCCGTCAGCTCCACCCGCATCCGCCGGGCTCTTTCCACAGGCGATCTCTCCGAGGCCAACGCCATGCTCGGCCGCCCCTATCGCTTCCTGGGCACCATCGTCCGCGGCGAGGCCCGGGGCCGCACCATGGGCTACCCCACGGCAAACCTCGACCCCGCCCCCATGGCCATGCCTCCCAACGGCATCTACATCACCACCCTCGCCAGGGTCGGTGGCCCTCGGTGGTGGGCCGCCACCAGCATCGGCACCAACCCCACCTTCGGCGAAAACCCCCGCACCGTTGAGACCTTCATCCTCGACGAACGCGTCGACGACGAAGACCTCGACCTCTACGACGCCCCCGTCGAACTCGAGCTCCACCAATTCCTGCGACCCGAGCGCCGCTTCGACTCACCGGAGCAGCTCATCGCCCAGATGGACCAGGACGTGGCCGACGCCCGTCACTACTTCTCTACCCAGGATGATCATGGCCGCTGACGACATCATGCACCTCCTCGTCGAAGAAGAGCACACCGAAGAAGCCTGGCTCAAAGCCTGGCCCCTGCTCCGCAAAAACACCGCCCTCGAGGCCCACGGCGTCACCCTCGAGGCCGTCTCCGACGACGAAATCCAGCTCCGCATGGAGATCGGCTCTCACGCCCGCCAGCCCTTCGGCCTCCTCCACGGCGGCATGAGCCTCCTCCTGGCCGAGTCCGCCGCCAGCATGCACTCCTGCTGGAAGCTCGACATCCCTCGACGGGTCCCCGTGGGCATCGAGATCAACGGCTCTCACCTCCGCAGCGCCACCGACGGCGCCGTCCTGGTCTGCGGCAAGGTCCTCCGCCGCAGCTCCACCCTGGTCCACCACGAAGTCCGCATCGTCGAAGAGGCCACCGGCCGGGAGCTCTCCATCATCCGCGTCACCAACCTGATCCGGCAGATGGGCTAACCTCCCAGCAGTGAGCTGGAGCCCTTCACCATTGAAGCCCGATCCACATCGGGGTAATCTCGGCGCCCGACTCGATGGAGATGGTTGTATGGTTCGGCTCGCCGCCCTCTTACCCCTGGTCTTTCTCTTCCTGGCCCTCCCGGCTCAGGCCCGCACCCCCGTGGAGCCTGAGACCGACGCCGAGGAGCCCCCCTCCCGCCTCTGGCTGGTCTCCGGCGAGGTCGGCGTCGGCCCCATCGAGGAGGAGCTCTTCCTCCACCTCACCCCTCGGCTGACCTTCCTCCAGCGCCTGCCGGCCCTGCTCTGCACCGACGGCGACTGCAATACCTACTTCGAAGCAGCCCTCCAGGTCCCTCTCCGCCTCCGCATGCAGGACGACGACGACCAGGGTCGCCTCCGGGGTGAGGACTGGCTGGAACTCTCCGACTTCTTCCGCGTGATCCGCCGCCTGGAGTACGGCGACCGCTCCACACCGCTCCACGTGAAGGTCGGCGAACTCGGCCCCGCCAACCTGGGGCACGGCACGATCGTCAACGGCTACTACAACGTGGTCTCCGTCGACCACTACCGCCTCGGCCTGATGGCTCGCCTCGATCGGGAGCGCTATGGCGGCGAGGTCCTGGTCAATAACCTCCTCTCCCCCAACCTCCTGGGGCTCCGAGCCCACGCCAGGCCCCCGGGGCTCTTCGAACGAGGCTCCTCGGCCCAGAGCTTCTCCCTGGGCGCCTCGGTGGTCACCGACCTCCGCGCCCCCACACTCCTCGCCCGCGACGGCGACGAGCTCGTCGCCGTCGGCCCCGACCGAAACCCCGAGGTCGCCGAGCACCAACCCACGGTGATCGTCGGCGGCGACCTCCGGTGGCACGGCCTTCAACAACAGGGCGCCGCCCTGACCCCCTACGTCGACATCAACCACCACTTCGGCCTCGGCTCCGGGCTCCACACCGGAGCCTACTACAGCCACAGCTTCTTCTACGGCGCCCTGAACTTCATGACTCGCCTGGAGTACCGTCTCCTCCAGGGCCAATACCTCCCGGACTACGTCGACCCCCTCTACGAGCTCACCCGCTTCCAGACACCGAGCGTCCAGCCGGGCCTGGCCGGCCCCAAGCTCCGGGTCGCCCGCAGCAACGAGGAGGAGATCCGCCACGGCGGCTTCGCCGAAATCCAGGCCCGCATCCTCGGTACCATCCGCCTGTCCGCCGCCTACGCCGACGAGACCGGGCCCTCCGCGGCCAACCTCCGGCTCCGGATCTCCGCCGACTTCGCCGAAGCCCGGGTTGGCCTCTTCTACTACAAGTTCGCCCTCTCCACCGACGACCGCTCCCTCTTCCGAGAGCTCGTCGATCGCGACGGCGCCCTCGTCGCCGCCGAGGCCCGCACCGCCATCTGGGGTCCCTTCTACGCCCAGGCCCTCCTGGCCCAACAATGGCTCCTCCGCGACGACGGCCACTTCGACAACGTGGTCCTCTGGAACGCCGGCGCCGGCGCCGGATTTACGTTCTAACGATATTGGCCCAGCCCGTCGCGGCCCCGGGCCTATCGGCTCTGAGGCCGCTGCCCACCATTGGCTGCCGGCGACGGCCAGATCCGGGCGATCTCCGTCGGCAGCTCCCCTCGCACGTCCTCGATCTCGCCTGCCGACACGTGGTCGTTCAGCACCTCGAACACGGCCCGCGCCAACCGCTCGGCGTCGATCAACTGCCCCCCGGGCGCCTGATCGAAGCCGTCCCGGATATGGTCCAAGAACTGGTCCAGATGCCGCTCCCGCGACGGCATCCGGGCCGGGACGAATCCATCGTAGTAGATCCCCCGCGCGATCAACGGCAGCTGCGCCGACAGGTGCGCCGACTGGGCCACCGTTAGCCGATCCCGAAGAGCGTGGAGCACCACGGAGAACGCCTTGTAGCTCTTGCGCCGGTCCTCCCACCCCAGCTTCTCATGAACGTCTTTCAGCCACCGCTGAAAGGTGTGGATCGCGGAGTCCAGATTCTGCAGGCCCGTGTCACTCATGGTCTTCCTCGAGACGTTGGGTTTTGGTTTGTCTCTGAAGGTAGTGGCCGACATCTCCGCGGCAAGTTGCGCTCCCCTCGCCAATCGGCCACCATGCTCCTCGGAGAACCGGCCTATGGCACCACCTCATAAGAAGACACCTCGGCGATGGTTCCGGCGGCTTTTTCGATGGACCGCCCTGACCCTCCTCTGCCTGACCCTTGCCGGTCTGGGCGGCGCCTGGTTCTTCTACCACCGAGCCCTCTCCTCCCTCCCGGAGGTCTCGGACCTCGCCGAGCTTCGCCCCGACTACGGAACTCGCGTCCAGGCCCAGGACGGAACCCTCCTCGGCGGCGAAGCCGCCATCGAGCCCGTCCCCTTCGAAGACCTCCCGCCGATGCTGATCGTCGCCTTCCTCGCCGCCGAGGACGAGGACTTCTTTCACCACCGCGGCTTCAACACCCGCAGCATCCTCCGGGCCCTCTTCGACAACTACCGGGCCGGACAACGCGTCCAGGGCGCCAGCACCATCAGTCAACAGGTCGCCAAGCACTTCCTCACCCCGGACCGCACCTTCCGCCGAAAGGTCGAGGAGCTCTTGCTGGCCCGCCGCATCGAGGACCAATACTCCAAGGAAGAGATCCTCTCGGCGTACCTCGGCGGGGTCTACTTCGGACGCCAGGCCTGGGGCGTTACCCAGGCCAGCTATCGATACTACGGCCGGGCCCCACAAGACCTGACCCTTCCCCAGATCGCCACCCTCGCCGGGCTCCTCCCCGCCCCCAGCGTCTTCAACCCCCTGGATAACCCCCACCTGGCCACCCGGGAACGAAACCGAGTCCTTCGCCGTCTCCACGAGATCGGCGTCCTCTCCCGCGACGAGAAGCTCGCCCTCCAGCAAGAGCCCCTGGACGGCCTCTCCCCGAGCCGCCGCCCCGTCTCCCCGGCTCCCGAGGCCGTCGGCACCGTCTTGCGACGATGGGACGACCTCAGCGCCGGCCGCCCCTGGGAGGCCAGCAACCTCGAAGTCGTCACCACCCACCACCCGGGCTTTCAAACCCTGGCCCGCCACGCCCTGGTCGACGCCATCGACGCTCACGACCGCCGCTCCGGCTACCGCGGTCCCCCGGGCTACGCCCCCGATCCGGCCGCCTTCGACGACGCCCTGGACACCTCCTCGGCCTTCCAAGGCCACTTCGCCCTGGGCCGAATCATCGACGCCGACCGCGACGCCCTCACCGTTCGCGTCCCCCACGGAGAAGCCCGATGGACTCGCGACGACCTGTCCTGGATTCGCGGCGAACACCCACGCACCGGCGCCCCTCGCCATCGAGCCCGCCCTCTCTCCGACCTCTTCTCCCCCGACGACGTGGTCTACCTTCGCCGCCCCGACTCAGACTCTTCCTGGGAGCTCTGGCAGCGCCCAGACCGCGAAGGGGCCTTCCTCGTGGCCGACCTCCACAGCGGCGAGGTCCTGGCCTCCGTCGGCGCCTACGAGGTGGAGACCAGCCGCTTTCATCGCGCTGAGCAGGCCTGCCGCCAACCGGGCAGCCTCTTCAAGACCATCCTCCTCACCGAGGCCCTCTCCCGGGAGGTCACCCTCGCCACACTCCTCAGCGACGTCCCCACCGACGTTCGATCCCATGACGGCGTCTGGCAGCCCCGCAACGCCGACTACGACTTTCGCGGCTACATCACCGCCCTCGACGCCTTCGCCGCGAGCCGCAACATCGCCACGGTCAACCTCGCCAGCCACGTGGGCATCCAGCCCCTGATCCAGCGGGCTCGCCACATGGGCGTCACGTCCCTCTTGGACAACAGACCGGCCCTGGCCCTCGGCGCCAGCTGCACCACGGTCGGTGAGATGCTCGCCGTCCACGCCGCCGTACCCCGACAGGGCCAGCGCTTCTCCACCCACACCGTGGCCCACCTTCATCACCGCTCTCCCGGCCGCCAGGCCCGCCGGCCTGTCATCGACCGCGGCTCCTTCACCCAACGAGACCCGGCCCTCCTGCCCCGGGTGGTCCGCGCCGCCGCCCGACCCGAGCCGGCCCCTCAGGCCATGGAGTCCACAGTCGCCACCTTGATGCACCGGGCTCTCCGCGACGTGGTCACCCGCGGCACCGCCCACCACCTCCCCTCGGAGTGGCCCGTCTCCGGAAAGACGGGCACCTCCAACGAATTCGACACCTGGTTTGTCGGCTTCGACCCCCACCTCGTCGCCGCCGTCTGGATCGGCAGCGATCAAAACGACCGGGCCTTCGAGCCCGGCGAACACGGCGGCTCCGTCGCCGTCCCCGCCTTCGCAGCCTTCTACGAGGGCCTCCAGGACCCCGACGCCACCTGGCCCCCGGACCACACCGACGACGCCGACATCGAGATCGTCCCCATCGATCCCGGCACGGGACTGCGGGCTCGCCAGGGAGAGCCCGGCGTCCAATACCCCTTCCGACAAGGCTCGGCACCACGAGCCCTTGCCCCGACCCGGGCCACCCGCCAGCTCCAAGACTTCGACTCCCTCTCGTTTTGACGGACCTGCCCTACTCGCCCTACTCGTCTTCCACGGTAAACTCCAGGATCCCCTCGTCCTGAGCCGCCGCGCTTCGTCGCTCGAAGCTCACGGGCTCTCCGAACTCCTCCAGAGAGCCGAGCACCGCCTCGGCCTCCACCAGCCGGGCCCCGAAGGTCTCCTCCGACCCCTGCAAGCTGAAGGACACCAGCACATCGCCCCGATGCCACTGCCACAGCCGCAGCGCCAGGGGCCGCCCGTCGATCAACCCCACCACCTCGAGCTCCACTGTGGGATCCACTGGCTCCGCCTTCACCTCCACATGGGGTGGTTCTTCGGACCGCACCGTCGCCGCGAAGGCCTGCCGCAACCCCTCGATATACTCCTGGCTCCCGAACTCCGCCTGCAAAGGGTTCAAGAGCTCCGTGGTCCACTGCACGAGCGCCCCGTCTTCGTGAGTCGCGAACCACCGCACGTGGGCCTCGTCGGACTTCTGAAGGCCCCAATCGCTCAACCCCTCGACGCTCACGGTCCACCCCGCCGCCGGGTCCTCCCAGGACTCCTCATCAAGCATGGCCTCCCCGGCTACCGTCACGTACTGCTCGTAGAGGGTGGGCACAAAACTCACGGGCGCCACGTCCTCCGGGATCAGCCGAAAGGCCGCCTCCGTCAAGAGCGCCACCTCGGTCTCCATCACCCCCGGATCGTACCCCCCGTCGTAGGTCACCACCGCCACGT
Organism: Myxococcales bacterium; assembly: GCA_007120035.1. Taxonomy (GTDB): domain Bacteria; phylum Myxococcota_A; class Bradymonadia; order Bradymonadales; family Bradymonadaceae; genus SKON01. The sequence goes on from SKON01000337.1 coordinate 15,801, forward strand.
TCACCCCCGCCGTGGCCACCCGAAACCGCCGCTCCCGGGCGTCTTCGCCATAGAAGTGGATCAGCGCCTGCTCCGCCGCCAAGGCGATCTCCTGGGCCTCATGAGGACTCTGCCACGCCGACACCCAGTACATCCCCCGGAGATCCCCGTCCTCCCGATGGTACTGCCGAAAGGAGTCGGCCAACCACCCGCTGTACACGGTCCGCGCCGCCCGGGGGTCCACCACCGCCTCGAGCCACACCGCCGTCAGCGCAGGACCGACGGTCCCCTCGATCTCCTGCGTCCACCCTCGCTCGTCGCGATAGTTCTCAAACGCCTCGGGCCAATCCCACTCTCCTCGCCCCTCACCGCGGAGCCACCGGTCGGTCCGCACCGCGGCGTTCGACGTCTCCGGCGGCTCGATCCGCCCCCACTCCACCGCCGACCATCCCCCGGACCGATAAAGCGCGGCCCCCATGGCCAGGCCCTCCCGCAGGATCAGCCGCCCCAGGCTCTCCGAGAAGGAGTACTCCCCGGGCTCCTCGGGCTCCATCAGCGGACCCATGGACTCTCCCAAGAGGGGCGC
>SKON01000037.1 GCA_007120035.1 Myxococcales bacterium
ATCCTCCGGAGCCTCCACCACCACCGCATCCGCCCCCGGCGTCGTCATCACCGCAAACCCGATCCCCACCACCAATAACGCCACCGGGATCCCCGTCAACACCACCTGCACCCGCGCCGACCACTTCGTCCCCAACACGTTCAACACCAACAACGCCCCGATGATCACCATCCCCATCACCTGGGCCCGCGTCACCACCCATCCCCCCACAGACACCACCGCCTCCGACGGCCCCACCTCCACCCAGGGCCCCAACAACACCGGCACCTGATACTGCGCCACCGCCACCGCGATCGTCGCTACCGATCCCGCAAACACCCCCGCAAAGAGCAGCCACCCCGCCGCAAACGCCACGTCTACCCCGAAGGCCTCCCGCAAAAACTCATAGTCCCCTCCGGCCCTCGGAAACCGCGTCCCCAACTCCGCATAGGCCACCGCCCCGCACAGCGCGATCACCCCTCCCAACAACCAGGCCAACAAAAAGTGCCCCGTCGACGGCAGCTGCGTCGCCACCACCGCCGGCGTCAAAAAGATCCCGATCCCCAACATCGTCCCGGCCACCACCGCGACCCCACCCCACAGACCGATCACCCGCTGATCGTTCACATCCAGCCGCTACGCTCCGGCTTCAGATCCCGGCTCATCAGATCCACCACCGCCTCCCGCGGATCCTTCCCCTCGTAGATCACCTCGTAGACCTGCTCCGAGATCGGCATCTCCACGTCCAGCTGGCGGCTCAAGTCGTACACGCTCTTCGACGTCTTCACCCCCTCGGCCACCATCTGCATCTCCTCCAAGATCTCCTCGATCTTCATCCCCTGCCCCAGCTTGTACCCCACCGTCCGATTCCGGCTCAGCCCCCCCGTACAGGTCAGCACCAGATCTCCCATCCCCGCCATCCCCGTCAGCGTCAACGGGTTCGCCCCCAACCGCACCGCCAACCGCGTAATCTCATGCAGCCCCCGCGTGATCATCCCCGCCGACGCGTTCAACCCCAACTCCATCCCGCTCACCGCCCCCGACGCGATGGCGATCACATTCTTCAGCGCCCCACCCACCTCCACTCCGATCACGTCATTCGACGTGTACGCCCGAAAGAACGAACAGCTAAACACCTGCTGCATCTTCACCGCCAACGCGTGATTGTACGACGCGATCGTCACCGCCGTCGGCTTCTGCAGCGCCACCTCCTTCGCAAAACTCGGCCCCGACAGATAGCACAAAAACGGGTGAAACCGCGCCGGCAACACATCCTCGAAGATCCCGCTCACCAAAAGCAGAGTCTCGTTCTCAATCCCCTTCGTCGCGCTGACGATCGGCACCCCTTCCGGCAAATACTCCTTGGCCTGCTCCAACACCTCCCGCAACACGTGGCTCGGCGGCACGGACAGCACCATCTCTTTGCCGCTCACCGCCTCCTCCATCGAGTTCGTCGCCACCAGGTTCTTCGGCAACGGGATCTCCGGCAAATACGTCGGATTGATGAACTCCTCCCGGATCGTCTTCGCCAACGGCGGCTCATGCACCCACATCGACACCTGATGGCCATTTTCCGCCAACAGCTTCGCCAACGCCGTTCCCCACGATCCTCCTCCAATCACTCCGATCTCCATCCATCACCCTTCAGGCCTGCCGCACTCGGCGGCGTAGATTCCGCAGCGTCTCTGCTGGATTCCCAAACACTTCGTGCAGACGCCGATTCGCATCTCGCATCTCCCGCACCACCTCTTCGGCCAGCCGATCCACCAACCGATAGGCCGCCATATCCCCCCCTTCAAAGAGCTTCTGGAACGACTCTCGCTTCAACCGCAACAACTCCGTCCGCTCCACCGCCGACGCCGCGCTCTGATGCCTCCACTCCTTCACCACATAACTCAGCCCCACGATCTCCCCGGGACGCCCGATCTGATCCACACGGGTCCCGTCCGGCTGAAACCTGTGGGTCTGCTCCAACCGTCCCCCGATCAACACATACGCCGAGTCCCCCGGACTCCCCAACGCCCATAACGGCTCTCGCGGCGCCAACACCTTCCGCTCACACACCCCGATCAACCTCGAAAGCTCCTCCTCCTCATAGGTCGAGAAGAACGGCGTTTCCTTCAAGATCTCCTGATACCGCTCCACATCGCGGATCGTCATCGCCTCTCCCTTTTACGCCTTGCGCAACCGTCCCAACATCTCGTGGAGCTGGGACTCAAAGGCATCGATATGCTTCGCCGGGTCCTGGAACACCTCCTCCACCCGCGCATCCGTCTGCCGTCGACGCTCACATACCGTCGACGCCAACCCCACGATGATCTTGTACGCCGCCGGACGTCGAGCCTCCCTCATGGCGTCAAACTTCCCTCGCCTCAGTCGAAACAACTGACACTGGCTCACCGCCGCTACCGTCGCCGACCTCGGACCTCCCTCGATCAACGATAACTCCCCCACCACCGTCCCCGGACCCAACACCGCCAGCACCACCTTCTCTCCCGTCGGTGAATGCCCCACCACCTCCAGCTCCCCCTGCACCACGATGAACAGTGAGTCCGCCTCCTCCCCCTGCCGAAACAGGCACTCCCCCGGCTCAAAATGCTCCTGTTCACAGGCCCGCACCACCTCCCGCACTTCCTCCCCCGTCAACGACCCAAAGAGCAACGTCGACGCGAACACCGTCTCCGCTCCCGCCGGCGTACCCCCCAATGAGATCTCCACCACCGGATCTTCTCCTTCCTGACTCATCTCGCTCTCGCTGAAACGACGGGATCTCTCACACTCCTCTCTGAACCTCGGCAGTGTATCGCCGCACCCTCGGCCACGCAACCTCGACCCGCCCTCCCTTCCGGTTGACTCTACGAACTTGCTGCCGATCTTCTACAGAGTCGCAGCATACCCCCTGGGGGGGCGCGATCTTGACAGACCAAGGAGTCGATCATGAAACATCTACGCTTTTCGTCTATCGTCCTGGCCGTCGCTCTGGCCTGCTCACTCGGCTGTGGTGACCCCGTTCCCGATGACGTCCGCGAAGTCACCTACAACGTCGAACTCGCCGGCGATAACCAACTCCCCGCCGTCGCCACTCCGGCCACCGGCGACATGGAGGTCCAGCTCACCGACCGCCTCCTCACCATCGAGGGATCCTTCGATGGCCTCGTCAGCCGACTCCGACCCGTCGACGGCTCCTCCATCCATATCCACGTCGGCGATATGGACGAAAACGGGCCCGTCGTCTTCCCCGTCTCCGTCTCCGCCGACGACGACGAACGGAGCGGCACCTTCTCCCTCACCGAGACCCTCACCTCCGATCAGGTCCGTCTCTTCGACGACGGCATGTACTACCTCAACATCCACACCAACGCCTATCCTCAGGGCGAACTCCGCGGTCAACTCGACGAGGACGCCCCCGAATTCCCCCGCGTCTCCGAATCCTGGGGCGTCGAACTCTCCCCCGACGCACAACCCCATGTCGTCACCTCCGACGCCGAAGGCTGGCTCTGGGCCATCCTCCGCACCGACGACACCTTCATCGTCTCCGGCGCCGTCCAGGACCTCGAAGGCGACCTCAACGACGTCGTCATCGGTCGCGCCACCGACATCGAGACCGGACCCACCGTCTTCACCCTCCAGACCGAAGAACGGATCAACGGTGTCTACCGCTTCTTCCTCGACCGAAACCTCACCGATACCCAGGTCGATGACCTCGAAGACGGCCTCTACTTCCTCAACGTCCTCACCGACGAGTTCCCCCAGGGCGAACTCCGCGGGAACCTCGACCAGGCCGACGGCTTCTTCACCAACATCTGGGAGACCATCTTCGGCGACGATCCCGACACCATCGAAGAAGCTCCCCCCTTCTAACCTTCCCTCTTCATGACACCCCGGGGCCCCTCAGGCCCCCGCTTCAGGGGGTTCTCCGGCTCCACGCCGGCGGACCCCCTTGGCCTTTAGCGCCTCCTCCAACCCCTCCATCGCCTCCACCTCTCCGTGGACCAGGATCGCCTCTTTCGCCCCCGTCTCCTCCACCCACTTCACCAACTCCGAGTGCCCCGCATGGGCCGAAAAACCACCGATCGTATGGATCTCTGCTCGTCGGAAGATCTCCCGACCGTGAATCCAGATACTCTCCGCCCCCTCCACCAACTGCCGCCCCTTCGTCCCCTCCGCCTGAAATCCCATAAACACCACACTGCACGCCGGGTTCCCCAGATTATGACGCAGGTGATCCAACACTCGTCCCCCCGTCACCATCCCGCTCCCCGCAAGGATCACCGCACCCGATCGGATGCTGTTGATCCCCCGCGACTCCTGCCCGCTTCGGGTGTACGTCAGCGCCCGAAACGAAAACGGATCCTCCGAGTTTCCAAACGCCTCCAGCGCCTCCTCGTTAAACAACTCTCGATGCCGCTGATAGATCCCCGTCGCATTGATCGCCATCGGACTGTCCAGGAAGATCTGCACCCACTCGGGAATCCTCCCTTCTTTCCACGCCCTATGAAGCACATAGAGCAGCTCCTGGGATCGCTCCAACGCGAACGTCGGAATGATCACATTGCCCCCCCGCTCCACCGTCGCCTTGATCACCTCCTCCATCTCGGCCACGCTCTCCTCGAAGGAACGATGATCCCGATCCCCGTAGGTCGCCTCCACCACCGCAAGATCCGCTCGCGGGCCCCGATCCGGATCGGGCACCAGCGGCTTCTGGTAGTTCCCCAGATCCCCCGAGTGAGCAATCCTCGTCTTCCCCGAGTCCCCCTTGATCTCCAACAATAGACTCGCCGAACCCAGGATATGCCCCGCGTTCTGCGCCGTCATCTTCACCCCCCGCAAAAGCTCCCGCGGCTCCCCAAACTTCAAATGACTGTCCCAACAGTCCAGCGCTTCAAAGATATCGTCCTCATCGTAGAGCGGCTCCACCCGCTCCTCCCGCCCCTGCTCCGCCAACCTCCGGTTCTGCCGCCGC
>SKON01000036.1 GCA_007120035.1 Myxococcales bacterium
GATCCATACCGCCGCGAACCCCGACCCCACGATCCATACCGCCGCGAAGCCCGACCCCACGATCCATACCGCCGCGAACCCCGAGCCCACGATCCATACCGCCGCGAACCCCGACCCCACGATCCATACCGCCGCCAACCCCGACCCCACGATCTATGCGGCCGCCAACATTGCCGATGCGGATCGCCTCGGTGAGGCGTTCCCGAACCCACCGACGGAAACCGATCACACCCTGGCGGGGGAGATTTCTTGACAAGGTGCGTCAAACCCTTTACCCCAGAGCGATGGCACCTTCCGTGATGACGCAATCTCGGTTGGTGAGTGCGCAAGTCGACAGGACGAAGAAAGAGGAATGTCATGCTGAGGATTCTCGCGTTGGTTTTTGTTGGTCTGCTCGTGTTAGCCGGTTGTGATGACCCGCCTGCCGAGCCTGCGGAAGAGCCTGCGGCTGCTGAAGAGGAGGCCCCTGCGGAAGAGCCCGAGGAAGAAGCTGAAGAAGCGGAAGCCGAGGAGGAAGCCGAGGAAGGGGACGAAGCAGCCGAAGGTGAAGAAGCGGCCGAAGACGAAGAAGGCGAAGACGAAGACGAAGAAGGCGAAGAAGAAGCCTACTGATGTCTGTGCGCTGGAACGCGTGAGCCGACCGGGGCGTTCGTCCCGGTCGGCTTTTTTCATGCCTTGAGGTGAGGGATGAGTTTTCAATTTGAGTTATTGGCGACCGAGGGTCGGGCCCGGCGGGGGCGGGTGACGGTCTCTCATGGGAGCTTTGAGACCGCGGCGTTCATGCCCGTGGGGACTCGGGGTACCGTCAAGGGGATGACCCCCCGGGATCTGCGAGAGACGGGGTCGGAGATCTGCCTGGGGAACACCTATCACCTGCACCTGGCGCCGGGTGAGAAGATCGTGGAGAAGATGGGGGGGCTTCACTCGATGATGGCCTGGGATCGGCCGATCCTGACGGACTCCGGGGGCTTTCAGGTGTTCTCGCTGCCGAAGCAGGAGGTCGACGAGGAAGGGGTGACCTTTGAGTTCGAGAAAGGGGGCAAGCCGGTGAAGCTGACGCCGGAGAAGAGCATGGAGATCCAGGAGGCCCTGGGGGCGGATATCATCATGGCCTTCGATCAAGTGGTGGCTCACCCGGCGAGTCATCGAGACGCCCAGGACGCGGTGTATCGGTCGGCCCGGTGGCTGCAGCGGTGTAAGGACGCGCGGACCACGGAGAACCAGCACCTTTTCGGGATCGTGCAGGGGTCGGTGTACCCGGACCTGCGGCGGGTGTCGGTGGAGATGACCTGCGCCATCGACCTGCCGGGGTATGCGATCGGCGGGCTCTCCGTTGGCGAGGGCCACGAGCTGATGATGGAGTCCATCGACTTCACGGAGCCGGCGATGCCCACGGAGAAGCCCCGGTATCTGATGGGGGTGGGGTACCCGGAGGATATCGTGGAGGCCGTTCATCGAGGGATCGATATGTTCGATTGCGTGGTGCCCACCCGATTCGCCCGGTCGGGGGTGCTCTTTACCCGGCGGGGACGGATCCGGGTGACCAAGGGGAAGTATCGAGCCGATAAGTTTCCCATGGACGCCAATTGCGGGTGCTACGGGTGCCGGCGGTTTACGCGGGCCTACGTGCATCACCTGATCAACTCCAAAGAGATCCTGGGGAGCGTGGTGGCGACGTTGCACAACCTGACCTTCTACCAGGACTTGATGCGGACGATCCGAAGGGCCATCGCCGAGGGGTGCTTCGAGCGGTTCCGACGGGCGTTCTTGCACGAGTATCTGACGAAGGGGCAGCGGCGGGAGCTGGGGTTGCAGGATCTGGCGGCGGCCGACGCCGAGCCCTTGCCGTGGGCGACGGCCCATTCGGTGATCCCGCCGACGCCGATCGAGGAGCTGCGGGATTCCGCGGGACGAGACCGGCCGGTGGTGTCGCCGGAGGAGCGGATCGAGGTCCGCAAAGAGCTGGGAGAGGACTAATGGGAGAGCGAAGGGCGATGGTGTTCGGGGCGACGGGGTACACCGGGCGCGAGGTGGTGCGCCTGCTGGTGGAGACCGGGGCACAGACTGTGGCGCACGTGCGGCCCGGGTCTTCCCGGGGGGCCGAGTGGGCCGAGGTGTTTCGGGAGCAGGGCGCCGAAGTGGTGGAGTGTCCCTGGGAGGAGGGGGTCCTCATGGAGGCGCTGCGGGAGGCAGAGCCCGAGGTGGTGTTCTTTCTGGTGGGGACCACGAAGAGCGCGGACCGACGAAGCGAGGAGGACTTGAGCTACGAGGCGATCGACTACGGCCTGTGTCGGATGCTCGTGGACGCCTGCGTGGCGACCGGTCTGGGCCCGCGGTTTGTGTACCTGTCGGCCATGGGGGTCCGGGAGGGGAGCCGGTCGGCATACTATCAAGCCCGGTATCGGGCCGAAGAGGCGGTGAAGGAGAGCGGTCTCTCTTATGTGATCGCCCGGCCGGGGATGATCACCGGGCCCGATCGGGATGAGTCGAGGCCCATGGAGCGGGCCGGGGGGGTGGTCTCTGACGTGATCGCCGGCGGGCTCCGTCTGATGGGGGCCGGGCGGCTCGCCGACCGCTACGGAGCCACGGATAACACGGAGTTGGCCACGGCGTTGGTGGAACTGGGGCTTGGCGAGGGGGAGAGTCAGGTGGTGGAGGCCGAGGATCTGAAGCGGCACTGACGGCGCAGATGATCACCCCGTTGAGGGACGGCGCCGTTGAGGGTGGCCTTCTGGGAGGGGCACCACCAGCTATTGCAGGTGCGCTGCACCTGCATGTGGAGGTGAGTACCGCAGGTCCAACCGGAGTTGCCGACCCGGGCGATGGGGTCGCCGGGGGCCACCTGATCTCCCACGGAGACCAAGGCGGAGTCGGCCTGTAGGTGGAGGAGGAGCACCTCGTGGCCGTCCTCGAGATCGATGACGACGTAGTTGGCGTCCCAGCCGTAGCGAGGATCGCAGCCGTAAAGGGTGGAGTCGTCGCGGACCTTGCGGACGACGCCGGCGGCGGGAGCGGTGATCGGGGTGCCCTCGGGGAGGGAGAAGTCCCAGGCGTATTTTCCGTAGCCGGCGTGGGTGGTGCCGTCGTGGCCCTGGGTGACCCGGAAGGTGTACCCGCACTCCCAGGGGGGCTGGAGGCTCGGGAGATCCGAGTCGGGTGCGGGGGTGGGGAGCGCGCCGGCGGTGATGGCGAGGAGCGCCAGGGCGCTGGCGAGGAAGATGGCGATGGCGAGGGGGGTGGTGCGACGCATGGAGGACCGCTGCGAGAGAGATCGTTCAGCGGGACATGATACTCTGCGCTTGGGTCTTGTAAATGGCTGTTTTTATTGCTGTTTGGTTGTATGGCGCTCGCCTATTGGTCGGTGGGCTTTAGTGGCCAGAGGGCGGCGGTCTGCGCCAGATCTCCCTGGGTCTCCTCGAAGGAGGCGGCCAAGAGATCTGCCCAGCTTCGGCCCTCGTCGAGGCGAGTCCGCAGAGGGGCCAGGAACGTGGCTTCCGAGGAATGGTTCTCTGAAGCGGCGATGCGATCCAGGGCCCGCTCGGAGATCTCGACCAAGGCGGTGGCGAGCTCGGCGATGGGGCCGAAGGCGGAGGTGCCGTGGATACCGTCGGTGTAGGCCGCGGTGGTCAGCCGTCGATGATCGCCCTCTGAGAAGGGGTAGAAGAGGTCTCGGATCTGGCGGCGGGCGTCGTCGTCGTAGAGGAGGCCTTTCCAGAGGGCCGGTAGGGCGAGGACGGCGTCGCGGGAGCCGCCGTCGGCGCTGCGGACCTCGACGAAACGCTTCAGGCGCACGTCGGGGAAGAGCGTCGAGAGGTGGAGCTCGAAGTCACCCATGGTGGCGGTGTGCCCCTGGTAGCCCTCGTTCAGAAACTGTCGGAAGGAGTACCCAGCGGTGTTAAGATACCGATCGTCGCGGCGAATGAAGAACATGGGGACGTCGAGGACGTACTCCAGGTAGTCGCGGAAGCCCCAGTCCCGATGGTACATGAAGGAGGGGACGCCGGTGCGGTCTGGATCGGTGCGGGTCCAGATGTAGTTGCGTGTGGACTGCATCCCGGTGGGTCGGCGCTCTCGGATGGGGCTGTTGGCGAAGAGGGCCCCCACGACAGGGCTGGCCAGGACGGCGGTGTGGATCAGGTCGACAGCGTCTTCTTCGGTGCAGAAGTCGTAGTTGGCCTGGATGGTACAGGTGGTCTTCATCATCCAGTGGGCGAGATCTCCCCGGGTGGGGAGGTAATCCCGCATGATCCGGTACCGGGACTTGGGCATCCAGGGGACGTCGTCGAGGGTCACGCAGGGGTTGAGGCCCCACATGGTGAAGAGGAGGTCGTCGTCGGCGACGGCGTAGAGCTCGGCGAGGTGAGTGTCGAACTCTTCGGCGGTCTGGAAGACGGTCTTCAAGGGGGCGCCGGAGAGCTCCAGTTGGCCACCGGGCTCCAGAGTCACGGCGCCCTTGGGTCCGACCAGGGCGACGACGTGGCCTTCGTCAGGGGGAGTGAGCTCCCAGTCGAAGCGGTCGGCCAGTGCGGCGAAGAGGTCGCCGAAGCCGCCGGGTTCCTCGAAGGAGAGCATCGAGGAGGTGCTCTTTCGGAGGACGAATTTCTCGGTCTCCGTGCCGATGAGGCGGTCTTCGGGGCGCTTGGCGCCGCTCTTGAAGAACTCCAGCATTCGGGAAGGGTCATCGATGGGCTGAAGGTTCGGCGCTTGCTCGCGGGACATCGACTGCTCGTGGAAAGGACAACGAAGGCGCCCGGGGAGGAGCCCTGGGTGGCCGGACGGGAAGGCTAGTGCAGGGCAAGCGCAGAAGCAACGGAATTTGCGACCCCCTCGGGGCCCTTCCAATCCCCGGGAGCCGTGGTTAGTATTGCTCGGCTAAATCAAGACCGTTTCCGGAGGAATGATGAGAGAGGTGAAGGTGGCGAGGGAGGCTCGATGGGGACTGTGGGTCGGGCTCTTCCTGGTGGCCGGGGCCATGGGGTGTGCGACGGGGCCGGAGACGTTGACGGGGTGGCCCGATGTGGAAGTGGGGACCTCGGAGGTGTTCGAGGACACAGGCGGTGAGCCCCGGTTTCTCAGAGGGCCCGACGGATTCTTGTACATCGCCGGAGACTTCGAGACCGAAGTGCGGGTCGGTCAGGTGGTGCTCGGCCGGCATAGCGGAGCCTGGCCTCTGGAAGAGACGGCGCCGCCCGCCCTCTTCGCCGGCGAGGTGGTGAAGGTGCTCTCTCCGAGGCTGGCGAGGGTTCATCATCACCTGACGTTGCCCGACGTGGAGGTGAAGGAGCTCTCCGTGGAGGTGCGCGATGAGCGGGCCACCGGTGCCCTGGGCAAGGGGATCGGAGAGGTGAAGGACGTGGACTTCAGCGGTCCCACCCACTTGACCCTGGACCTGGGTGGGGGGACGGGGATCCAGCAGGGGGATCTCTACGGGATCCTGCGGCCTTCGGAGGAGGGAGCGGGGGCGGGGCAGTTAACCCGGCGGCTTTTGGGGGTGTGCATGATCGTGGACGTGGAGCGTGACGAGAGTACCTGTCGGCTGTGGCAGGGTCATGCCGACTATCGATGGGGCGGGACGATCGCCGCCGGCCAGGAGGTGATCTTCATGGAGCCTACCTTCGGGACGGCGCCGGGGTCGGCGACGCTCCTGGTGGCGCCCTCGGGGGACGAAGAGGTGGACGCCTGGCTGATGGAGCACCTGACGAACTATGTGGACCGGTTCCCCGGGGCCGCCGTGGAGGTGGAGCTCTACGAAGAGCCTGTGGATGCCGAGGACGTGCACTTCTACCGGTGGGGCCGGCATCTCGATCCCGGCGGATCAGGGGTGTTCCTGGGGGTCTCGTTGGTGGAGCGGGATCGAGGGCGCCACCTGGTGCTGAACTACACCGGGCTGGGCTCGGTGATCGGGTCGGCGATGGTGGCCGCCCCCCCTGAGGGAGGCGTGGATATGGGACCCGTGGATCGGGTCCGGTCCGATCGGATGCGAGGGGTCGCGGGGGTGTTGATGGCGGGGATCATGGTGTACCGGGGCCAGACGTCGATGGCCTTGATGCACCTCCACGAAGCCCTGGGGGACGAGGGGTTGCGAGGGCCCTGGCGATGGCACGCAAGAGATCAGTACGCCATGCGGTGGGGAGCGTTGGACAACTACGAGGAGGCGATGTGGTTGGTCCTGGAGGACGAGGCCGTAGCCCAGAGGCGGGAGGACGAGAAGGCTTACCTGAACGCGCTGGGGACTCGGGTTCGGCTCCACGACTTCCTGGATCAGCCCGAGGAGGCGCTCGTCGCGGCTGAGGAGTATCTGGAGGCCCAGGAGGAGGGATCGACGGCGTATCTCTGGGCGTTGGCGATGTACGGGGAGATGGCGGCCCAGAACGAGATGTCCGACGAGGTAGAGGCTGTGATCCGGGCCCTCGACGAGGGGTGCAGCGATGGGTGCGAGGGGGATCTGATCTCCATGTTGGCCGGGATCTACTGGGCGGCGTACGACTGGGACGAGGTGCTGCAGGACCGGCTGGTGACGAAGATCCTGGGGGTGAGCCGGATGCAGCGCGGGGCAGCGATGGCGAGCGCCCGGATGTTCGAGGGGTGGAACTTCTTGCGGGATCGGAACCTGACGCAGTCGTTGATCGCATTTCTGGAAGCTCGGCGGGTGTACGAGGCCGAGGGGATGACCTACGGGGCGGCCCGGGCGGGGTTTTATATCACCTTGATCCAGATCGGGCGTGATGAGCCGCAGGAGGCGTTCGCCGAGGGGGTGGCTACCGCGGAGTATCTTCGACGGGTCGGTGACTACCGGGGCGTGGCTCGGATCTACGATCGGCTCGGGCAGCTCTTCGTGGATCCCGATCCCCGGCGACAGGGCCCGGAGGTGCTGTCGGCGGGGCCGCAGGTGCTGCAGATGGCGGTGCAGACGGCCCTGGGGCAGGGGAACTTCGGGGCGGCGTCGGAGTCGAGCTTCACGTACGGTCATTTTTTGATGCGGTTCGGGCAGCTCGAAGAGGCTCAGGTGAGTCTTCAGCATGCGGTGATCTACGGCCTGCGGACCGCCCGTTTCGATACGGTGGCGCTCTCCCATCTCTTCCTGGCGGCCATCGCCCGACAGCAGGGAGACATGGCGCTTTTTGAGGCGGAGGTGAGTCGGGCTCGGGTGATGGCCGAGGCGGCCGACGATCCCGTGGTGGACGAGCTCATGGAGAGCCTGCTCTCGCCAGGGCAGGAGCCGGAAGACCCCACACAGTTGCTCTAGGAGCCCGTCGATGAGCGCGGAGAAGCCCTACGTCTTTCGGACGGCGCCGCTTTTGGTCCCCAAGGTGTGGGGGGGAAGGAGGTTGGCGGAGTATTGCGGCAAAGCGCTGGGCCCCGGGAGGTATGGTGAGTCCTGGGAGGTGGCCGACCTGGAGGAGGGGCAGTCCCGGGTGGACACTGGGCCAGCGAAGGGGCGAGCCCTTGGGGAGGTGACGAAGGCCTGGGGGGCCGACCTGGTGGGGTCTTCCGCTGAGGGAGACCGATTTCCGCTGCTGTTGAAGCTCTTGGACGCCGAGATGGATCTGAGCGTGCAGGTGCACCCGGGGCCGAAGGATCTGAAGAGGATGCCGGGTGCCCAGAGCAAGGACGAAGCCTGGTTCGTGTTGAGCTCCGAGGAGGGGGAGATCATCCACGGCTTGAGTCAAGATGGGATGGTCCCCGGAGAGCTGCGAGTCGCCGTAGAGGCCGGGGAGGTGGAGCGGTTTTTGGAGCGACACCCGGTACGAGCCGGGGATGTGGTTCGGGTGCCGCCAGGGACGATCCACGCGATCTGTGGGGGTGTTCTTCTGCTGGAGATTCAGGAGCCCTCGGATACGACGTACCGATTCTATGATTACCGGCGGCCCGGGCTCGACGGGGAGCCCCGGGAGTTGCATCTGGAGAAAGCGTTAGAGGTGGCACGGTTGATGCGATCCCTTGAGGTGTTCCAGGAGCCCGTGCAGATCGGGGACGGGCTGGATCTTCTAGTGGAGTCTCCGAGCTATCGGGTGGAGCGGCTGGCGTCGGGAGACGGCGCTGAGCTGAGATGGGCCGTAGGGGAGGAGTCGGTGCAGCTCGTGCACGCGCTGGGTGGTGAGTTCGCCATCGGCGACGGCATCGGGGGCAGGGTGAAGCTGCTCCCGTTTCAGACGGCGGTGATCCCCGCAGCGACGGAGACCGTCGACGTGACGGTGGTCAAACCGGGAGCGCTGTTAGTGCTGGGGTTGAGCTCGCCGCGAGGGCTGGTGCGGGAGCTGATGGTTCGGGAGCGCACCTCGGTGTGAGCTTGGGGTGTGAAGGAGGAGGGCAAAGGCGGGCAAGAAATGAGATCGCCACCCCGGGAAGGTGGCGATCGTCGACGAGTGGTCCTTAAGGTTGTTGAGATGGATCCCTCAGTCGGGCAGGCACCAGGGCGAGCCCAGGATCAGGGTGATCCACTCGCAGGACTGGCCATCGGGACATCCGTCGGGGGAGCCGAAGGGATTGCAGCCAGTGCATACGAAGCCGGCCTCACAGGTCAGCCCCGAGGGGCAGGTGCAGTCGGGGTTGCAGAACCCGCAGCCCTCTTCACCGCCGGCGGCTTGACAGGTGCCGGAGTCGAAGTCGCAGAACTGGCCTGCGGGACAGTCGTTGGGGCCGCTGCAGGAGCTTCCCGTGGCTGGCGGGACGCACTCCCCGGCGGCGTTACAGTCATATCCAGCCGGGCAAGCGTTGGGATCGGTATTGCAGTCCGGGGGCGTACCACAGTAGCCATCAAGGCAGAGTTCGCCGGGGCCGGTGCAGTCTGCGGCGCCGAGGCACTCCACACAGCAGTCGTCGATGCAGTAGGGGAAGCCCGTTCCGGAGCAGTCACCGGGGGAGCTTGCGGAGCAGGTGTGCTGGCAGGCCTGAGCGGTCTGGCAGACGCCGCCGGAGCAGGTCTGGCCGCCGCCACAGTGGTCTGAGGAGGTGCACTCGTCGCAGGTGCAGGTGGTGGCGTTGAAGTGGGGGGTGGCGCCAGTGCAGTCCGAGGGATCCAGGTCAGGGCAGTCCGAGGGGTCGCAGGAGCCCGTGGCGCTGCAGAAGGTGCCGGCCGGGCAGGGCTCACCGGAGAGGTTGCAGTCAAAGCGACAGGTGCCGTCGAGGCAGACTTCGCCGGGGCCGCAATCGGTGGCTTCCGTGGCCGTGGTGCATTCGGGATCACCGTTGTTCTGGTTCTGGTTTTGGTTCTGGTTCTGGTTCTGGTTCTGATTCTGGTTGGTCCCACCTGGCGGGGTGCACTGACCGCCGATGCAGAGCTGACCCTCTTTGCCGAGGAGGTCACAGTCTTCGGCGAGCTGGCACTCAGGCGCGGAGCAGGTACCGTTGGGGTTTTCGGGGGTGATCAAGCAGATCTGGTCTTCCGTGCAGAGATCGCAGGTGGCCTCGATGCAGGTACCTTGGAAGCCGCAGACCAGCCCGAGATCACAGTCGGTGTCGAGGACACAAGAGTCGTTACCGGCGACGTCGTCGCCGTTGCAGGCGGTCAAGGCGAAGAGAAGAGCCCCCAAAAGAAGACACTTCAGGGCGATGGCCCGTAAGAAAGAGGGGGACGAGAGGGTGTTCATAGCCATACCTGCAGTTGGGTTTTCGGTCATTTTTCGGCCGTAATGGTCGAGACGATGCGGAGTATAGTGGACCGAAGGGTCGGTTTCAAATCAGTGGCGAGCATAGCGGTAAAGGGTTGTCTGTCAAACAGTTCTGTGGTCAATTGCCCGCGGCAAGCCAGGGAGAGGGCTGAACACAAGGGAGTGACGATGCGGAATCTGATCAAATCACGGCTGAAGAAGCTGGTGAAGACGGAGTCGAGGTACACCCCGGGAGGTCGGCAGGGAGTGGTGGTGGCCGTGGCGACCGTGAAAGGCGGGGTGGGGAAGACGACGACGGCGGTGAACCTGGCGGCGGGGTTGGCGGAGGAGCACGGCCTGAAGGTGTTGCTCGTGGATTTAGACGCCCAGGGGCATTGCACGACGAGCCTGGCCGGGGTGGTCAGTCCGTCGGCGAGGGCGGAGCTGCCGATCAGCGAGATCTTGTTGTCCGAGGAGGAGCGAGAGCTCTTGGATGCGTGTGTGGAGACCGAGATCGGGGGGTTGTGGATCACGCCGGCCGACCCCGGGTTGGCCGACGCCGAAGGGCGGATCAGTCAGAAGATCGGAAAGGAGCTCCTGTTGCGGGACGCGCTGGAGATGACCCGGACCCACTTCGACGTGATCCTGGTGGATTGTCCGCCGAACAAAGGGAACCTGACGTTGAACGCGCTCCTGGCCGCCGATCAGGTGCTGATCCCCACGGACCTGTCACCCCTGTCGGTGCAGGGAGCGGATCAGCTGGTGGACACGGTACTCACGGTCCGGCAGCGGCTGAACCACCAACTGGAGGTGCTGGGGGTGGTGCTTACACGTGTAGACGGTCGGACGGTGACGATCAACGAGGAGATGCGGCAGACCATTGAGGAGGCCTGGGGCGGGTTGGTGCTGGACCAACAGATCGGGATCAACACGGCGTTGTCTCAGGCCCAGATGAAGGGAGAGCCGATCTTTGTGCACGCCCCGCAGAGTCGCGGCGCCGAGCACTACAAGGCGTTGGCCGAAGAGGTGCTGCAGCGTCTGGAGATCCCGTCGCGGCGATGAGCGGTGAGATGGATGAACGAAAGAACGACAGAAGGAGTGGCCGGTGAGTGATCAGAAGAGATTTCGTCCCGAAGAGCGAGTGTCCCAGGGGTTGAAGTTCGAGGAGCCCCTGATCTTTGAGCGGAGCCGTCCGGGCAAGTGTGGGTTCGTGCTGGGCAAGGCCGACTGGGACGTGGAGCCCGTCGATGAGGTCGCGGCGCTGGGAGATCTCTATCGGGAGGAGGCGGCGGAACTCCCGGAGGTGACCGAGCCCGAGGTGGTGCGGCACTTCACCCGACTGAGCCAGTGGAACTACTCCATCGACACCGGTTTGTACCCTCTGGGGTCGTGCACGATGAAGTACAACCCGAAGGTGAATGAGGCGATGGCCCGGCTGCCGGGGTTCGCCAGGCTACACCCCTACGCTCCCGACGAGTGGTGCCAGGGGGCGTTGGAGCTTCTCTATGAGCTGGAGCGGCTGCTCTGCGCCGTGTCGGGGTTGCCGGCCTGCTCCCTGCAGCCGGCGGCGGGTGCTCAGGGGGAGCTGACGGGGTTGATGTGCATTCGGGCCTATCACGAAGCCCGGGGGGATTCGGAGCGGACCAAAATTATCGTGCCCGACTCGGCCCACGGGACGAACCCGGCGTCGGCGGCGTTCAACGGGTTCAGCGTGGTGGAGCTTCCGTCGGGGCCCGACGGGACGGTGAGCCCCGAGGCCGTGGCCGCGGCGATGGATGAGACCGTGGCGGGGTTGATGATCACTAACCCCAATACCATGGGGATCTTCGAGAAGGAGATTCAGGAGATCTGCCAGATCGTCCACGACGGGGGCGGGAAGGTCTACATGGACGGGGCGAATATGAACGCCATCCTGGGCAAAGCGCGGCCCGGGGACTTCGGGATCGACGTGATGCACTTCAACGTGCATAAGACCTTCTCGACGCCCCACGGCGGCGGCGGGCCTGGCGGCGGGCCGATCTGCGTGGGCGCTGACCTGGAGCCCTTTCTGCCGGTGCCTCGGATCGAAAAGGTGGAGGGAAAAGAGAGCCCTCGATATTCGCGGGTCTACGACCAGCACCCCCAGACCCTGGGGAAGGTGAAAGCCTTCTTCGGGAACTTCCTGGTGTACGTGAGGGCCTACACCTACCTGCGGGAGTACGGCAGCGATCTGCCGAAGGTGAGCGAGCGGGCCGTGTTGAACGCCAACTATGTGCGGGCTCGGCTGGGGGAGACCTATCATGTGGCCTATCCCGGCCGGTGTATGCACGAGGTGGTCTTCGATGACTCCTCGTACAAAGGACTGGGAGTGAGCACCCTGGACGTGGCCAAGCGGTTGATCGACTACGGGTTTCATCCGCCGACGACCTACTTTCCGCTGAACGTGGAGGGGGCGCTGATGGTGGAGCCCACGGAGACGGAGTCCTTGCAAGAGGTGAAGGACTTCATCGCCGCCATGGAGGCCATCCACGAGGAGGCCGAGGCCAACCCGGAGTTCTTGCACGAGGCGCCGAAGAGCGCGTTCCGCGTGCGGCTGGATGAGACCCGGGCGGCCCGAAAGCCCGTGCTGACCTACCGACAGTTCAGAGATTCATGACCTTGGAGAGGATCTCCTTCATGATCTCCGTGGTGCCGCCGCCGATGGAGAGGAGCCGGGTGTCGCGCCAGGCTCGAGCCACGGGGCCTTCTTCGACATAGCCCATGCCGCCGTGGAGCTGCAGGCAGCCGTCGATGACGGACATGGCTGTCTCGCCAACCATCAGCTTGGCCATGGAGATCTCCCGCTGGGCGGGGATGCCTCGACCGAAGAGGTCGGCGGCGTGGTAGGAGAGGGTCCGGCAGGCCTCGAGCTGGGTCTCCATGTCCACGAGCTTGTGGCGAGTGACCTGGAAGCCCGTCAGCGGGCGGCCGAAGGCGTTGCGCTCCTGGCAGTACTCGATGGTCTTGTTGAGGATGATCTGGGCGCCGGCGGTGCCCGTCAGGGCGCCGACGAGGCGCTCGCCCTGGAAGTTCTGCATGATGTAGTAGAAGCCGGCTCCTTCCTGTCCCAGGAGGTAGCGGCTGGGGATGCGGCACTCGTCGAAGAAGAGTTCGGCCGTGTCGGAGCAGTGGTTGCCGATCTTCTCGAGCTTCTGGCCGACGGAGAACCCGGGGGTGTCCGTGGGGAAGAGGAAGAGGCTGATGCCGCCGTATCGGTCGTCGGGGTTGGTGCGGGCCGCGAGGGTAATGAAGTCTGCGCGGGTGCCGTTGGTGATCCAGGTCTTCTGGCCGCTGATCACGTAGTCGTCGCCGTCTTTCTTGGCCACCGTGCGGATGCCGGCGACGTCGCTGCCGGCGCCGGGCTCGGAGACGCCGAGGGCGGCGATCTTTTCGCCCTGGATGGCGGGGACGAGGAACTCCTCTTTCTGCTCCTGGGTGCCGATCTCGTTGATGATCGGCGTGGCCATGTCGCTCTGGACGAGGATCGCCATGGCGAGTCCGGCCATGGTGCATCGGGGGAGCTCTTCGGCGAGGACGACGGTGTACCAGATGTCGCCGCCGGAGCCGCCGACGTCTTCGGGGTATCGGCAGCCCAGAAAGCCCAGCTGGCCCATCTGCTGGAAGACCTCGCGGGGGAAGGACCGGGCGTCTTCCCACTCCTCGGCGTGGGGGGCGAGCTCGTTGGTGCAGTAGTCCCGCAGGGCCTTGCGGAACATGTCGTGTTCGTCGGTGAACTGGGGGTATTTGGACATCGTCGGTGTCTCCGCGGGTGTAGGTTAGTGAACGCTAACTTCCGTGGGGGAGAGTGTAGACGACGGGTGTGGTGAGGGCAAGGGGTGGTTTGTGAGGGAGCCCTGCCGCCTCCGGCGCAGGTGTTCGCCGAGTGTGCAAGTGAGCGGTGGAGGTGGAGCCGACCTCGAAGGTGGCGGCTCTCGGCGTAAGAAACGGCGGTGTGCGGTGTGGGGAGGCTGGCGCGGGGCTTGGGGAGTGGGGATGTCGTGGGGAGGACACCTGCGCCGGAGGCGGCAGGGCTCCGGAGGCAGGCTCGAGTCGGAGGTGGCAGCTCTCGGCGTGAGAAAGGGTGGTTTGCGAGGGAGCATCCGACACCGAGATCGCAACGCCCAAACTCGACGCCATCACTGCGTAGGGGTCACTCGGCGACGAGGATCTCGATGTCGATGGGGGGGGACTCGAAGTGGGCGATGCCGTGGAACATGAGCTGGAAGACGAGGGTGGTGGTGCCCATGTCGGAGCCCGGGATGAGGTGGACGTGGTTGCCGTGGGAGTCGATGTCGAGGAGTTCGGGGGCGCCGTCGGCGAACCGGGCGTGGAAGACGAAGTGTCCGTAGTCGATGTCGAGCTCGTCGCCGTCGCCGTCGAGCCAGATGGCGCCGAAGGAGTGGTGGGGGCCGTCGGCCTCCAGGGGCATTAACTCGCCGTTCCAGGAGTCTCCGTCGGTGGAGGCGAAGGGGGTTTCGCCGTCGGCTCGGTCCAGAAGTGTGAGGTCGTGGACGTCGGGCATGTCCGGGGCCTGGTTGGCGTTGTCGGCGTCGTCGACGACGTTCACGGGGAGGCTGACGGTCTCGTAGATCAGGCCGTCGTTTCGGTAGAGTGCGACGAAGATGGCCGTGGTGCCCGGTTCATCGCCGGGAACCAGGTGGAAGTGATTGCCGTGGTTGTTGATCTCGATGTAGGTGTCACCTTCGACGGCGATGCGGGCCCTGAGTTCGTACACGTCGTAGTCGATGTCGATCTCGTCGCCGTTTGCGTCGTTGAACTGGGCGCCCAGGGAGAGGTGGTCGCCGTCGACCTCCAGGCTCGGCAGGGAGCCGTGCCAGTGGTCGTGGTGTGCGGCGGCGACGGCCTCGTTGTCAGGTCGGACCAGGAGGACGAGCTCGTCGATCTCGGGGTCGGGGCCGTTCTCGTCTTCGCCACAGGCGACGAGGGGGATGGTGAGGAGGGCGATGAGGGCGACGATGAGTAAGCGAAACGGCATGGAACAGACTCCGAGAGGACAAGGTAGACCAGCGGATGGTTGGGTATCTGAATTCTGGCGGGGTTTCAAGAAGTACGGTCAGAACCAGAACCGCGACCGCCCCCGCCAGACGAATCCGGCGAGGGCGGCGGTTTCCCCTCTGGAGGGAAAATGTCGGTGCCGAGGCACCAGGTGTGAACTCAGTCGACGACTTCGAGGCCCAAGGCCGGGGCTTCCCACTCGACGTCGCCGTCGTGGAGGAACTGAATGATGATCGAGGTGGTGCCGACGGCTTCGCCGTCGATGTCGAGGTGGTCGCTGTGGGCGTGGACGTCGACGATGGTCTCGTCGGCGCCGTCGGCGTACCGATAGCCCACGGAGTAGTGGTGTCCGTCGAGGGCGATGAGCTGGCCGTCTTCGTCATAGAAGTTGGTGTCTACTTCGAGCTCGCCGCCGAGGGAGATGGTGAGCGGTGAGCCGTGCCAGTGGTTGCCATGGACGTCGGCGAGCTCGTTGGTGGTGCCCCGCTCCACGAGGACGAGTTCCGAGATGTGGATGTGGTCGTGGCCGTGATTGTTGTTGTTGGTGTTGTGGTGGTCATCGCCGGCGACGGTGACGGCCAGCGGGGGCGTCTCGTAGACGGGATCGTCGTGGTGGAGGAGCTGGAAGACCACGGCGGTGGTGCCGGCGGTGTCGCCCGGTCGAAGGTGGAGGTGGTCGCCGTGGGAGACGAGCTCGATGAGCTCGTCGGCGCCGGACTCAAAGCGAGCGGAGAAGCTGTAGTGGGAGTAGTCGATCTCGACTTCGTCGTCGTTCTCGTCGAGCCAGCGAGCGCCGAGGGAGAGGCGGTTTCCGTCGACCTCGAGGGCCGGGAGGCTCCCGTGCCAGTGGTCGCCGTGGGTGTCGGCTGCGACTGCACCATCGTCGTCTCGGTTGAGGAGCTCGACGTTGACGACGGTCGGGTCGTCGCCGTGGTTGTCGTGGTTGTCGCCCTCTTCTTCGCCGCAAGCCGTGAGGCCGGCGGAGAGGAGGAGGGCCATGGCGAGGAGTAGCGGTTTGGAGTGGGTGAGCATCAATACTTCTCCATGTGAATGACTCAGGAACAGGGCTACGTGAGCCGAGTGGGGGTGGTTATAGAGGAGGCATGATTTAAATGCAAGTTGTTTGCGTTTTTATCGTGGGGCCGGAGCCCTGCGGCCTCTGGCCCGGGTTCGCGGTGGCGACGGTCCGGGCGGCGCGGGACGACCCCTCCGCCCTTCGGGCACCTCCCCACAAGTGGGGAGAAGGCTCGGGGCTTCGCTGTTTCTCATTGGGTTCGCGGTCCGCTCTCACTATTCAAAGAGCAGAGAGGATCCGGATCGGCCGCAATGGTCAGAGGGTGAGGCGGAAGACCACGCGATCTTGTTCGGGGACAAGGGAGTCGGGGATGTTCCAGTCGGCGATGCGGGTCCGGATGCAGCGGTGGAGATCGGGGGGGAGTTCGCTGTCGTCGGCGTTGATGGAGACGTCGTCGATGAGGCCGTCGCGGACGTGGAGGGTGACGGCGATGCGGTAGGTTGTGCCAGGGTCCCGAGGGCAGGCTTGCAGGGAGGTGGCTTCGCCGCGGGCCCAGCCGAGGAGGCGGCTTCGCTGTCGAGGGTCCGGGGGAGGAGGACTGTCGGGGAGGGCACGGCCTGAGGGGCCGGGGTCTCGTTGGGCCGGTTGGGACCGGGGGGGTGGGGCTTCGGCGAGCTCTTCCGGTTCGGGTTCGGTGGGGCAGTCGAGGACGATCTGGGGAGAGGGATCGGGGCATTCGACCTCGGCCACCGGAGGGGGCTCGTCGGGCTCATGGCAGAACTCGCCGCCGAGGAGCATGCCGACCAGGAAGGCCATGACGACGGCGGCGGCGGTGCCCGCTCTCTGTGCCCAGGGGTTCTCCATGGGTCAGCGGAGCATCCGGCCGATCTCGGCGGCCACGGAGATCGCGGCGTTCTCGCGGCGGTTGGAGAAGGCCGTGCAGAGGTCCACGAGCTGACCGTGGCCGCCGTTCTGGCGAAGCTGGCTCATCATGGGGCCGAAGAAGGCGTGCTCCGAGGGTTCGAGGAGGTCCAGGTGATTGGCGGGGAAGTTGGGCTCTCGCATGCAGCGGTCGACGAAGGCGTCGTAGCTCGCGCCTTCCTCGGTGGCGACGGCGACGTGCATGATCTGGGAGGGGGCGACGCCGGAGGGACCGGGCAAGGAGAGCCAGGAGGCGAAGCCCGTGTCGTCGTCGACGTCGGTGAGGTAGTGAGCCGGTCGCTGGCCGTCGACGGCGCAGCTGGAGCTGTCGTGGGCGCAGTGTCGGGAGCTGCCGGTGAGGTAGAAGACCACGAAGCCGTCGGCGGCGTCGCGGTAGTAGGGGATGGCCTCGGGAGGGGACTGGAAGGGCTGGAAGATGGTCTCTCGGTCGAGACGAGCGCCGAGAGTGGCGAGGTTCTCGGTGTCGTTTGATGCCTGGCCGTCGAGGTGGGCGAGGCCGTCGTCGGAGACGTAGTAAACCAGGGCTTCTTCCAGAGAGTGGAAGGGCGCGTGGGGGTCGTCGTAGCCGTAGATCAGGGGGGGGCGATCGGACTGCTGGCGGTACATGGGGGCTACTGCGACTCTGTTGATGGTGATGAGCTGAGCCGCCAGGCCGGCCTCGACGTAGGCCATGAAGGCGGCGTAGCCGGGCATGATGTTGACGGCGCCCCGAGGGAGATCGACGAGGATCAGGGCGTCGACGACCCGGGGGATGGGGTCGCCGTTGCCGCCGTTGGAGCTGTTGGCGGGGTCTCGATCCCGGATCAGGGTGCAGGCCGTCAGGGAGGAGGCCAGGAGCAACATGGCCAGGGAGAGTGCGATTCGTCGAGCGTTCATCCGATCACCTCGGTGGTGTCCTGCGCCTGGCCCCGGGGTTGGGCGCCACGGCGCAGAGCGTCAGCGTTATAGGTAGTGATGTCGTAGCCCTCACGACGCAGTCCGGCGAGCACTGCAGAGGAGAACCGGTTGCGGGCCTCCAAAAAGTCCGCGCGGGAGCTCGGGAGGTCCAGGGAGAGCTCCGTGGAGAGGGCCTGCCGGCGTGACGCCGGGGCCATTCGGAGCAGGTGGTCCGCCGTGGCGGAGTCGATGCCGCGGAGGAAGTCCGTCATGGTGTTGACAGGGAGGCGGTGGACGGCGTTGGCCAGGGACTCTTCGGGGAGGAGGGGCAGGGCCGACTCCAGGCAGATCTGGCCCAGGACGGCCTGGGCGACGTCGGGCTTCTTCTTCTGGAGGTCCCGCAGGACCTCTTCCTGTTCCTGGAGAGACATGGCGTCGACCATCTCGACCAGGAGGTTTGCCTGGCCGGCAGCCTGACGACCGGCGTCGATGAACTCTTCGGCGATCTGGCGCAGGCGGCCGGAGAGCTCCCGAGACTCGGACTTGGAGAGAGTCTCCGAGGAGCTGGCCTCGAGGAGCAGGCGCCGGCGCTCGTCGGTGCCGAGGCTCTCGAGATAACGGGAGCGGAGCACGGGGGCGATGCGGGAGAGGACGAAGCCCCGCTCTTTCTGGGTGGTGCTGGCCAGGAGGGCGTCGACCTGCTTGAGGTTGAGGCTCTCCAGGAAGTCCCACTCCGTGTCGGAGCCGCCGTCATCGACGACGAGCTGGGCGGCATGGCGAGACCGGGCCCGCTCGGCGATGTCGTTGGCCTGCTCCACGGAGAGGGGTTCGTGGTGGCGGCCGACCTCTTCGCTGACCTCGGCGAGGCGGGCACGGAACTCGGGGTCCCGGCGGAGGTCGGCTATGATCTCGGGGCCCACCAGGCGGATCAGGAGGGCGACCTCGGCGGGGTCGTCGTCGATCCACCGTCGGAGCATGCGGTTGAGGACGGACCGGGATCGGGTGAGATCGGCCCGAAGCTTCTCGGCGTCGGGCATGGTCGGGGACGCCGGGGAGCCCTCATCGTCTTTGTCGGCCCGGGGCTCGGCGGCCTTGTCGTGCATGGCGGCGAGCTGGCGGAGGAGGAAGAGAATCAAAGCGACGAGGATGAGGAGGGTGAGGATCAGGGGGATCCAGGGGAGGATCTCACGCCACAGAGGGGCCTCTTCGGCCTGGGCCTCGACGACCTCCGGGGCGGGCTCCACGGGGGTCGGCTCGGCGATGGGCTCCGGGACAGGGGGGAGCTCGGGGAGCTGCCGGGGCGGCTCCGGGGTCCGGGGCGGCGGCGTGGGCATCGGCGGGAGCTGGGGCTGGGGGAAGTCCAGAAACTCGGGGCGGACTTCAATAGTGGGGGCCAGGTATTGGAGGCGGAACTGGAGCATCCGTGGGATGTTGGCCTGGAAGCTCTCGGGGAGGTTGCTGTCCATGAGGACCGTGGCCTCGATGCGCTGGACCTCGACCTCGAACCGGGATCCCGCGGCGCCCTCGAAGCCGGGGAGGACCTCGCCGACAGACCGGGGCTGGCCGACGACGGCGCGGAGCTCGACGAGCTCGCATCGGCCGGGGCAGAGCCGGCTCAAGACCGACTCGATCTCGGCCCGAGCCTGGGCTTCGGCGCTGGACCTGGCGTTCTCCCGGGCCATGTTGCCGGCCCCGCGTTGGGCCTCGGCCTCGGGGAGCCCCATCAGGGCTGCCAGGGCGCAGAGGGCAACGAAGAGACCTATGTTAAGGAGTTTCTTCATGTTCCGGGCTCGGTGCAGGAGGAGTCAGGACCTGTCGGGTCGGTGTGTTCAGGATGTGTTCGATGCGCTCCGCCGGGAGGGTGTCGATACGGATCACTACTCGGCGGTTGGCGGAGCGGGCTTCTTCGAGCTCCTCGGGGGTCAGGGTGGCCAGGTGGCCTTCGTCGAGGAGGTCGATGTCCGTGGCCGGGCGGGTGTCGGCGAAGCCCTCGACGGACATGCGGCGCTTGTCGAGGCCGGCGGCGGCGAGCTCTTCCATAACGTGGATGGCCCGGGAGGTGGAGAGCTCCCAGTTGGATCGGAACCGGCCGGAGGCGATGGGGACGTCGTCGGTGTAGCCCTGGATGACGAGGCCGTAGTTGGGGCCGAGCTTCTCGGCCAGGTGCAGGCGGATAGGCCCGAAGACCTCCTCGGCCTCGGGGCGAAGCTCGGCGCTGCCGGACTCGAAGAGCAAGGCGTTGGAGAACTCGATCTTCAGGCCGTCGTCGTCGAGGAAGGTACGGACCTCGCCGGTGAGGGTCCGCTCTTCGACGATCTGGTCGATGGTGTCCTGGACCTCGTGGAGGTTGCCCAGGCGTTCTCCGGTGAACGCCTGGATCAGGAGGTCGTACTTGGTCTGGGCGATGGTGGAGATCGAGAGCAAGAGGATCATGAAGGTGAGGATGATGGTCATCATATCGGCATAGCTGATCATCCAGCCGATATTCTTCTCCTCTTCGTCCCCGCCGAAGCGATCGTGAGCCAGGAAGTTCACCGGGAGGTCCCTCCCCGGGTGCCGTCGGCGCCGTTGATGGCGCGGGCGCCCTCCTTGCCGACGATCTGCTGGATCTCGTGGAGGGGGCGGCGACGGGCGATCTTGAGCATGGTCTCGGCGACGAGGTTGAGGTTCTCGGCGCGCTGAGAGCGGCGATCGGCGATGAGCCGGGCGATGGGGAGGTAGAGGAGGTGGGCCAGGAGGAGACCGTAAAAGGTGGTCAAGAGGGCGATAGCCATGCCGGGGCCGAGTTTTTCGAAGTCCCGCATGTTGGCCAGGAGGAGGATAAGGCCGATGACGGTACCGATCATGCCCATGGCGGGGGCGAAGTCGCCGAGGCTCTTGAAGACCTTCTCGCCGGCCCGGTAGGTGTCGAGCTGTCGGCGGCCGACGATGAGGGCGTCGAGCTCGATCTCTTCGGGGTCGTCCTGCTGGATCACCTGCTGGCCGAGGTGTCGAAAGAGGGCGTCTTTCTCGCCATCTACGATGGCGGCGGCCTCGGAGGGGCGATCGGAGCGGACGGCTCGGCCGAAAGCGATGAGGTTCTCGGCCAGGCGGCGACGTTCACGCATGGGGTTGTTGATCAGGCCGTGACCCAGCGCCTTGATGGCGCGGCCGAGGGTGGAGAACCGGTAGGTCATGATGGCGAGGCCCAGAGGGGTCCCGCCGAGGAGGATCAAGGCGTAGTAGTTCAGGAACCCGTCGAAATCCATCGACATGTACCGGAAGGCGAGGAGGAAGCTCGCCACGATGATCATTGCGCCGATGAGAACGTGCATGGTGAATCCGGGGAAGAAGAATGCTCCAACAAGGGGGCAGTGATGCTCCGAGGTCAGTCGTCGTCGTCATCGCCGTAGGAGTCGAGGCGCCGAAGAGCCTCGATGATCGGTTCGTTGTCGGGATCTATCTGCAAGACCTGTTCCCAGGCTTCTCTGGCGAGGGCTTCGTTGCCGAGTCGGAGCCAGAGGGTGCCCTTCATGGACTTGATGCGGACGTCGTTGGGGTAGGCTTCTTCGAGGTCGACGAGGTGGATCATGGCGGTCTCGTAGCGTCCGGCCTCGAAGAGCTCTTGGACCTCGGAGATGCCGCGGAGGTAGCTGGGACGAGAGGGGGCGGGGCCGGCCTCGGGGCGGTCCCGTTCGCGGCGCTCCACGTCGGCGCCTTCGCGGCGGGCCTGTCGGTCCAGGGTGTGTTCGCCGTCGACGTAGACGCCCTCGCGCTCGAAGTCGGGGTCGGTGCGGCGGAGGTGGTCGATGAGCTCGCGGTCGGCGCGGGTGAGGCTGTCGTGGGCCCGGCGGACGTCGCGATCGCCGTCTCGCAGGGGGATGCGGACTTCGTAGCCGCGGGCGACCTCGGGGAACTCGACCTCCCAGTCCCGGGCGCCGTCGCTCATGCGGATCACGTAGCGTTGGGGCGGCACGGAGCCGTCGCCGCGGTACTCCGGGGCCGTGGTGGCGGCGCTGGGGACGACGATGGTGGTCTCCGGCTGCTGCTGTGGCGAGAGGGCCGAGCAGCCGGCGAGGAGGGTCGCAAACGACCCGGCGAAGGCCAGGGTGAGGAGTCGGTGCAGGGGAGCTCTCATGGTCGTCTCACCAGTTGAAGGTGGCCCGGGCTTTCCAGCCCAGGCCCCCGAGGTCGAAGCCCGCGAATTCGGTGGGCATGAAGTAGAAGAGGCTGGCGCCGGCGCCGAGGCGGAACTGCATCACGGCGTCGAAGCCCCATTCGGCGTAGAAGGAGTTGCCCTCGGTGCCGGCGAAAAAGCCACCCACGGCGGGTCCGGTCCGGAAGGTGGGCTGGTTGAGATTTCGTTGGAAGAGCTCGACCTGGAAGGTTCCGTGGACGAAGGTGCCCAGGATGCCGTTTTCGGAGAAGTTGGCGAAGCCCTCGGCGCCGACGCCGAAGGAGTACCGAAGGTCTGGGCCGAACCGTTCGTAGAGGCGGTAGCCGATGGTGGCGCCCGCCAGCCCGCCCAGGGGCGAGTCGTAGGGGATGTAGCCGGCGCCGCCGTAGAGGATGTGGCCGTAGTAGGGCCGGGCTTCGAGCTTTCTCTCGAGCTCCCGGACCCGCTCGGAGCGGCTGACGACGCGGTCGCCTGTGCGGAGGATGGCCGCCGTGGTGGCGTCGGATCGGTAGGTCTCGGTCCAGAGGACGGCGCCGTCGTCGGCGCGGAAGATCTCGACCTGCATGGCGACGATGTTGGTGCCCGGGAAGAAGGAGAATCGGGCGTCGAGGAAGGCTTTGGCGCCGATGCGCTCGGCCTCGGCGACGAGTTCCTCCTGGTGGACCAGGCCCATGGTGACGACCCAGTCGCCGTCTTCGACACGGGAGCGCATGGAGTTGCAGGCCACGCACCGTTTGACTGTGACGTCCGTGTGGGTCGCCAGCGCGGTGATCAGGGTGCTCTCGACGAACTCGCCGAATTGGGCGCTCAGGTTGGGGGTGAGGTTCATGGTGCGGAAGGCCACCGGCGAGAAGGCCCGGACGTTTAAGGTGGAGACGTCGGCGATGACCTCGTCGATCATCTCCTCGGCGAGCTGGTAGATGTGGATCTGGTGCTGGCCGGTCTGGATCTGGCGTTGAACGGTCTCGTGGATCTCGCGCTGGGTGGGGCGGGCCCGCTCCTGGGGGCGGACCTGCTCTTCGGGCTCTTCGGCCCGGGGCCGCTCCGGTTGGGGCTCGGGCTCCTCGTCGGTGTGGTGTTCCACGGAGACGTCGTCGCCCCAGTCCTGGGCGGCGGCGGGTCCTGCGAGGAGCAGGCCGAGGGCGACGATCAGGGCGATCAGCGCCGGTGGGAACCCGTTGTTGGGGGGAAAGCTCATCAGAAAGCCCATCCGAGGGTGAAGTCTACGCCCATGAGGCCACGGCGTTGCATGTACTCCCCCAGTGACCCCCGGAGGGGTATATCATAGGAGCCGGGCCCGTAGCGCGCTTGATTGTAGATGACGAAGCCGTGGCGAAACCCGAGGCGAACCAGGCCGCCGAAGTCAGACTGGGCTTCGGCGCCGACGGCGGCGGTGAGGAGGTGATAGATCACCTGGAGGTCGGCGGGGCCACCGGTTTCGCCGGGACGGGTGGTCATGCCCCGGGGGCGAAGGTGACCGCGGCCGTAACCGACGCCGACGGAGATGAAGGGGCTGAACCAGGCGCGGGAGGGCAGGAAGGTGCCGTGGATGAACCCGTAGGAGACGGCGTGTGAGCCCTCGACAGAGGGGAGTTGGGCGTCTTCCGGGAAGTAGGAGATATCGAAGAAGTCCCGGACCCAGGTGGCCTCGACGCGAAAGTGGGTGTGGAGGGTGCGGCTGCCGATGAACCCCAGGCCCGTGGGGTGGACCTGACCGCCGAGCATCCAGGGCCTGTCGAGGCGGCGGACCTCTTCGACCCGGCGGGTTTGTAGCCGCTCGACCTGGCGGTAGACGGCCTGCTCTTGTTCGGCGATCTCCAGGTGGCGGCGGTGACGGTTGCGGGCTTTCAGGCGTTCGATGCGACACCGACGATCGGCGCCGCAGGCGGCGTCGGCGCCGCCGTCGTCGAGGGGGGAGGCGGCGACGGGCTCCGGTTCGGGGGGAGGCGCGGGCGCGGGAGCAGGAGCCGGCGTCGGCTGGGCCTGGAGCATCTGCTCGGAGTCGTCCCACTCTCCCTGCTGGAGGCGGGCGATCTGCTCCGGGGAGAGGCAGACGGACTGGAAGCATTGGAGGCGGCCCTGGCAGTCGCTGGCGAAGGCGCAGTTCTGGCCGCGTCCGCCGGGGGTCATCAGGCAGGCCAGGGCGACGGCCGGGGCGAGCCCGACGGTCAGGAAGACCAGAATCGCCAAGAGGTCTGTGATGGTTCGACGTCTCATGGTTCGACCTCTCGCTGAAAGTCATGAACCAGGGTCGTCGGCGGGATGGGATCGACGGGGATCAAGAGCAGGGAGTCGATGGGAGCCCACCGCAGGCGTGGCGCCGGGGCCTCGTCGTCGGGGGGGGCCAGGGAGACGGAGACCGTGCCGAGGACCAGGGCGGAGGCGTAGGACTCATCGCCCACGCGGCGGGCGTAGCCCCGGGGGTGGTCCTCCAGGAGCTGGCTCGCCAGGGTGTAGAGGTCCGTGAGTTGGTCGCTGACGGCGCTCTCCGGGGCGTCGCGGAGGAACCGCTGTGCGTGCTCGACGATCCGGACCAGCCAGACCTGCCGGAGCGCACGGGCGGGGCCGTCGTCGCCCCACTCGGCCATCATGGGGAGCATGGCCCGCAGGACCCGGGCTAGCTCGGCGTCGCGGTGGGCGTAGAACTGGGCGCGACGCTGGCGAGGGATGGCGCTCTCCAGGGCGTCGCTGCGTCGGGTGAGCTCGTGGAGGTGGTCGTCGAAGGCCCGGCGGTCGTCTTCCAGGAAGGCCGCCAGGGCCAGGACGGCGTGGATTCGGGGGAGCCGGCGGGCGTCGCGGGTCTCTTCCAGGAGCGGGGTGGCGAGCTCCCGGGCGACCTCGGGGCGGCCGGCGTCGAGGGCGACCTCGGCGAGCTCTCGGCGTCGCTCGGAGAGGCCCGCCCGCGGGCCGAGTTCCTCCAGGAATTCCAGGGTGCGCTCGTCGACGTCGAACCGGACCAGCTCCTGGAGGACCTCTTTGTAGAGGGCTCCCAGGAAGGGGTCTCGGGGACGCTGACGGTCGGAGAGGGCCTCCCTGGCGAGGCCCAGGAAGCGATCGCTGTGGCCGAGGTATCGGTTGGCCGAGGCGGTGAAGTAGAGGTGGGCGTTGAAGAGCGGCGAGGATCGGCGAAGGGGGGTGGCGTCGTCGGCGGCGACTTCGAACCAGCCCTGTCGCCAGGCGATGCGGGTGCGGAGGTATCGGGCGGTCTCGGCGACGTCGATGACGGGGTGATCCGTGAGCTCCGAGAGGGCGTAAGTGGCGGCCTGGGGGTCATCGAGCTCGATGGCGAGGCGAGCTTTGCGGAGGGCCTGGCCCCATCGGGTGATGGCCAGGCGCTCGTGCTCCTCGGGGGCCTCGGTGTGTCGGAGGTCTTCCAGGGCTTCTGCGGCCATTTCAAGGGCCTCGTCGCGGCGATCGTCGTCGAGATCGAAGTCGCCGTCGAGGATGGCGAGGACGAGATCGGCGCGATGGACCTTGACGAGGAGATCGTCGGGATCGGCCCGGAGGATGTCTCCCGTAAGGGCCCACTCGGTGAAGAACTCGTCGAGGAGATCGTCGCTGAGGCGGTCGAGGAGATCCTCGCACTCGTAGGGGACCTCCGATGGGGCGGGCCACTCGTCGGGCCAGCGCTCGTCCGACGGGGGCCACCGGATCAGGTCGTCTTCAACGGCGGCGGGGTCGCGGGAGAAGTAGGTCCGAGAGGCCAGGCGGGTGTGGATCGTGCCTCGGTGCCACTGCCGGTCCCCGCCGAGGCGCGAGGTGGCGACCAGGCGCAGCCGGCGTTGGTCTTCCAGGCGGAGGCGGCGGTAGATGGCCAGGGCTTCGTCGTCGTTGGCGAGCAGGGCAGAAGGAGGGGAGATCTCCTGGCAGTTCGCCAGCTGAAGGAAGGCTCGCCCCAGCTCGGTCCAGGCGTCGGGCCGGTGGGAGTGCTCCTCCAGAGAGAGGGCGTGGTCGAAGCGGGAGAGGTCGGCCTGATGAAAGGCGGTGAAGAGCTCCCGGCGCTCCGGCCCGTCGGCCGTGAGGGGCACGCAGGCCGAGAGGGACATGGATGCCAAGAGCGCCGCAGGCAGCCAGAGACCGGGCTTCATCGAAGCCTCCGCTCGGGGGACCAGCCCACGCCGATCAGGGGGGCGAACCCGAAGGAGGGCGTCCAGCCCCGTTGTCGTCTCTCCAGTTGTGCCGTCCATTGCAGGTCCAACTTGATCTGGATGCCGTGCCGCCAATGAGTCAGAAACGCGATCCCCGGCGTCACCGTGGGGATGACCCGTCGCTCAGCAAGGGTGATGCCGCCGTGGAAGCTCACCTGAGGATCGAAGTGGACGACGAAGCGGTCAAGGGTAAGCACCTTGCCGTAGCCCCAGGACCAACGGACGCCGCCTGTGAAGAGTGCGTCCGGGGCCCGCAGGTCGGGGATCAGGCTCGTCTCGTCGCGGATCCCTTCAGCGGTTGGACTGAGCCAGCTATGAAAATTATGCCCACGAAGTTCTACGCCGAGGTTCTCGGAGAGGAAGAAGGAGACGTCGGCCCCGTAGCCGACGGTACGATAGAAGTCGTCTCGGAAGAGGGTGACGAAGGTGGCGTGGGCGGCGATCCGGCCTTCCTTTTCGGCGAATCGGGGCTGCACGGTGGCCCGAGAGGTATCGTCGGCGGCGGCCTCCAGAGATCCCAGGAGTCCGACGGCCAAGATCAGCAGGGCGGTCAGCGATGTCGCTGGTCTCATCGCCATTGGCACCTCTCGGCGTCCAGCCAGGACTCGTAGCGCTCACCGTTGGCGGCGATGAAGGGAGCTTCGCAGTAGGCGTCGCAGACCTCATAGACGTAGAGCACGGACTCTCGGCGGTAGGTGGTGAAGCTGACGAAGTCCTGTCGAGGGATGGTGGCGGTGATGCCGATGTCTCTTCGCCAGGCCCAGGTCTCGCGATAGAAGAACTGAAAGTAGCCGGGACCGACCATGGCCTCGATGGTCGGAGAGTGGCTGCAGAACCGGACGTACTCCGGGTCGGGGGCAGCGTTGGGGGGCGGGATCGTCAGGGGCATCATGCCCTCGCCGTCGGTGGTCCTCAGGGGGAAGTGGAAGTGGACCACGCTCTCCAGAGCGGGCAAGAAGTTATCGTCTTCCAGGGGAGCCCAGGGGACGCCCTCGTCGCCGATGTAGAGAGCCCGGATGGTGTTGGAGGCGATCAGCCAGGTGAAGAGCTCCGTGTCCGGTCGGTCTTCGACGTAGAAGGCCAGGTTACCCAGATCCTGAAGGTGGTTGTTTGGCGGCGCGAGCTCCACGTTGTTCAGGTAGACCAGGACCACCGTGGTGTCTTGATCCCAGATCTCGGCTCGTTGGTCGATGGCGGCCTGGATCTGCTGGATCGGTAGGGTGGAGTGGGGGTTTTGAGAGCAGCCGTTCTCTTGCTGGCCCTCTTGATCGAGGGGGCGGAAGGTGCCCAGGACGTGATGGGGCGCCGGGCGTTGGCTCAGGGCGTCGGCGATGGTGGAGGTGATCTCGGAGATGATGCGTTCACAGCGGGATTCGTTGACCACCTGGAGATCGGCGATGAAGGCGATCATTGTGGGGTGGTTGATGACGGGGACGTCCTCGTCGATGCGTTCGCCGTAGAGCATGGGCCCCGGTTGTAAGTGGGCCGAGACTTGATCGCCGTCGCGGTCGGAGCGGTGGGGTCGAACCACCATACATGGAGTGTCTTCACTCCACCCCTGGGGCAGAGGGACCGGATCGTGGAGGGAGGAGAAGTCGACGTTCGGGATGGTGACACCCTCGGCTCCACAGCCGTGGTGGACGGGGACGTCGGCCATGCCCCACTGAAAGGATCGGCGCAGGGGGATGTCCTCATCGGCGAAGAAGTCGAAGAGGTAAGGGCGGACGGACCGGTTGTTGTCGATGGCGATGGGATCGATGGCGAAGGTCACGGGGGCTTCGTGGAGCCGGGGCTCAGTGGCGTTGAAGATCCCGTGGCGGCGGTCCACGGCCCGAAGGGCCGGGCCCGACTCAGGGGGCTCCCACCGACCGGGGATCTGAAACTGGACACAGGTGTAGATCCGGTCGCAATCGAAGGGCTCGTGGGGAAAGGCGGTATCGGCGAGGTCGAGGGGCTGAAACTCGCCGTCGATGAAGAGCTCGAAGTGGACCCTCCGGAGCCGGGCGTCGTCCTGGATCCGCCACACCAGAAAGGTCAGGTCCTCCTGGTCGGAGTAGACCACGTCGAAGCCCCGGGGGGCGTAGGGGCTGCGCTCGAACTCAACGAAGGAGCAGCTCGTCAGAAAGACAGAGAGACCCAGCGCGACGGGGAGGAGTGATGTATGGGGACCGCCCATGATCGGATCCTTGAAGACACATGGCGAGAGCCATGGAGAAAGGCTACCCGATCAAAGGGATTGAAAAAAGCGAGCCAATCAGGTGGACGATGAGGACTGGCGATTGATCCGCTCGGCGACGACGACGGCGTCGACGATGGACCAGATGTGGACGACCCACCCGAGGAAGACGAACCACAGCAGGAAGGTCAGGATGAGCATGATGATGCCCTTGCTGACCTCGCCGTTGTAGATCTGGCCGGTGCCGCAGAGGATCAGGCTCAAGAGGAGAGCCATGCCGGGCTGATGCTCGGGCTGATCGATATGATCGGCGGAGAGGGCGAGCTCGCCGGAGGCCGTGGTGGTGGCCAGGGCTGTGGACTGAGTGGGGGCGGTGAACCCGAAGCCACCGTAGTCCTGGGACTGGGAGAAGGGGGCGGTGTCGACCTCGGCGCAGGTGGTGACCGTGGGGCGAGCGTTGGCCAGGGGCTTGGGCTCGCAGGTCACGCCGGCGTCGACGACGACCGAGGTGGGGCCGCACCGGTTGGGGCGAGCGTCGGGGCGGCCCAGGCGGCTGGTAGAGCCGTCGGGGAGGCCATCGAATCGGGAGGTGAAGGTCTCCCGGGTGGATCGGCGGGTCGGGGGCTGAGAGGTGCCCTGGAACCAATCGGGGGTCGGCTGTTGGTAGGACTGGTGGGAAGGGGCCTCGTCGGGACGGCCGAAGCCGCCGTCAGCCCCCGGATAGGGGCTGAAGTCCGTGGGGGAGAGGGTCTCCGAGGGGCCGCTCTCGTTGATGGAGGTGGTGAACCGCTCGGCGACGACGGGGCTCTTCGGGGTCGGGGCGTTCTCTTTGCCAGCGGCGGCGTCGGCGGCGGCGGCCACTTCTTCCCAGCCGTCTTCGGCGGGGTCGAGCCGGGGCGGCGTGGGGGCGTCCCCGGACCGGTGGTCGGGGACAAAGTAGTAGAGGTTGCCCTCTTCGTCGCTGTCGAGCTCCAGGACTCCCTCTTCCAGGAGGGTCTCCAGGAGTTGGTTGGCTTTTCGGGAAGGGATGCCCAGGTAGTAAGCGACCGAAGCAGTCGTAATTCGGGCGTCAGTCTCGAAGGCCATTTTCAAGATGGCTTGTTCAAATCGTTGCACTTCCATTGGGCGCCACCCTCTCGGTTACCACTTCGCCGTCATGGGCGAAGCCTTCGTAGCTTTGAACCATCGTACCCGGGGAGTTTGTTCCCCACAAGGCAGGGGATCGAAGGGATCCCACGGGAGGAGGTCCTGCACAAACCGTGCCTGACGTTCGTCTCAGGCACTTCCTGAGAACCTAATCATTGAACGCAGAGGTTCAACGAATGGATCTGAAGAAGAATTCAGATCTCGTCGGAGGTTCGGTCTTCGTGGAGGTGATGGGTGGCCCATCGGGCCAGGGTGGCCCGGGGGCCCGGGGGGAGGTCCGTGAGGTGGAAGGCGAGGACCTCCAGAGGAGAGAGCTCGGCCCGGGTCGCCAGGGCCCGGCGGCCCTGGGGGTCGCGCAGGAGGGTGGTGTAGGCGCCCTGGGCGTCGGTGTCCACGGTGTAGACCCGGGTGTCACCGTAGCTGTCCCGCGCTACCCATCGGGATTCGCCGTCGTCGACGCCGTCGCCGGCTCGGTCCTCCGGGGGCTGTAGACGCCAGAGGGCCAGGAGCTCTCCGTCGGCGTTGAAGACATCCCAGCCGTTGTCGGCGCGCTCCACTCGCCAGGCCCCGTGCAGGACAGCCACGTCGGGTTGGAGCCACTCGGGCGAGATCGGATCTTCGCCGGGGACGATGAGGGCGACGTTGCCTTCGTCGTCGAAGGACACCCGACCCACGGGGCGAGAGAGTTCGTCGTAGACCCGGAGCCCGGATCGCCGGGTGCGCATCTTCATGGTGGGGCCGTCGGGCCCCTCCAGGACGATCCGTTTGCCCGGGGAGGTGAAGCGATCGTAGAGGGGCTCGCCAGGGGCGAACCGGGGCGGCGGCTCCGGCGGCGGGAAGCACCCGGCGCAGAGGAAGGCGATCAGGACCAGGAGGGTCGGTCTCACCGCGTGACGGGGATGTCGCGATTCTTGCAGCATTGGTCCAGGAGGCCATTGATGAACCCGGGGGTGCTCTTGGAGCCGAACTCCTTGGCGAGCTCCACGCAAGCGTTGATCACCACCAGCGGCGGGGTCTCGCCATGGATCAGCTCTTGAATTCCCAGGCGAAGGAGGTTTCGATCCACGGCGGCCATCCGCTCGATTCGCCAGGTAGGGCTGAGCTCAGTGATCTCCTGATCGAGGGCCTCCAGATTGTTCGTGACCGCGGCGACCCGACGCTCCACGTCGGCCCAGAACTCCTGGACGGGCTCCCCGTCGTCCTGGAGGGAGTCGGCCAGGTCCGCCAGGGCGTCGGGGGCCGAGAGGCCGGAGACGTCGATGGCGTAGAGGACCTGAAGGGCTGCTCGTCGGGCCTTTCGGGGGTAGTCGGTCATGAGTTCCCCAGGGCGGCGTAGAGGTTGGCCATCTCGAGGGCTGCCAGGGCCGCCTCGGCGCCCTTGTTGCCCGCCTTGGAGCCGCTGCGCTCCACGGCTTGCTCCAGGGTGTCGCAGGTGATCACGCCGAAGGCCACGGGCAAGGAAGAGTCGCGGGCCACGGCGCCGATCCCCTTGGCGGCCTCGGCGGCGATGTAGTCGAAGTGAGGGGTGGAGCCCCGGATCAGGACGCCGAGGCAGATCACGGCGTCCACGTCGAGGTGAGCGGCGGCCTTGGCGGCGGCCTGGGGCAGCTCGAAGCTCCCGGGGCATCGGAGGATCACCAGATCGTCGTCGGCGGCCCCGTGGCGGGTGAGGGTGTCGATGGCGCCGGCCACGAGCTGGTCGGCGAAGATGGAGTTGAAGCGGGCGGCGACGATAGCGAAGCGTTTGCCCTTGGCGGAGAAATCGCCTTCGATGATGCGGGGCATCGGGGCCTCCTTACGAGGTGGGTTCGGGGATGGGCACCTGATCGACGATGGTGATGCCGAAGCTCTCGGTGCCGACGATCTTCTTGGGTCGGTTGGTCAGGACGCGGACGGCGCCGCACCCGGCGCTGCGCAGGATCTGGGCGCCAACGCCCAGGGCTCGGAGGGTTTTCTTGGGCTGGTTGGCGATCTCCTCGGGGGTCTGCTGCGGGGGGGCCTCCTCGTCGAGGACCCGCTGGCGGACCAGGTCGGAGGCCGAGACCTCCTGCTTGTCGAGGTAGACCAGGACGCCGCAGCCCTGGCTGGCGATGAACTCCATGGTCCCCGAGAGCTGGCGAGCCGAGGGGCTGCGGTGATGGGTGAAGACGTCGAAGGTGTCCCATCGAGGCTGGACCCGCACCGGGGTGGGGACGTCGGGGTCGGGGGTCCCGCAGATAAAGCAGAGGTGTTCGGCGCCGTCGAGGCGGCTCTTGTAGACCCGTACTCGCCAGTCGCCGTCGTACTCGGTGTGGAGCGGGGCCTCCTCGACGACCTCCAGGAGGCTCTCGTGCTGGAGGCGGTACTGGATCAGGTCCGAGACGGAGAGGAGGATCAGGTCGTGACGGGCGGCGAATTCTTGAAGGTCCGGGAGCCGGGCCATGGTTCCGTCTTCGTTCATGATCTCGCAGATCACCCCGGCGGGGGTGAGACCAGCCATTCGGGCCAGGTCGACGCTGCCCTCGGTCTGCCCTGTGCGGACCAGGACGCCGCCGTCGCGGGCCCGCAGGGGGAAGACGTGGCCGGGCATCACAATGTCGTTAGGCCCGGCGTCGGGGGCGACGGCGGCCTGGATGGTCCGAGATCGGTCGGCGGCGCTGATGCCCGTGGTGACGCCCTCGGCGGCTTCGATGCTGACCGTGAAGGCCGTGCCGAAAGGGCTGGTGTTCTGGTCGACCATCATGGGGATCTTCAGGCGATCGATGTGGTCCCCCGTCAGGGTCAGGCAGATCAACCCTCGCCCGTAGGTGGCCATGAAGTTGATCTGCTCCGGGGTGACCTTCTCGGCGGCCATGCAGAGATCGCCTTCGTTCTCGCGCTCCTCGGCGTCGATGAGGATGACGATCTGGCCGTCGGCGATGGCCCGGAGGGCTCGCTCGACCCGTTCGATAGGTTCGGTGTTCTCGTTCACATGTACCTCCAGAAGAGAGGGCGCCACCTTACGCGGAGAACCCGGCCTTCGCCAGCGCTTCCATGGTCAGGGCCGTCGAGGCGGGATCTACGAACTTTCGTACGTACTTACCGAGGACGTCACCCTCGAGGTTCACGGCTCGCCCGGGATGATAGTCACCGAGGTTGGTCTTCTCCAGGGTGTGAGGGATGATCGCCAGGGAGAAGAGGGCTCCGTCGACGGAGTTGACCGTGAGGCTGACGCCGTCGACGGCGACGGAGCCCTTGTCGATCAGGTAGGGCCGGACCT
Organism: Myxococcales bacterium; assembly: GCA_007120035.1. GTDB lineage: Bacteria > Myxococcota_A > Bradymonadia > Bradymonadales > Bradymonadaceae > SKON01. Next base: position 32,322 of record SKON01000036.1, read on the forward strand.
CCTCGGGGGCTTCGATGGTGAAGAGGATGGCGTTGTCGTCCCGGGATCGGGATCGGATGGTGCCGACGGCGTCGACGTGGCCGAGGACAATATGGCCGCCGAGACGATCGCCCACCCGGAGGGCCCGCTCCAGGTGGACCCGGGCGCCCACGGGGCGGTCCCCCAGGGTGGTCCGGGAGAGAGTCTCGGGGCTGGCGTCGATGGAGAAGGAGTCGCCGTCGAAGGCGGTGACCGTCAGGCAGGCCCCGTCGACGGCGATGCTCTCGCCGATCTCGAAGTCCGAGGTGTCGAAGCCGGTGGCGATGGTGACCGACCAGTTTCGGCCGCCCTGCTTGCGGGCACGAACGGTGCCGATGTCGGCGATGAGTCCTGTGAACATCAGGAGTCCTCCTCGGGAGGAGCGGTGACGCAGGGGCCGTGGATCAACCAGTCGTTCCCGACCTCCTCGAGCTGCGGGGGCTGGATCGTTCGGCGCTCGCGCATGGCGGCGAGCCCCAGGGCCTCCAGCGGGGTGGGTGCGTCGGCGCCGCCCACCAGGACGGGGGCGATGAAGGCGTAGGCGTAGTCGATCAGATCGGCGTCGAAGAGGGATCCCAGGAGGGCACCGCCGCCCTCGACGAGGACGCTCATGCGCTCCCGGTGATGGATCGCCTCCAGGATGGCCCGGGGGGAGAGCCAGCCCCGGTCGTCGGTGGGGATCTCCTGGATCTCGACGCCGCGGTCTGCCAGGGCTGCCCGCTTGTCGCGATCCGACGGGGAGCCGTCTGGGACCGCGGTGAGGACGACGGTCTTCTCCGGGGAGTGATCGGCCTGAAAGACCTGATGGGTCAGGGGGGCCTCGAGGCGGGCGTCGACGACGAAGCGCAGCGGATCGCGGCCGCCTTCGATGCGGCAGGTCAGGGCCGGATCGTCGCGCAGGAGGGTGGCCTTCCCGACCAGGATCGCGTCGTGCTCGTCTCGAAGCTGGTGGGTTCGCCGGCGAGCCTCGGGTCCTGTGACCCAACGGGAGTCGCCGCTGCGGGTGGCGATCTTGCCGTCGAGGCTCATGGCCCACTTGGCTGCCACCCAGGGGAGCTTCTGCTGGATGTACTTGAAGAAGGGGGCGTTCAGGGCCCGGCTCTCTTCTTCAAGGATGCCGTAGATCACTTCGACGCCGGCCTCCCGCAACACCTCGAGGCCGCGGCCGCTGACCCGAGGGTCGGGATCGATGGTGCCCACGACGACCCGGCGAATGCCAGCCTCGAGGATAGCGTCCGTGCAGGGCGGGGTGCGGCCGTGGTGGCAGCAGGGCTCGTGATTGACGTAGAGGTCGGCTCCCCGGGGATCTTCGACGCAGGCCTTCAGAGCGTCGACCTCGCCATGGTCTTCGCCGGCCTGACGGTGGAATCCCTCCCCGAGGACCTCCCCGTCGCGGACGATCACGCAGCCCACCAGGGGGTTGGGGTGGGTGCGCCCCCGGGCGCGGGCGGCGAGCTCGATAGCTCGGGCCATGTGCCGCTCATCATTCACGACTCTTCCTCGTCGTCGGTGGCCTCGGCGCTGGTGGTGTCGCCGAGCTCTCGGAGCTCGTGGAGGAACTCCTCGACCTCGCTGAAGCCTCGGTACACGCTGGCGAAGCGAATATAGGCGACGGGATCGAGATCGCGCAATTCTGCGGTGATCGCTGTCCCCAACCAGTCGGAGCTCACCTCCCGGACGCCGGTCTCCAGGAGCTTTTCCTCGACGCGATCGACGACCTGATCGATGTCGGAGGTGGGGATCTGTCGCTTGCTACAGGCCAGGCGGATCCCCCGGATGGCTTTGGCGCGATCGTACTCTTGCCGAGCGCCGTCGCGCTTGATGATCTGTGGGAAGGCCTCTTCGATGATCTCGTAGGTGGTGAACCGCCGTTCGCAGGCCAGACACTCCCGGCGACGACGAATCGCCGCGCCGTCGCGAGCCTGTCGGGAGTCGACGACGCGGTCTTGGAGGTGGCCGCAGAAGGGACAGCGCATAACGCCTGTGGGGAGGGGGATGCCTCAGGAAGAGCCGTCGGAGGGCTCCAGGTCGTGAATTCGGCGGACACGGCGGTGGTGCCGCCCGTCGTCGCCGGGGTCGAAAGAGGTGTTCAAGAACACGCGGACGCAGGCTTTGGCCAGGTCCGGACCGGTGAGACGCTCGCCGAGACAGAGGACGTTGGCGTCGTTGTGTCGGCGAGAGAGCTCGGCCTGCAGGGTGTGAGTGGCCAGGACCGCCCGGATCCCGGGGACCTTGTTGGCGGCGATGGACATGCCCACTCCGGAGCCGCAGATCAGGATGCCCTTGTGGGCGTGACCTTCGGCGACGAACCGGGCGACGCGCTCGGCGAAGTCGGGGTAGTCCACGGCGGTGGTGTCGGCGGGGCCCAGATCGCGGATGTTGAGGCCGTCGGCCTTCAGGGCCTCCACGAGGGTGGCCTTCAACCCCACGCCGGCGTGGTCCGCGGCGAGGGCGACGTCAAAGACTTCGACGACCTCGGAGGGATCACCCTGGCGAGAGTCGACCAGCTCGGCGAGATCGGCGAGGGTCTCCACGGACTTCAAGCTCTCTTCGTCGAGCTCGCCCAGAGAAAACACCTCCTCGATGCGCCACACCAGGGTGACTACGTCGAGGCTGGTGGCGCCCAGATCGTCGCTGAACTTCATCTCCCCCGAGAGCTCGTCGGCAGAGGTCTCAAAGACCTCGGCGACGACCTCAATGACCCGGTGTAGGGATGACATCAGTCAGGCCCGGATCTTAGAGGACGTCCCACTTCTCGACGACTTGCTCGTCCCGATAGTACCCGCATTCCATGCAGGCCCGGTGGGGCTGCTTGGCCGCGTAGCACTGGGGGCAGCGCTGGAGGTTCGGAGCCGCGGTCTTGTCGTGGTTGGCACGACGAGAGCGGGTCTTGGCCTGAGATTTTCTTTTCTTCGGTACCGCCATGGCGTCCTTCCTTTGCGTCTAATCACCATCGTCCAATTGAATGTCCCGCAGCTTGGCCCACCGCAGGTCTATGGAGTTGGCTTCGTTTTCAGCGAGCTTTTCCTCACCGACGACCGCCTCGTAGTCTCTGTCGCAGGCTTCCCGGAGGGACTCGGGACAGAGGGGGAAGCCAGGTACTTCAAGGAGCAAGGCTTCCCGTAAGAGGGGGCGAAGGTCAAGGATTTCGCCGTCGTAATAGCTCACGTCCAGGTCGGCTTCGTCGAGGGCGATCTCATCGTTTCCCTCGTAACGGTCCTCCCAGGAGGCGCGAGACATCAACACAAAAGCGACCTCTTCGTCAAGTTCAAACGGTCGCCACTGCAAGCACCGGCCGCATTTGAGGTGGAAGTCGCCAGAGATCGAGCCGTCGAGGTAGACCGTGGAACCGATAAGTTGAGCGCGGAGTTCGGTCCGAAAGGCGCCGTCTTCGTCGAGGCGCACAGGGACGTCGACGCCGTCGAAGAGCCAGGTGGCGGCCTCGGCCGGGGCTTCAAAGGAGAGCTCCAGGGCTTCACCGTGGAAGTCGAGGAGGTCGAGCTCGAAGGATTGTTCTTTGTTCATCGTAACACCTGGGGGAGCCGGTGGGGCTGAGGGGCAGTTTGTATAGAGGTGGGGGGCGTGCGTCAACGGAGGGCGGTGCGCCCTCGGGCGCTGGTGGATCACACCTGGATATTCGACCCCGTCCCGGCGATAATCGACGACGAGCGATGAGAAGCCTTGAATCTGGAGTGAGCATGAATCGCCGCGGTTGGTCGATGGTGGTGGGGCTGTTGAGCCTCTTGATGGCGGGGGTGTTCGCCGTGAGTTGTGTGGCGCCCCAGGCGGAGGTCCGGCAGGTGGAGTTGCAGCGGTTGACCTGGGAGACCCTGGACATCGGGCTCTTGTTGAATCTGCATAACCCCAATGACATCGAGATGCCCCTGGATCAGGTGGATTGGAACCTGAACCTTTTCGAGTCGGCCATGGCCCGCGGGGTGGTGCGGCCCCAGGCCCGGATCCCGGCGAAGGGTCGGGAGCAGGTGCGGGTGCCGATCTCGGTGGCCATCACGGAGCTGGTGGGAGCCGCCGAGGCCCTGGTGCGGTCGGATCGGATCCCCTGGGATGTGGGTGGTACCTGTCATTTCGGCACCGCCGCCGGGCCGATTACGGTAGACTTTTCCCGTTCTGGAACGTGGACGAACCCCTTGCGTTGAGAGAGTACCCATGCGTGTTTCGAAGATCCTTAGTGCCTCGTTGATCGCGATGATGGTCCTGGTCGGCTGTGGTGACACGGCCGGAGAAGAAGACGACCTCGGAAACGGGGGGCTGAATATCGGGGAGCCCAACCAGGACCAGAATCAGAACCAGAATCAGAACCAGAACCAGAACCAGAACCAGAACCAGGATCTCCCCACCGATGAGCCCGTGGTGCTGGGGACCTATGTGCATCAGTACAACGAGGGGCCGCGGACCTTTGAGTTGGTGCGGGTGCCTCGGGATGACGGGGAGTTCGCCTACCTGATGTGGACCCCGCCCCGCCCCGAGGAGCGGCCCGGGCCGATGATGGTGGTGGCCCAGGCCTACGATGGGATCGATTGGACCCTGGAAGAGGTCGACGAGCGGTGGGCGGAACTTCCTCCCGGGTCTCATCCCGATGTGGACGGACCCGATTATGATCCCGGGACCTCGGCGAATATCAACTTCGCCCCGACGCCTATGGGCGAGATCGCTGATGGAGGGAACCTGTGGCTCTTGAACGGGATGGGTGTGGCCTTCGTGTTTGGGAGGTTCTATGCGGGGGATGGCATCGACGGCTTCGTGCGGAGCATGACGGCGTCCATGGAGTTTCTAGGCGATCGAGAAGAGGTGAACCCCGACCGAATGGGGACCTTCGGGTTGTCCTGGGGAGGGTTCATGGCGGTCTACGGAGCGGCCTATGCGCCGGACAACGTGGGGCCGGTGACCACGGCGGCTCTCTTTCCGCCCGTGGACTTCGAGGTGTTCCACCACTACATGACCGAAGGCATCGAGGAGATCTTCAGCGGGTTCCCCTTGCAGGTGGCCCGGGCGGCCTTTGATCCCTTCATTCGTCGGGTGAACGCCGGGCTGGGGCAGCTCGACGGGGAGGGGTTCTCGGGGTACCGGGCCGACGATGTCTGCGATCGCCTGGGAGCGCCGATGTTGGTGCTCCACGACGAGTGGGACACCCTGGTGCCCTTCGGGCCGGTATGGGACTTCGCCGACGAGTGCGACCACGTGGAGGGGGTCTGGTACCTCCAGGAGGAGGAGCTCGACGCCCAGACGTCGGGCCTGAACCATGGGCCGATCCTGCAGGAGCCCGGATTTGCCACGGCGATCACCTTCGCGGCGGCTTTTCTGGTGGAGCAGCTCAACCCGGACCGGGAGGGCCGGGTGCTGATCTACGCCGAGGAGGCGATGACAGGATTTCTGGAGATGCTCCGCCGCCTCGATGGCGACGGAGAGCCCATCGACTGGGCGGCCCGGCGGTTGTTGGAGCTCACCGGTGACGGGCTCCTCCTGGTGGAGGTGACCACCTTCGAGTTCTACAACGGACCGGAGGCGCTGGTGGACCCGATCAACGAGGCCTGGGGACTGGAGTTGGAGGTGGACGAGGTGATCCCCTGGTTGGAAGGGTGGCTCTGATGTTCGCGACCCGATTCTCTGAAGGACCCGTGCAGGTCCTGAGCACTGATCGGCGAGGAGGGATCAGTGTAGGGCCCTATGAGTCATTGAACCTCGGGGACCATGTGGGCGATGACCGTGAGGCGGTGCGGGAGAATCGCCGACGGGTCTTCGAGCCCGAAGGGGTGCGCCCGGTCTTCTTGAGCCAGGTACACGGCACCCGGGTGGTGGACGCCGCAGCCGTCGTCGGGGAGGAAGAGGCCGACGGCAGCGTGTGCCGAGAGGAGGGGGTGGCCTGCGTGGTGATGACCGCCGACTGCCTGCCCGTGGTGCTGTGGTCCAAGGACTTCGAGGTCGTCGCGGCCGCCCACGCCGGGTGGCGGGGGCTCGTAGATGGGGTGATCGAGGCGACGGTACAGGCCATGGGGGGGAATCCGGAAGAGCTGGTCGCCTGGCTCGGTCCCTGCATCGGACCGGAGCGCTTTGAGGTGGGGCCCGAGGTCCGAGAGCAGTTCCTCGCCAGGGATCCCGAGGCCGACGCCTGCTTTGGGGCGTCGCCGTGGCACCCGCAGGAGCGGTTCGTCGCCGACCTGCACGGCCTGGCCCGTCAACGGTTGGCCCGGCTGGGGGTGATGGAGATCCGTGGCGAGGAGCGGTGCACCTATGCGGAGGAGGAGTTCTTCTCCTATCGTCGTGATGGGGTGACCGGGAGGATGGCCACAGCGGTGTGGATCGAGCGCCGGGAGTAGGAGGAGGCAAGGATGAAGAGAGTCTTGAGCTGTGCTGCCATCGTCGTCGGTCTGACCTTGATGTGGGCTGTGGGCTGTGGCCCTGACGGGTCCGGTGGCGCGACGGTGGACGTGCCGAACCCGTACACAGACCCCGCTGATGGTCCTCCGGCGGGCACGGACCGAGGATGCCCGGTGCCGGCTGAGGCAGGGCTGGAAGACGTCAGCGATCCCACGACCGTGGTGGGCGACGGCTCGCCAGAGAGCTGTACCGGTGAGGCGTTCATCGACGCCGTGACCGCCGGAGGGGTGATCACCTTTGATTGCGGTGATGAGCCCGTAGTGATCACCGTGGATCGGCCGGCCCGTGTGTTCAACAACGTCTCCGAGGAGGTCGTGATCGACGGGGGCGGTCTGGTGACCCTGAGCGGCGGTGGCTCCACCCGGATCTTGTACATGAACACCTGCGACGAGGAGTTGGTCTGGACCACGCCTCATTGCCAGAACCAGGATCACCCGCGGCTGACCCTCCAAAACCTGACCTTCGTGGACGGAAACTCTCGCAGCGAAGGGGAAGGGCAGACCGGAGGCGGCGGGGCGGTGTGGGCCCGCGGGGGGCGGCTGAAGATCATCAACTCGCGGTTCTTCAACAACGTCTGCGCCGACGAGGGCCCCGACGTGGGCGGGGGCGCGGTCCGAGCGTTCAGTCAGTACGAAGGCCGCCCGGTGTATGTGGTGAACAGCACCTTCGGGGGGAGCGACGAGCTGGGCAACCAGTGCTCCAACGGCGGGGGGATCAGCAGCATCGGGGTCTCCTGGTCGATCTACAATTCACGATTCTCCCATAACCGGGCCGTGGGCAACGGAGGCAACCCGGCCCAGGCGGGCACCCCCGGGGGCGGCAGTGGAGGCGGGATCTACAACGACGGGAACACCATGACGCTGTCGCTCTGCGGCGTGGAGATCGAGGAGAACTCCGTCAACGCACACGGGTCGGGGGTCTTCTTCGTCACCAACGACAGGTCCGGAGACATCGTGATCCGGGACACGGTGATACGAAACAACCACGGGGGCTCCTGGTACCACCTCCCGGGGATCTCGATGCATTCCGACACGGCGGTGGACATCGACGACGCGTCAGAGCTTTCGGACTGAGGGGCAGTCACCTGGAGGGCCGGGCACCCGCTGAACGCTACTCCCGGCATGGCCGGGATTCGTCGGGCCACCAGATCCAGGCCAGGAGGCCCATGCCGACCACGTTGGCCGTGGCGAAGGCCCAGAGCACTACCGACGGGGCGGCGGCCCCCACGATGGCGGCGATCAGGAGCGGTGCGGCGATGGCGATCAGGCGCCGGTCCACGGTGGCGGCCAGCACCAGGGCTGCCGTCCCGTAGAGGAGAATCTCACTGGCCAGAGCGGTGCGGTGGGGGATCTCCATGAGCCAGCTCATGCCTCGGAAGAGGCTGGCGCAGAGGAAGGTGGCGAAGACCCCCCGGATCATCCGGGTGTTGACTTCGTTGGCGAAGAATCGGTCCCGGAAGAGGTAGATCACCACCCCGAGGAGGGCTGTCACGAAGAGAATGTGGGCGAGCATCCGTGGGGGGGAGATCTCAACGAGGTCCTTCTGGACGAACATGGCCAGCCCGAAGGTAAGGATGCCCCACAGGGTCCCCATGATAGCGGCGAAGAGGGCCCGGGAGGCGCGGCCCACCTCGAGGTCTGTGTCGTGGCTGATCTGCTGGAGGCGCTGGAACTCCTCTTCTCGGGCCGACAGGGACTCGGAGAGCTCGACGAGCCGATTCTGATACTCCAGGGAGGGGGTCGGGAAGTCGGTGATCAGGAGCTGAGCGGCGTTGAGGGCGCCACGGCGCAGCTCCCGATCGGCCATGGTCTGAAGGGCGGCCTGGAGGCCCCGGGTGGCCCGATCGTTGCCGGGATCGATCTCCAGGGACTGCTCGTAGGCGAACCGGCACTCGCCGAAGATCTTGTAGAGGTCGCGGTCGTCGGTCTCCTCCTCGGACTCCGCCTGTAGCGCCGCGGTCAGCTCCTGACGGCGGGCGTCAGCGCGGTCGGCGAGTCGTCGGGCCTGGCGGGTGCGGCGAAAGTCCTGGAGGGCCTCTCGAAAGGCCGACGCCGAGGGGTATCGGTCCTGGGGCTCCCGGGCCATGGCCCGTCGGCAGATGGCGGCCAGCTCTTCGGGGATCGAGTCGTCAAAAGTTGGGGGGTGGCAGTCGTGGGCCTCGATGAGGATCGCGAAGAGGCTCTTGCCGGAGTAAGGCGGCTCCCCGGTGAGGACCTCGTGGAGGGTGGCGCCCAGGAGGAAGATGTCCGTGGTGACGCCGATCTTTTCGCCGTCGCCGTCGACCATCTCGGGGGCCATATAGGCCGGGGTGCCCGCCGGCTGGGAGATATCTCGTGCCAGGGCCAGGCGGCCCCGTGGGTCTTCTTCGAGGGCCACGGCGATGCCCCAGTCCAGGACGTAGACCTCCCCGAACTCCCCGATCATGACGTTCTCGGGCTTGAGATCGCGATGGATGATCCCCCGGGCGTGGGCGAAGGCTAAGGCGTTACAGATCTGGCTGAGGATCTCCAGGTGGAGGTCCAGGGGAGAGAGGTTCTGGAAGGGCTCGGGGGCCAGCGACGGGTCTTCGATGATCGAGAGCCAGGAGGTCCCGCCGATCTTCTTCATGACGATCAGGGGTTCGCCGTCGTCGTCGCGTCCCAGAGAGTACACGGGCACGATGTTGGGGTGCTCCAGGAGTCCCGTGGTCCATCCCTCTCGCAAGAGGACCAGAGTGGTGCGGTCCGACCGGGAGTCTTTGCGGACCTTCTTGACGGCCACCTCGCGGCCCAGGGAGAGCTGCTCGGCGAGCTCGACGCGGCCCATACCGCCCTCGCCAAGGGTGCCCATGATCTTGAGCTCCGGGACGGTGTCGCGGTCGCCGTCCCGGAGCAGTCGGGGGAGCTTGGCGACGAGGTGCTGGGCGGTCTGCTCGGCGATCAGAGGGGCGCCGACGGTGACTGTGCGGGCCTGGTCGACGGGGCGGTCCTCCAGTCCCATGGTCTTGAAGACCAGGGTCAGGGCGTGGTCGTCGATGTCTGTGAGGTTGGTGGTCATAGGAGTCAGGGACGGGAGTAGACGTCGGGGTCCCAGTCGCGGGTCAGGAAGAAGCCCAGGGCGAAGGCCGCCGTGGTCGTGCCCAGGATGGTGGCCCACCGAAGACAAGAGCTATCGGTGTCGATGGTGGCGAGCATGCCGAGGAGGCCGCCGCCGAAGGCGGTGAGCTGTACCAGGCCAAGGCGGCTACGGGACATCGGCATGTAATAGGTGGCCACCGCGGCGCCGGTGCCGGCGGTCAGTGTGGTGGTGAGGAGGCCCACGGCGCGGGCGCGGTCGGTCTGATCTCGGTCCATGATCCCCTCGACGATCATCAGATAATAGAGAAGGGACCAGATGCCGGCGGCGTTGACCATGGCGACGTCGCCGGCGGTGGGGCGCAGAGCGTCGGCGATGAAGTAGCTGCCGCCCAGGGCGGCGGACATTCCGATGATTCGAGACCCGGCGACGGCCCGGGCGGAGAGGCCGGCGATATGGCCGGTGGCGAGCCCGATCCCCCATCCCCAGTTGGGAGCGGAGTTGAAGGTGTTCGTGAGTCCTGGATAGGTACCTTCGCTTCCGACGGCGAAGAGCGATGCCGAGGTGCCGATGACGGCCAGGAAGAGGGGTAGGCCCACCCAGGCCTGGGCAGAGTTGCACTCAAAGGAGACACAGGCGTCGAAGCCCACGACCAGGCCGTGGAAGGCCTGGCCCAGGGCGAGCTCGGTGGCGGCCCATTCGGAGCGGGGCTCAGCGCCGAGGCGGTCCCAGGTGTCGGGGCTGTCCTGAGCGGCGGCGACCGACGAGGAGAGGGCGACCACGAGAGCGAAGAGAAGGGGGATCAGAGACTTCACGCCAGACCTCGGTGGAAGAAGGTCCGGGAAGAGTAGGTCTGATCCGATAGCAGTGCAAACCTCTCTAGGGCATGGCGCGCCCGGGGCTCGGCAGGGGCAGGGCCCGGGTGAATCGAGCCAGGTGTTGCCGGCCCTCGCCGTCGATCACCTGGATGGAGAGCAGCCCCCGGGGCTCCTCCTCGACGAAGATCTCCGTGGGTGCTGTGATCCGATGCTCCACAGAGCCGGCGAGGATCGAGAAGGCGTCGTCGTGGGGATCGTAGGAGAGGCCCCGGAGCTGGACGGCGGTGAGCTCCGGTTGAGAGCCCATGGTGGCCGAGGAGACCTCCACGTCGACGGTCATCACCGTGAGCTGTCGGGTGACCTCCTCGAAATAGGATTGCCATTCATGGCGTGGTATTTCGCGCGTCAGCATTGTCTCTCCCTCCCGATTCGGTATGGTCCATGGGTTCAAGCTAGCCACCGGTGAGGTGAGGACAACGACGGATGAAACGGTCGATAGTGCGGGAGACGGTTTTTGTCGCAGCCGGGGGGGCCCTGGGAACGCTGCTGAGGTACGGCCTGAACGTGTGGCTTCATCACCCCTCGGTGCCCCTGGCCACAGGGGTGGAGAACGTCACCGGGGCGTTCTTGCTGGGGTGTGTGACGGGGTATCTGGCCACCCACGAGGGGGCTCCGGCGTGGCTGCGGACCGGCGTGGGGGTGGGGTTCTGCGGGGGGTTCACGACGATGTCGACCTTCGCGGCGGACGCCTTCCTGGTGCTCCTGCGACAAGATCTCCTGGTCTTGGGCCTCTATGTGGGGTTGTCGTTGATCGGGGGGATCTTGATGGCCCGGTGGGGGATCAAGCTGGGGGAAGCTGTGGGTCACTCCAAAGCCGCAGAGGAGGGGGCATGAGCCTGGTGGCGATACTGCTGGTGATCGTCGGCGGGGCGATGGGGGCGGTGGCCCGGTTCTGGATCGCCACGGCCTGGGCCAAGAGAAAGCCCCGGTTTCCGGCGCCCACGCTCTTCGTCAACGTTACGGGGAGCCTCTTGCTCGGGGCCCTCTTCGGGGCCCTGGAGCCGGACGTCACCAAGGTGATCGACGCCCCGGTCCTGGTCTTTGCCGGGGTGGGGTTCTGCGGAGCCTACACGACGTTCTCGAGCTTCTGCACGGAGTGGTTGGGGCTCTTGGACGAAGGGATCGGTAAGGCGATGGCCTATCTGGGGGTCACCGTGGTGGGCTGTGGCGTGGCGTTCGGGGCCGCTTTCTGGACTCTGCAACTGTTCTAGCCCTCGTCGGGCTCCTTCGATGGGGCGAAGGTCGTGGCGATCCCGGGCAGGAGGAAACAGGCCACGGGGATGGAGATCAGGAGCGCTCCGGTGAGGGCGATCGCAAGGGGTTGGAGGAGGCCGAAGACCTCGGCGCCGCCCAGGAGGAGGGGGCTCATCCCCAGGACTGTGCTGGCGGCGGTGAGGACGATCGGGCGCAGTCGTTCGCGAGCCGCCTGGTTCAGGGCTGTCGGCAGGGAGATTGTGTCCGACTCCTGGGCCAGAGTTTGTGCCTGAGAGAGGACGAGGATCACGTTGTTGGCGACGATTCCCGTGGCGATCAGAAGCCCCGCCAGGACCATGGCGTCCAGGGGGCGGCCGAGGACCATGAGGAGCAGGAGGGAGCCGGCGGCGCAGAGGGGGATCGTGAGGAGCCCCGAGGCGGCAAACGAGAGGGATCCGTACTGCAAGAGGAGGAGGGTGAGGACCATCAGCAGGGCCAAGAGGAGGGCCGTGAGGAAGGTCCGGCTGGTCTCTTCCAGGGCTTCGACTTCACCCTCCAGCCAGAAGCTCACGCCGTCGGGGAGGTCCAGATCGTCGAGGCGATCCTCGACGGCGTCGGCGGTGGCCCGGGCGCCGGGGCCGGCCGGGTCGAAGGCTCCGGCGATCCGCACCACCCGCTGCCCCTCTCGACGCTCGATGTGGGTCGGCTCTTCGATGAACCGAAACTCGCCGAGCTGCCCCAGGGGCACGCCGCCGGCCGAGGAGACCAGGACCTGCAGGTCCTCGAGCTGGTGGGGGCTGCCGGCGTAGCTGCGGTCGAATCGGGCCCGGAGGGCCAGCGGCTCTCCGCCGTCCATCCGCTCGCGCAGCACCCGCCCGTCCAGGGCGTATTGGAAGACCCGTGAGACGTCGGCAGGTCGAAGATCATGGCGAGCCAGCTCCTCGTGATCCAGGACCAGCTTCCACCGGGGGCTGACGCCGCTGCGGAGCCGGGAGATGTCGATCAAGCCCTCCACCTCTCCCAGGGCGTCGGCGACCTCTCCCTCGACCTCACCGAGGGCTAAGAGATCGCCGTCGTCCCGGGTCAGGACGACCACCAGATCGGAGTCGGAGAGGCGAGTCTGGACGCCCCGGATCCGGGGGAGCGTGACCGAGAGGTCGAGCTGAGGGATCCCGAGATCGTCGACGGCCTCCCGGGCCATGTCGGCCCACGCCGCGGAGCTCTGCTGGTCGGTGTCGACGTGGACCATGAAGTTCGCCGTGCCCGGACGGAAGGACGGGAGCCCCTCTCGGAAGTACCCGCCGGAGGTGCTGAAGACCGTCTCTGTTCCGTTGACCGCTGAGAGAGCCTCGGAGATCTCGGTGGTGAGCTCGTCCATCTGGGCCGCCGTGATCCCTGCCGGGTGGGTGGCCCGGACCTCTACGAACCCGTCGTCGACGACGGGGAGGACCTCAAAGGGGAGGCTCGTGAAGCCCCACCACAGCACTGCCAAGAGCGCCGCGGTAAGCCCCCACCGCAGGGGGATCCAGCGGGGGCCGCTGGAGGCCGCCGGGGTGGTGACCTCCTCCCCGGAGGGCTTCCGAGAGGCGAAGCAGGGCAGGAGGACCAGAGCGAAGGCGAAGCTCGTCAGGGCGCAGACGACCACGGTGAGGATCAGAGGCCGGAAGAGGAGGGCGACCATCCCTTCCACCAACAAGAAGGGGAGCACCGCGGCCAGGGTGGTCAGCAGCGCCCCGAAGAGTGGGCCTGCCACGTCGATCATGGCGTCGATAGCGGCCGCGGATCGACCCGAGAGACGGTCGAGGCGATCCAGGTAGATGATGGCGTAGTCCAGGCCGAGGCCCACGGAGAGGAGGAGGCCCGCCAGGGTCAGGAGGTTCAGGGTTTGGCCCGCAGCTCCCAGGACAATGATGGCGGCGCTGAGGCTGGTGAAGACCACGAAGCCCACGAGGGGGACATCTCGGCGGCGAGCCTTCAGGGCGAAGAAGAGCAGGAGGATCGCCAGGAGGCATCCGCCGACGGTGGCGACGATCACGCTCTGGATGGCGCTGCGGGTGACCTGGGAGTCGTCAAAGAGGATGGTGGCGTCGATGCCGTCCAGTCCATCAGACCGGCTGGCGGAGTCGACGATCCGGTGGGCGTCGTCGGCGATCCGGAGCGCGTGGGCGTTGGGGGCGCGGTGGATGGTGACCAGGACGGCGTGATCGCCGTCGATCCGAGTCCGCAGGCTCTCTTCGGAGCGGGACCTCCGGATGTTGGCGATCTGGTCCAGGGACACCGGTGACCGGTCGTCGATATAGACCCGGCGCTTCAAGAGCTCCTCGGGATCCCAATGGCCGCCGTCGAGGACCCCGAGCCCTTCGAAGGAGGCTGCCCGGAGGGTTCCGCTCGGGGGCGGGGAGGTGGCCTCCTGGAGGGACTCCTCGATGGTCGCAAGATCGACGTGGCGGTCGATCTGATGGCCAGGGTGGACATCGACGACGAGCTCGGGGACTTCCTCGCGGCCGATGTAGACGGCGTCGACGCCGGTGATCCCTCGCAGTCGCGGGATCACCGAGGAGCGAAGCCGTCGCCGGATCTCCGGCGCCGAGTGGGTGGAGGACTGAAAGGCGATCTGGAGAGCCGGCTGCTCCACGGTGGAGACGGCGAAGATCCGGGGCTCTGGGAACTCGTCGGGGATCTGGGACCGGGCTCGCTGGGAGGCCTGGGTCACGTCCCGCAGGGCTCGGTCCAGGTCGTAGCCAGGCTCAAAGAAGAGATCCAGGTAGGCTCGGCCGTCGCCGGACCGGCTCTCCAGGCGAACCACTCCGGGGGTCCCGGCCAGGGCGGCCTCCATGGGCTCGTTGATCGCCTCTTCGATGATGCTCGACGTGTAGCCCGGGAGGTCGCCGATCACCCGGATCTGGGGGTACTGGATCTCGGGGAGGAGCTGCACGGGCATCTGATAGAGCGTCAGAGCTCCCAGGACGAGGATCACTCCCGCCAGGGCGCCGACGGCCACCCGTCGTTCGGCCAGGGCTTGCAGGAGCGCTCGCAGAAGCGAGGTGGGGTGGATCATCGATCTCCCTCGCGCTCCACGGGCTCCACAGTCCGTCCTTCGGCCACAGAACGGGGATCGTACCGGAGAATCACGGCCCCCTCAGAGAGGCCGTCGAGGACCTCCACGCCGTCTCGATGGGAGCGGCCGAGCTCCACGTCGGTCCGGGTGACCTCGGGAGGGTCGCCTTTGAGGAGACCCACCCAGGGGACCGCGTCCTCCGTGGCCAGCGCTGTCCAGGGGATCAGGAGGGCGTCGTGGGTCTCCACGGCTCGGATAGTGAAGGGTTTCATCAGGGCGTCGTCGGAGGCGTCGATGTAGATCTGAGCTCCGATCATCCCCGCTTCACCAGTGGTGGTGACCACCTGGAGGAGCTCGAAGGTGTCCTCCCCGGAGGTGATCCGGAGATCCCGGGCGCCGACGAGGGTGGCGGCGTCGGTGGGGGAGAGGGAGAGCTCGATCATGGGCGTGGCCTCGGCGATCTCGACGAGGACCTCGCCGGGCTGGACGTGGGAGCCCGAGGGGGCGTGGATGGCGATGACTCGGCCGGCGACAGGGGCCCGGACCGAGGGGGCCCGGGAGGCCTGGAGGCTGGAGAGGGTCTCCTGAACTTCCAGGAGCTGGAGGCGGGCCTGGTTGACTTCGGCGGGGCCGGCGGCCTGGATCTCCTGGAGAGACTCCCACCGTTGGACTTCCTCGCGGAGGCGCTCCTCCCGCTGGGAGAGCACGTCGATGCGGGCGGCGAGCTCCGGTTCGGCGATCCTCAAGATCTCGTCGCCGGCCTCGACGGCGTCCCCTCGGGCGACCTGGACTCGGGTGACCTGGCCGCTTCGGGGCGCCTTCAGGGTCAGCTCCTGGGCCGGGCGGGCCGTCCCGTGCCAGGTGGACTCTCGTCGAATCTCCTCGGCTGTGACCCTGTGGGCGGCGACGGCCAGAGCCTGCGTGGACCCCGACTCCTCGGAGGCCGGCGGGCCATCGTCGCCGCATCCCACGAGGAGAGTCGAGAGGGCGGCCAGGAGTAGTGAGGTACGAAGTGAATGACCCATGAGGTTAGTCCGTAAGGGGCGTGAGGGTCCCGGTGGCGGCCGCCCAGGAGACATTCACCTGGCGGAGACGTCGGGACGCGTCGGAGTAGCGGTTCTGAAGGGTGTAGAGGCGATCGGCGGCGTCGAGGACGTCCGACCAGGGGGCGACGCCCTGTTCCCAGCGGCTGCGGACGCGTTCGAGTTCGCCCTCTTCGGCTGCGATGGCCTCGCGGAGGTCGTCGATCTCGGCGGTGAGGGTCGCCGCCTCCGTGGCGAGCTGAGAGGCTCGTTGGTCGAGCTGGTCTTGGCGGCGGTGGGCTTCGTCCCGAGCGGCTTCGGCGAAGACCTCGAGGCTCTCGGCCCGAACCCGACGGACCCCGAAGAGATCCGGTTGCCACCGCGCCGTGACGCCCAGGAAGTACTCCGGTTCGATGGGTCGGTCGTAGGCCCGGGAGGCGTAGAGACCGGCGGCGCCGAAGGCCCGGGCCGAGAAGGCGTCTCGGCTCCGAGCGGCGTCGGCCTCGGCGGAGAGGCGCTCAGAGCGCCGCAACAAGTGGGTGACCTCCGGGGTCTCCGATGGGGCGTCGCTGTCGGCTCCCGGAGGCGCCGGGCCGCGCTCGACGTCATCGACAGGGTGAACACAGCGGCCGATCGTGGCAGCGAGTCGGGCTCTGGCGAGCTCCGTCGCCGTGGCGGCCTCAGAGAGCGCCTGGCGGGCATCCCGGCGAGATCGCTGGGCCCGGGCTGCGGCGCTGGGAGTCTCTACGCCGGCCTCCACGCGGCGCTCCACGACGTCTGCCACGGCGTCTACCAGCTCGACTCTGGACCGTGCGGCCTTCGTCTGATCCTGGGCTGCCAGGAGGTCAAAATAGAGGGACGAGACGGCCCTGCGCTCCAGATCGGCCTCGGAGAGGGCGCTCGCCAGGGCTTCTTCGACCTGGAGGCGGGCCGACCGCTGGTCGCCGTGAGCTCCGGGATCCAGAAAGACCCACTCCGCCCGGGCGTGGACGTTGGCCCGCGCCGAGATCCCGAGGGCGCGTTCCTCGCCGGGGCTGACTCTTTGGCCTCCGTCGGCGGTGCTCTCCACGTACAAGCTGGGGAGTCTCTCACGATCTTCTCCGCGGGCCGCCAGCTCGTAGGCTCGAGACTCCATGAGGCGGCTCTGGACGGAGGGAGACTCCTCCTCGGCCCAGGCCCAGACCTGCGCGAGGGTGGCCTCCTCCCAGGTGGTCTCGTCGGCGCAGAGGGCCCCGGCGGTGCCGATGGCCAGGAGTAGAGAGACGATGGGGTACATAGAAGGCCCAGGGTACAAGTCGACGATAGTGTAGTGCCCGAGCGGTGGGTGTCCACAGTGGTGAAGGCGTTGACGGAGGTAACTTTGCGTATCGCCGTCGGTAGGTCTATGATGGCCGTCCTCAGTTCCAATTTTCGAGTTCCCACCGGCGGCCCCGGTCGTGTTTCATGAGTGAAGGCATCGAAGACATCGCAGACGAGGCGGCCTCGGACGGTGCTTTGGAAGTGCCCGTGGACGGCCTCTCCGAGGTCAGCGTCGACGAGGATCGGTCCGAGCGGGCCGCCCTGACCCGGTTCTTCCAGGCCCTGGAGCGCCTGGTCACGGTGCTGCGGGTGTATCCGGCGCACCATCCGGTGGCGGAGACCCTGGCGGCCCGATCCCTGGAGCGGCTCCGAGAGCTCTTCGAGAAGGGGGAGGTGTCGGTGCTGCTGACCCCCTCGGAGGTGCAGACCCTGAGCGGTGAGATGGTGTTCTCCCGGGAGCTGGCGGAGTCGAAGAAGTTCTTCTGGTACGCCGCCCACTCTGACGGGTTGCGGGAGATGACCTTCGAGCCCGGGTTCGACACGGAGTCTCTGCAGCGGCTGATGCGGGTGATCGACCGGGTGTCCCAGGGGTCTGTGGGCGCCGATGACGACGCGATCACGCTCTTGTGGGAGCTCCACCTGCCGTGCTTCCACTACCGGTCCGTGGACTCCTTCGTGGACACCGAGATCTTGGAGGAGTTCAACGGGAGGACCGCCGACGAGGCCGTGGATCTCGTGATAGACGCGGCGATCGCCCCCGACGAAGAGGCGGGGCGGGAGCTGGGAGATCTCTTCGGCGTGGTGGGGTTGGAGGGGCTGGACTGGTTCAGCAACCAGCGGGTGCGGCACGCGCTGGCGGTCCGGGAGGAGGCCGTGGAGAAGGAGCACCTGGACTTCGGGCTGGCGCAGACCCCGGAGAAGCTCGACCGCCTCTTGGAGGAGTGGGACAGCGGCGAAAACCTGGAGTTTCGGTTTATCCAGGCCCTGCTGGGGATCTTGAGGACGAACCCGGGCAGCGCCGCCGCCGAACACGCCCGCCAGGTGATCGAAGTGATGACCCTGGAGATGATCGACCGGGAGATGTACGGCTCGGCGGCGCGAGTGCTGGAGCTCTTAGAGAAGAACCAGGAGCTCTTCGGGGGAGACGAAGACCCCCTGGCCAAGATTCAGGCGGCGATCTCGGATCCCCTGGTGGTGGAGGGGCTCCTGTGGCGGGTTCAGTCCTCGGAAGAACATCGAGGGTCGCTCCTTCGGTTGGTGCCGCTCTTGGACGTCGAGGCCGTTGAGGCGCAGGTGATCAAGGTGGTGGCGGAGAACGACGACCTGCCGGCCATGGCGCCGCTTGTGGACCTCCTCTTTCGGGAGCTTCCCCCGCAGACAGCGCGGGCGCCTCTTCCCGAAGAGTATCTGGAAGATCTGGGGTTCGTAGGTCGAATGATCGAGCACCTCGACGGTCGTCAGCTTCGCCGGTGGCCGCCGTCACGAGAGGTGGTCCTGGCGGGATTGAACGCCCAGGACCAGGGGCTGCGGCGGTCCACACTGGGGCTGGAGGCCACCTTCTGGAACGATGAGGAGGTGGCCCGGCGAGGCCTCCTGCCGCTGACCAGAGATGGCGACGAGGGGATACGGCGGCTCACCTACGGTCTCCTCGCCGACTACCAGCCCCTGCTCTTCGCCGAGGACCTCGGGCGGGTTCTGGAGGCGGGAGATCTGAAGGACCGGACCATCGGGGAGCTGAAGTTCCTCTTCGAGGGGTTGATGAAGGCCGACCCGACCCGGGTGGGGACGATCCGGGAGTTCTTGAAGGGGACCCGGGGATGGCTGGATCTTGGAGGGAGGCGTCGAGCCGCCGTGGCCGCGGCCCGGGTGCTCGCGCCCCTGGGGGATGAGGAGGCCCTGGCGATGATCCGAGACCTCGCTTCGGGGAAGCTGAACTCGCCGAAGCTGCGGACGTCGATGAAGCAGGTGTTGGAGCGCTACGACACCTCCTCGGGACCTGTCGGGGACTCGGGACCTGTCGCGGAGGAAGACTGAGATGGAGGAAGGTCATCAGAAGTCGCTGCTCACGGAGCGGCGGACCGACGTCTCCGAGGCCGAGGACCTGGAGATCGGACAGCCTCTGTGCTCACGCCTGGTGCGTTTGTGGCAGTCCGGGCGGGTCTTCGCTCGAGACCACCAACAGACCATTCAGGCCGCCGAAGAGCTGGCGCAGTGGCTGGAGGCGTACTTTGAAGGGGCCCGGCGGGAAGAGGTACACCTGCAGCTCACGGAGCATAACGTGTTCCTCGACGGGGCGCTGGTGTCCATCGACGAGCGAGGCCAGGAGCGGGTCGTGCAGCTTCGGCAGTCCTTCCTGAAGAGGAAGGTCAACGTCCTGGAGCTCAGGCGTGGAGTCACCGCCGAGGACCTGCTGGCATGGCTGGACGCATGGCTGGAGGAGCCCGACGGGGAGAGCTCCCTGAACGGCTTCGCGACGGATCACCTGGCGCTGCGCATGTCTGCTCAGAGCCAGGAGGCCGCCGAGGTCGAGAGCGATGAGCGGCGGGACGTGATCGCTCTCTACGCCGGCCTGCTGATCCGGACGCGGGCCTACTTCGAGGCAGTGCGGCGGCGAAACAACCCGGGTTTGCGGGACGTGAAGCGCCTGATCCAGCGGATCGCTGACGTGGTGGACCAGCGGGCTGATGTGTTCATCGGCCTGATCCACATGCGGCTGATGACCGGAGAGGACTACGTCCACGCCGCTCACTGTGGGATCTACGCCGTGGTTCTGGCCGACGTGGTGGGGTTGAAGCCCGAAGACGTGGTCCGATGCGGGCTCACAGCCCTGGCCCAGGACGTGGACAAGCTCGATGACGATGCCACCGATCTGGATCTCGCCGTCGGCGATCAGACCCACTTCCAGACCAATATGGCCTCCGTGATGACCCTGACCCAGACGGGGACCCGAGACGTGTTGTCGGCGCTGCGGCTGGTCACCAACTACGAGCGGGGGTTTCCGTGCAACCGGCCCTTGCCGCCGGCCTGGTACGACGAGGAGCTCTCGCCTCACCTGCTGACCCGGATCGTGGAGATCGCCCGGGACTACGATATGCTCACCCAGGGGCTGGGAGATCTGGAGCCTCTGACCCCGGACATGGCCTTGCAGGCGCTGATGATGAAAATGGGCTCCTTCTACGACCCCATACTGGTGAGGCTCTTCGTCAACGCCATCGGGATCTACCCGGCGGGCAGCGTGGTGCGGCTCACCGACGGCCGGGAGGCGTTGGTGGTCCGCAGCAATCGGACCCCGGACCACCGGGGAGTGCCCCGGTCCAGCCTCCCCGTGGTCCGTTTGTTGGGGAGCTCCGAGGAGTTGATCGACCTGGGGGATCCCTCCAACTATCCCCTCCAGGTGGAGCGGGTGCTCAATGAAGAGGAGCGGCAGGTGCGCCCCAGCGCGCTCCTGCTCTTCTAGAGGACGCCACGATGACCAAAGAGGACCAGATCATCGGCAAGACCCTCAACGGGATCAAGATCCGCAAGCTCCTGGGGGAGGGAGGCATGGGAGCGGTGTACGAGGGATATCAAGAGCGGCTGCGGCGCAAGCTGGCGGTGAAGGTGATGACCGGGGAGCACGCCAAGAACCCCATCGCCGGGGAGTACTTCTTGCGGGAGGCCCGGTCGGCGAGCCAGCTCCGCCACCCCAATATCATTCAGATCTACGATTTTGGGGAGATCGACGGGTTGCTATACATCGCCATGGAGTTCGTCCCCGGCCGGCCGCTGGGAGAGCTCATGAAGGAGGAGTTTCCCCTTGAGCCGGCGCGGATCGTCGATCTCCTGGGGCAGGTCCTCTCGGCGCTGGAGGAGGCGCACGCCCACGACATCATCCACCGGGATCTCAAGCCCGAGAACCTGATGGTCGAGGCCGGGCGTCAGGGGGAGCGGGTGAAGGTGCTGGACTTTGGGATCGCCAAGCCCACCGACGAGGCCGGGCCCCTGACCCGTCAGGGAGCTGTGCTGGGGACGCCACACTACATGAGCCCCGAGCAGGCCACCGGGGATCCTGTGGATGGTCGAAGCGACCTCTTCTCCGTGGGGATCTTGCTCTACCAGATGCTCTCCGGGGAGCTCCCCTTCTTGGGCAAGGGGCTGGTGCAGGTGATCTACAAGATCGTCCACGATGATCCCCGGCTGCCGTCGGCGGTGACCGACGATGTGGCGGTTCATCCCGGGCTGGAAGCGGTGTGTCTTCGGGCGCTGCGCAAAGATCGGGACCTGCGGTACCAGTCGGCCTCGGAGTTTAAAGAAGCCCTGGAGGGGGCGTTGATCGGGGCCGTGGAGAAGGAGGCGAAGCCGGCGCCGGGGATGTTCGTATTCAAGGGGCGAGGGGGCACCAAGGTCGGCGTTAGGGAAGAAGCCCCGGAGTCGAGACCAGGGATCGCGCCGGCGTTGGATCTAGGGAGTATTCGGGAGGATCTCCTGGGGAGTCAGGCTCTGGCGACGCTCCTGGTGGTGCATCAGCGGTCGGGGAGGCGGATGGACGTCGAGGAGCAGCGTGCTCTTCGAGCCTGGGTGGATCGGGCCATGGAGGAGGCCGCGGCGGCGCACGGGGGGGTGGTGTTGCACCGGCGGGGGTATTGCGTGGCTCTAGCCTTCGGAGTGCCTCAGGCCACGGGAGACGAGGCTCGCCGAGCCGTGGAGGCGGCGCTGCGGCTTCGGGTGGCGCTGCGGCGGGAGAAGCCCGAGGAGACCGGCTTTGCCTTCGGGCTGGGGCGGGGGAAGGTCTATGTGTCTGAGGATCCGCTGAAGGTCAGCGGGGCGCCCGTGGACGAGACCGCCGAGCTGGCTCGGGCCGCCGAGGACGAGTTGGTCCTGGTGTCCGGGCCGGAGTTGATCGCCGAGATCAGCGGCGAGTTCGACGTGAGCGAAGGTGCTGACGGTGCTGACGAGCCCGCTGTCGTGCTCGGTCTTCGATCCCTTCCCGGAGACCGGCACCGGGTCGATCTGGTGGGCCGAGATGACGAGGTGGGTCACCTCTTGGAGGCGCTGGCGACCGTGGGCAGCGGTCAGTCCCGGTCGGTGTGGATCGTCGGGGAGGCGGGGATGGGCAAGACGGCGCTCCTCGATGAGCTCAGCTATCTGGGCCGCCAGCGAGGGTTTCGATCTCTGCGAGCTCTTCACCGGCTCTCCGGCGCCGCCGGCGTCAACGACGTGCTGCGGCAGTGGGTGGACCGTGCCTGGTCGGATTCGGTGGACCTCGTGGCCGAGTTAGGGGTTCGGCCGGAGTCCGCCGAGGTGTTGAACCGGTGGCGATCCGGCGATCTGGCTGAGCTCCTCGGACCGGGGAGCGCCGAGGTGGTCGCCGACCTGGAGTCGGGAGCCGAGCAGGCCGTGCTCGCTGTGGTCGTGGAGTTCATGGAGCGCATGGTGGCGACGGGAGGTCCCCTGGTCTTGGAGCTCGACGCCGTGGGCGACGGCGACCACGAGATGGCTCGTTTTCTCGCGGTCTGGGTAGGGCTGACCGAGGGACGCGGGGTATTGACGGCCGCCGCTCTTCGGACTGTCCCGGCGGAGGTCCCAGAGGAGGTCCAGGTGCTCCCCGTGAGCCCCCTCGGGGAAGAGAGCGCCCGACGGCTGCTCAGGCACCTTGTGGCAGGTCAGGCGCCGGGATGGCAGGTCGACAACGTCGTCGGTGTCGCCGGGGGGAGTCCGGCCTATCTGGTGCAGCTTGCCCGAAGGTTGGAGGAAGCCCGGGGGTTGGAGGGAGCCGAGTTCGAGGAGTGGCTTCGGGGCCTGGACTCTCTCGGCGGTTCGCTACGGACACGGGTGTATGGGATGCCGAAAGAAGCTCGGAACGTCCTGGCGCTCCTCTCGGTGTTGGGGGACGGGGCGCCTCTGCAGTGGCTCGATGATCTGGCGTCGCCGTCATGGCGGCCAGCGAAGGCGATGCAATCCCTCCAGGACGATGGGCTCTTACGGGTCGTCGAGCCCGGGCCGCGGGTGGAGTTTACCCCCGGGCTCGTGCGCCAGATCGCCTACGGAGAGCTGCCTCCGGCAGGTCGAACCAGGGCCCACCAGAGGGCCGCGAAGTACCTGGAAGGGAGGCTCGCGAAGGCCGGCGAACGAGAGAGCAGTGACCTGGAGCCCCGGCTTTTGGAGCACCTGGTCCGGGCCGGTCAGAAGGTTCGGGCGCTGGAGGCGGCCGAGAAGTTCGGAGACGAGGCGATTCGCCGATTCGAATACGAGTTGGCCGGGCATTTCCTCCGCCAGGCGGTGGCGCTCGCCGACGAGGTCGAAGGTGTCGCGGCGATCCGGTTGGCTCGGCTGCGGCTGAAGTTATGCCGCATCGAGGTCTACGCCGGGCGACGGGACGCAGCTATAGACCTCGCCAGGATCGTTCGCGGCGATTCGGAGCTACCGGAACTCCTGCGCCAGGAGGCGACATTGGATCTGGCCGAGCTCTGGTTGGATTCGGAGGACACAGCCCAGGTGGAGTCCATGGTGGCGAGGGCCGTGGAGTCTATTCGTGGCGAGTCTCGGAAGGGGAGCTGGTTGCTGATCCGGGCGTTGAAGGTCCGCGCCGAGGCGCTGGAGAAGCTCGGGAAGATCGGGGCCGCTGCTGATATCCTCTTAGAGGCCCTGGAGATGGGAGCGGGGCTCCAGGATCAGGTGGGGGACGACGGCTGGCGGGGCCGCTTACTCTGGGAGCCCGTGAACCAACTGGGCCGGCTGCAGCTCAAGCTCGGCGAGGTCGATCGGGCGAAGCGAAGCCTCGAGGAGGCGCTGCGCCTTGCCCGGGCGTTCGCGGACCCCCGAGGAGAGCTGGCGGTGAAGGCCAACCTGGCCGCTCTGGAGCAACACCGGGGGAACGCCGCCGAAGCGTTTCGGTACCTCGCCGAAGCCCTGGCCATCGCCCGCGGTCTGGTGGACCTAGGCGCTGAGGCTCGACTACAGTACAATCTGGGCCTCTTGTATACCAAAGAGTGTCGGTGGGAGGAGTCCCGGGACGCTTACCAGGAGTGCTTGCGGCTGGCTGAGCTGCGGGGTTGGCGGGAGGGAGTGGTGCTCGCCAGGGATGGTCTGCGACAGGTCCGAGGAGAGATCGATGACGAATGAGTTGACGACAAAGTGGTCGGAGTGGGTCGAGGAGTTTCGCCGAGACGAGGGGCGAATCAAGAAAGTGGTCAAGCGTACCCCGCCGACTCGTAACAGCTACGCGAAGGTCAGCGCGATCCGCAACGCGGTCGACTACGAACAGGGCGCCGCCTTTGCGATCTTCCTTCACCGGGAGGGGCACCGAGATCTCGCCGCCGACCCGGACCTCTGGGAGCTGGTCCTGGAGGCTCAGGAGCTATTGACCGGCGAGGAGCTGGTCGAGTTTTTGCGACGAGCCCCCGTGCCGGAGTGGACTTACGGGCCTTTGCCGGGATGGCCCGTGGTCCTCGATGAGCTGGTGATGCGAGTATTCCTTCGCGACCCCGACCCACTGCGGGATGTCACGGGGCTGAGCCGGGAGTACCAGGAAGGAGTCCGGTTGGTCCGTGCTCGGTGCGGTGACGAAGTCGAGGTGGGCGACCCATCGTCATTGGCTGAGCGGTTCGCCCGGACGTACTTTGTAGATCAAAGGATCGGCGAACGGGTCTTCTGGCCTACGGAGGACGGCGTCGAGGAAGTCGACCTCGACCTCTTCCGGCTCGTCGAACTCTTCACGACGAGAGAGCTCTTCGCAAAAGAGGTCCTGGCCCTGGCGCTCGAGGAGGCCGAGGAGACGGTCTCTCGGGTGTACTTCCCGCGGGCTCGAGCGGCCATCGAGATCGCCTCCGAGGAGCAGATGGTTAGGCTCTTGGAGGGCGTCGCGCTGACGAGCTTCACTGAGACCGAGGTGGAGAGGGCTCTCTTGGAGTGGCGCAACGACGATCCCCAGACCCTGCGACGGATGGCGCTCGCCGTCGACGACACGGGGCTGCGAAAGTTCCCCGTCGTGATCGCCGCCATGCACCGGCTCTTGGAGGCTGGCGAGGAGGTCGACGGCGATCTGGTGGACGCTCTCCACCTGAGCTTCAGTCCGTCCCTGAGCTGGATCAGCCAGGAGATCTACAAGCTGCCCGAGGATCATCGCTCCGATCTGGCGGCCATCGACGAGGCGGTGTCCTTCGGGCAGCCCGGCTACGCCTTTCGCCGCACGGGGCGGCTCTTTCCCACGGTGGAGCGGCTCTCACCTGAGCACCATCGGCGCCTGATCGATAGGCTCTTGGAGAGCCGATACGAAAAGGAGAGGGCGATCCCCTTCTTCTATCTCGTCGACGACGAGGACCTGTGGCGCCAGGGAGTGGAGGTGATGCTCGCCGCGGAGCACGAACAGGACACGGCGTTCTACGGCGTCACCCATCTGCCGCTGAAGGCCCTCCCGCTCTTGGCCGAGGGGAAGGAGCGAGCAGCTTCCGAGAAGAAGGCGAAGTTCTTTCAGCGGTCCATCGTGGGTCTGATGGCCGCGGCCCTGGATCGGGGGGAGGTCCCGGGGACTGAATGGGATGACGAGGTGAGCTTTGACCTCGTGGAGGAGGAGTTCAACTACCACAAGGTCCGACCCCTCCTCGGAAAGGTGATCCACAGACTGCCGGGTCCCAGGGCGGAGGCCATCTTGCGCCGAGAGATCGACGAACTGACCACCTTCGGTCGGGCCTTCGCGTTTCTGGGAAGCCACCCCTCGCCGGACCTCTTGGAGTTCGCTTTTCATAAGCTGGTGGAGAACGAGGGGAAGATCCGGAACGTAGATCAGAAGGAGATCGAGGCCGGCCTGCGGGGGCTTCCGTCGGCCAAGGAGTGGGCCGAACGGGCGAGAGCAGCCGGCAGCGGACCGATCTTGGAGGAGATCTTCGGCTCGGTTCGTCTCTGAACCTCATAAACGGAGCCGAAGCCGATCGACATTTCGTGGGACCCCGTGGGGTGGTAAGGATAGGTGCCTGGAGAGAAAACTACGGGAACTCTTGCACAGAGGTCGAGATGACAGAAGCCACGGTAAGCATTGAAGATCTGGAGAAGATCGACAAGAAGTACTCCGATGGTTGGAGTGCTTTTGACAAGATGAAGACCCTGACCCGAGGGGCCCCGGAGGGGACCCTGGGGCGACTCCTCTGGGAAGCCTACGGGGATGGGAAGATAGGGCTGGCGAAGTTTCACAACAATCTTCGGGACCTGGTGTCTGTCGGTGAAGCCTACGATGGACCGATGGTGTTTCGTCTCCTGGAGGAGCTCGTAGCGTTCGACAACGAACGGGGCTACGCGATGAGCTACTCGAGCTTCGATCTTCCCGGGTCGCCGGAGTTTCTGTTTCGGGCTCTGGAAGCCAAGGAGGGGGATCCCTCCTTCGGGGAGTACTTGGCGTCTCGTTGGGAGGAACTGCCCGAACCCTATGCGTCGGGGTTGGCCGCCGTCCTGGCGAAGAAGGGACACCTTCCGGTGGAGAGCCTTCGGGACGGGCTCGCCAGAGAGTTGGCCGTCGCGTTTCTCGAGGATTCCAGTGCTCGGCATTGGCAGGACCGAATTCCATTCGTAGGGAAAGAGTGGGCCGAGATCCTGGTCGCCGCAGTGCAGAGCGATGACGTCGATTGGGTTGGGACAGACGAACATGTCCGTGTGGTCCGGGAGCATGTGTCTCCCACGGAGTTGGTGTCTTTTCTGGGGAAGGTCGATCTCGGTTATGACCACAGGCTCCCGATCGTGGAGGAGGTCGCCCCCGCCTTCGTGGACCACCTCGAAAAGGTCGAGGAGGCGATCCTGAAGCTCCCTGAGGCCGAACCGGATCCGTACAACCCCAAAGTGCCCGCTTTCGTCCCCCTCGTGTGTTACTACCGGGCGTGCCAACTCGCCGACGAGGTCCCCTCGGAAGAACTGGACGAGGCGCTCAGAGAGACGTTGGCAGCCTATCGGCCCCGATGGAGTGGGAGTAACTTCGACCAACATCACCAGCGGTTGCATGAGATCCTGAAGGCCGTCCCGGAAGACCGCCTGGAGGAGGCGCTCCTGTCTGCGGAGAACGTCCCCTGGTTGCTGATCGGGGCGGCGCCGACCAGGAAGGTCTGTGAGCGTGTCGCGGCAGGCCTCGCCGAGATGGACAAGATCAATGTGCCCCATAATTTTGAGTCCCACCGGTCATTGGCGCTCGCTTCCGGTGGAGCCGATATGGCGAAGGCTCTCAGCGAGGTGCTCAAGCCCGGCAAGGGCTGGCAGCGGGAGCCGCTGACCGCCGCGTTGGGGATGCTCAAGGATCCCGTGGCGGCGCCTTGCCGTGGTTGGGATGCTCGCCGATAGCACCAAAGGGGTGACCGAGGCGGCGAAGGCGGGATTGATCGCTCTTCCGCCGGAGGTGGTTCTCGAGCATCTCGAAGATGCTCTCGGGGCGGGCAAGAAAGGGACCCGCCTGGCAGCCGCCGAGGTGCTCCAGGCGTTGCCGCCGTCGTTGAAAGCGTGGGAGCTGGCCCAGGAGGCGTTGGAGTCGGAGAAGACCGCCGATGTGAAAGAGATCCTGGCCAGCGTTCCGAAAGGGGAGGCCGGGGGCGGGCCCACCGTCGACGCCGGTCTGAAGGATGAGATTCGGGCTGCCCTGGAGGCCGATTCGGAGGCCTGGACGAAGTACGTGGAGGAGCCCGAGGCGGCGATGGAAGCGGCCATCGAGGTCTTCGGCGCCCAATCCGCCGAGCGAGCCCTGGCCTATGGTCACGGGTTGTGGAGAAATTTCGTGCCCGTGCTCCTGGAGGCCGGCGCCGATTCAGCCCACCAGCACAGACTGGTGACCAAGATTCTCGGCGGGTTTTATCCCGCCGCCGCAGAGAAGCTCCTCGATGACTGTGTGCGAGTGGTCCCCTCCTTTGCCGATTCTGTGGCTGTGGCGTTCATCCAGGGAAGGATCAGCCGGCCTCCGGAGTTCGGTGCGCCCCCGAGGTGGGGTGATGCCTTCGAGGGGAAGGACGCTCTGCAGTGGTTGATCGCAAACGCGCCGGAGGCGGCTCGGCCCGCGTGCCTGGCGGGGCTGCAGGACTCGAGCAAGGTGATCCGCGACATGAGCGTCGAGTTCCTGACACAGGATCCGGGTCAGCTCGATGTGGACGCCGACGTACTACCCCTCCTGGAGGCCCGGACGAAAGACTCCCGCGAGGCCGCGGTGAAGCTGTTGGCGGCCCTCGGCGATCCGTCGTACCTCCCGGTGCTGAAGAAGGCGGCGGAGAAGGAGCGGTCCAAGGGGGTCAAGGAGTTGATCCAGGACACCCTGGTCGCTCTGGAAGTACAGGATCTGGATCTGGGCTCCTTCGCCGATGATGCCGAAGGGAACGCCGGGTTGGTCGAGGCCCTGGCAGGGCTGCCTGAGGCGGGGCTCCCCGGGCCTGTGGAGGAAGGGTTCGACGACCTGCCGGGGATCAGCTTCCGAAACGGCGGGACCCTTCAGGGGTCGGCGCTGCGGTGGTTCTTGTCGGAGATCTTCGGGTCTGGCGATGAAAAGGCCCAGTTGGTGCGAGACCGGCTGGTGGACGAAGAGTGCCACCACCTCTGCGATGTACTGATCGAACTCAACGGGGGGAGGGACGACCTGGGTTGGGCTCTTCAGATGCAAGGGTATCTGGCGGGGCCCGAGCAGGTGGAGTCCCTGGGGAGACGGTTGGAGGACTTCGCCTCCTCCCAGATGTACGGGTGGGGTGATTTCGCGGTGAACGCCCTGGTGAAATTGGGCACCAACCAGGCCGCTCGAATCCTCGATGATTGGGCTCAGCGGACCCGCAAGAACGCGTTGAAGAAGCGAGCCGGCTCCGGAGTGTATCGGATCGCCGAGGCTCGGGGGATCTCACGAGCGGAGCTCATGGAGCAGGCCGTGGGGACCCTGGGCTTCGATGAGGACGGCACGCAACGGTTCGACTACGGGGCCCGGACCATCGTGGTTCGGCTGAGTCCATCGGGGGATGAGCTCCTCTACGAGGACGAGGAGGGCGCTTCCTTTAAGTCGATGCCTCAGGCGCGAAAGGCCGACGACGACGCGCTCGCCGCAGCCGCCCGGTCCCGCGTGTCCCAAATCAAGAAGGACCTTCGGCGAGTTCGACGTGCCCAGACGCGAGGGCTGCAGGGATCGATGACCTCCGGCCGTCGATGGATCCCATCGGTGTGGCGAGAGCGGTACGTGGAGCACCCCTTGATGCGGAGCTTCGGGTTCGGGCTGGTCTGGGGGATCTACGATGGAGAGGGCCAGTTGGTCGACGCGTTTCAGCTCGATGACGACGCGGTGGCGGTCAATCTGGACTTCGAGGAACCCGAGATCTCGGAGGAGGTGCACCGGATCGGCATCGCTCATCCCCTCGAGCTGGGAGACGACGTGGAGGCCTGGTTGACCACTCTGGCGGACTACGAGCGGGTGCAGCCCTTCGAGCAGTTGCAACGCCCTGTGTATTCTCGGGAGGAGTTCCCGGACGTGTCCAAGTTCCTGGCTCGTCGTGTGGGCGTGGAGGCGGGGCGATTTCTGGGGGCCTTGAACCGGCTCGGCTACGACCTGGGGCCTCGGGAGGACGCCGGGGCCATCTACTTCAGTCAACGGTATGTGGGAGACGTCGCGATCTCCGTGAACCACGGAGGGTTCGCCCCGGAGTGGCTGGATGGGGCCGGATTGGTCGACGTGGACAGCGTGAGTGTGACGCTGGATGGCACGTCGAAAGCGCTGAAGGACCTCTCCGATGTGATCTACAGTGAGATCCTTCACGACCTTCATGAGCTGACCGACGGAGACTGAGGACGATGACCACCGACGAACGTCAACTGCAACGCCCGCCGGCGGAGCTCCTCTACGCTGAGGAGCTCGCGGCGATGCGGGAGGCCGACGCCGACAGGCCGCGGCCGCCGGGGTGGTCCGTCGCTCCCGATTCGGTGGTTCGGTTCGTGTTGGGCAGCCCTGCCGACGGGGTAGCCCCCAAGTTCGTGGGGAGCCGCCGGTTCGTGGAGCGCTGCGTGGTGAGCCTGGCCACCAACCGAGGGCTGATGTTGATCGGAGAGCCCGGCACGGCCAAGAGCTTCCTCAGCGAGCTCCTGGCGGCGGCGATCAGCGGCGACTCGACCCTCACGGTCCAGGGCAGCGCGGGCACTACGGAGGACGACATCAAGTACTCCTGGAACTACGCCCTCTTGCTGGCCGAAGGACCCACGGAGCGATCCCTCGTGCCGGCGCCCCTGTATCGGGGCATGACCGGGGGAAAGCTCGTTCGGTTCGAGGAGATCACCCGGTGTCCCCTGGAGGTGCAGGACACCCTCCTGTCGGTGCTCAGCGATCGGGTGCTCCATATCCCGGAGTTCGACCACGACGCCCGCACCCTCTACGCGAAGGAGGGCTTTAACGTGATCGCCACGGCGAACACCCGGGATCGGGGTGTCCATGAGATGAGCGCCGCCCTGAAGCGGCGGTTCAACTTCGAGACGGTTCACCCCATTGCCGATGTGGCCCAGGAGGTGGAACTCGTGCGTCGACAGACCGAGGCGCTCCTGGAGCAGGCGGGAGTTCCCCTGCGGCCCACGCCGGATCTGACCGAGGTGCTGGTCACGACCTTTCATGAGCTCCGATCGGGGCGCACCGTGGAGGGCAGCGCCCTGGAGCCGGTCTCGGTGATGATGAGCACCGCCGAGGCCGTGGCGGTGGCGTTCTCGTCGACCCTGCAGGCTCATTACTTCGGTGGTGGACCGGTGGAGGCAGCCCACGTGCTGGATAACCTGGTCGGGTCGGCCTTCAAGGAAGACACGGAGGACCGCAAGCGCCTGCAAAATTACCTCGAGCAGGTGGTCCGCAAGAGGCGTGGGGACCAGTGGGAGGCGCTCTACATGGCGAGCCGGACGGCGGAAGCCCTCGATGTCGACTGAGCCGCTCTTCTTCCCGGTCCGTCATTTCAGCCCGATGGCGGCCCATCTGGTCGGCCAGGCGGTGCGGCAGGAGCGGTTCGACGCCGTTCTGATCGAGGGGCCGTCGGAGTTCAACGACAGGATCGACGAGCTCCTCCTGGACCACGAACTGCCGTTGGCGCTCTACAGCTACGCGATCTTGAGAGGGGGGGCTCGGCGAGGGGCGTTCTATCCGTTCTGCGAGTTCTCTCCGGAGTGGCAGGCCCTGAAGGTCGCCGCTGAGGTGGGCGTGCCGGTGGCGTTCATCGACCTCCCCTGGCGGCATATGGCCGCCGGGAGTCATCGCCGCCACCGGTACAGCGACGAGAACTTCCAGGGGAACCCATACATCCTGAGCCTCTGTGAGAGGCTCGAGGTGGAGGGCTTCGACGAGCTCTGGGATGTGGTGATCGAGCTTCAAGAGTTTCCCCACTGGCGAGACTACGTGACCCGCACCCGGGCGCTCTGCGACCGGATGCGTCAGGCTGACCCCGTGGCTGACACCGAAGAGGATGGCGAGAACCTGTGTCGCGAGCGGTTCATGGCCGAGGCGATCCGCCAAGCGCAAGAAGCCCACGGGGAGCGGGTCCTGGTGGTCACCGGTGGGTTTCATTGTTCAGGAATCGAAGCATATCTGGCCGGGGAAGGGCTGGAGGTCCCAGAGCGGGAAGGGGGAGAAGAAGAGGAAGCGGAGGTGCTGGGCCACGGGATCGAGCTGACCCCGTTTACCTATCACCGGGTGGACTCCCTCAGCGGGTACCGTGCCGGGCTTCAGGGACCGGCGATCTACGAGGAGCTCTGGAGAGGGCTTCAGCAGGGGGAGGGGTTTCGGTCCGAGAGGGTGCTGGCGCAGATCGTCCAGGCTCTGCGGGACCGGGGGCAGGTGGCGAGCACCGCCGACGTGGTGGCCGTGGAGGGGACCGCAAAGGCGCTCGCCAGGATGCGGGGACGAGAGCAGGTGTGGCGCTATGATCTCCTCGACGCGCTGAGCTCGGCGCTCGTCAAGGAGGCCCAGGATGCGGAGTACGCCCATCCGATGTTGATGGTGGCCCGGGAGGTGATGACGGGCCACCGGCGGGGGCGAATCGACCCTCGGGCTGGGGTGCCACCCCTGGTGGGTGATGTGCGTCGTCGCCTGGAGGAGCGGGGCTGTGAGCCCGGCGAGGAGCTCCGATCGGTTCGGCTCGACCTCCACGACCGGGAGGAGCGGGACGTGAGCCAACTCCTTCATCAATGCGGTGAGCTCGGCCTGAGGGGAATTCGGTGGTTGGAAGGCGCCGACCTCTTCGGGAGCACCGATGTCTCCCGGGTGTGGGAGGAGTGGGAGCTTCGGTGGAGTCCCGAGTTCGACGCGACCCTGATCGAGGCGTCGGCCTACGGGACGACCCTCCCGGAGGCCGCGGCGGCTCGTCTCCTGGAGTGGCGAGCCAGCGCTGATCCGGGGACCGGAGGAGCGAACGCGGCCGGCGCGGTGATCCTCCGGGCTGCGTTGATGGGGCTCGAGGAGCTTCGCGGGTCTCTGGTGCCAGATCTGGCGACCGCCGTGGTTCGGGACAGTGACTTCTTCTCTGTGACCACTTGCCTGAGGCATCTGATCTTCCTGGACCGGTTTCACGATGTATTCGGGACCGACTCCATTGAAGCCCTGGCCCGAGCCGTAGAGGAGATCCTCCTGCAGGCTTTCGAGCGGGCGATCTGGTTGTACCAGCGGCTCGGCAAGCCCGAGTCCGGAGAGTGGCCGCTCCTGGAGGGGATCTTCATTCTCTTCCAATCCGTGGGGGTCGCCCCGAAGGCTCGTCGAGAGGAGCAGCGGGAGCGGCTCTCCCTGGCTTCCCAAAAGGTGGCCGTAGACCCTGCGAAGGGGCCCGTGATCCGGGGCGCCGCCTGGGGGATCTGCCTCCGTACCGGGGCCTCGTCCAAAGAAGACCTGCCGGCCCTCTTCGGTGGGTTCTACAACGCCGAAGGGGTGGGGGACTTTCTCACGGGCCTCTTTCGAATGGCCCGGGAGGCGTTCCTTCGGGACCTACCGTTTCTCACCGGGTTGGACGGTTTCTTAGTGGGGCTCGACGAGGAGGAGTTCCTGGAGGCCCTGCCGTCGCTTCGCATGGCGTTCACCTTCTTTACCCCCCGGGAGAAACTCGAGATCTGCGATCTTCTCTTTTCCGAGCGAGTCCTCTGGGGCGGCACGCCTGGGGAGTTTCAGTGGTTCGATGACCGGCTGCGAACCCGCGGTGAGCGGTACGGTCTGCGTTTTCCAGCTGGTGACGCTGAGAGCGGCGGGAGTGATGGAGACGACCTCAGTCCGGGGCCCGTCTTGGAGTTGACCGAGGTGCGCCGAGAGCGATGGCGCATGGTCCTGGGGGATGACGCCGAGAGCGTCCTGGGGGAGCTGACAGGAGAAGAGCAACGTCGCGATGTCCACCTGAGCTTTCTCTATCATCGGGAGTACGGGCAAGAGCGGGAGGTTCGGGACCGGAGTGGCGGCTTTCGAAGCGGTGGCCTCAACGTCCCGGAGTGGATCAACGGGATCCACGAGCTCTTCCCGAAAGCTACCATCGAGCGCCTCGAGAGAGACGCCCTGGAGCGCTACCAGATCGACGAGGTGATCACCCGGCCCGAAGTGCTGGAGCGGCTGGAGCCGAATATGACGCTCCTGAAGGCGGTCCTGCGGTGCAAGCCCCTGATGGACCGAAGGGTCCTGGGGGCCGCGAAGAAGCTGGTTCGAAAGGTGATCGAGGAGCTGATGAAGAAGTGGGCCCGAGAGATCGAGAGCCCTTTTCAGGGAGCCCCCGATCCCCGTCGTCGGTCCAACCAGAAGATCGCCAAGAACTTTCACGCCCGGGAGACGATCCGCCGGAACCTGAAACACTTCGACCCCCGATCGGGGAAGCTGGTCCTCCGAAAGCCCTACTTCTTCAGCCGACGGCGGCGTTTCGTAGACCGGTGGCAGGTGATCGTCGTCGTCGATCAGTCCGGGAGCATGTTGGAGAGCGTGATCCACTCGGCGGTGACAGCATCCATCTTCGCCGGGATCCAGTCCATTCGCTCTCACCTGGTGGCCTTCGACACCCGGGTGGTGGATCTGACCGACCGATGTGGCGACCCCGTGGAGACTTTGATGAGCGTTCAGCTCGGCGGTGGTACGGACATCAACCTCGCGCTGAGCTATGCCCACGGCCTGGTGGAGAACCCTCGGCGAGCGATCATCGTGCTGGTGACGGACTTCTTCGAAGGGGGGAACCCCGTGCATCTCCTGGCCACCACCCGGGCCGTCGTGGAGAGCGGGGTGACCCTCCTGGGGCTGGCGGCGCTCGATCAGAACGCCGAGCCCTGTTACGACCGAGAGATCGCCCGGAAGATGGTCGATCTCGGGGCCCACGTCGGGGCGATGACGCCGGGAGAGCTGGCGGCGTGGATCGCTGAGAGGGTGACCTGATGCGGGAAGATCTCCTGGCGATCCGAGAAGAAGACGTGATCGCGCTGACGAACAGAGGGACCTTGAAACGAGTCCAGCGGGAGCTGGAGAAGGGTGGGGTCGAGGTGGAGTTTGTGGAGGCCGACGGGGAGCTGCGGGCCCAATGGTCCGACGGGATCCTCTGTGTGTTCGGGCCTGGCGAGAGCCTGACGTCGGCTCGATGTTCCTGCGGGTCTCGGGCGGAGGTCTGCCGTCACCTCCTGAGGACCCTCTTCGCGTACCAGAGGGAGCGGCGATCGGAGCCCGTGGAACTCCGGGAGTGGGATCCGGGAGCGTGGCCCGATCGGGAGGAGTTCTTTCCCACCAGGGACGAGCGACGTGCTCGGCGGATCTGGAACCGAGGGCTCGTTATGGAGCTGAGCCGGGGGAGCCGGCCGGAGGCCCGGTTTCACCGGCTCGGCCACCTGGTGCGTTTTGTCGTGCCCGACGAGCCCGCCGCCGGCGTCTGTGACTGCACCGAGGAGTCGCCCTGCATCCACATCCTCCTCGCCAGCCAGGGGTTTCAGAAGCTGCCGACTGGGGTAGACCGGGGGATCGTCGCTGTGGGCAGGGGAGAAGAGCCCCCCGATGGGGAGCTCTTGGAGAGAGCCAGTCGTGCGCTGGGCACTCTGGTCGAGGAGGGATTCTCTGGGGCCGGCTCTTCCACGTGGAGTCGCCTCGAGGGAGTCGCGGGAGAGCTCGACGAAGCTGGACTGCGATGGATGGCTCAGATCGTCGAGGAGCTCCTGGTCCTGCGCGAGGCGTATCGAGTCCGAAGCGCCCGGTTCAGCGCTGGGGATGTCCTGGATCTGATCGGGGAGTTTTCGTTGCGTGTCGAAGTGGGGCGCGGGGATCTCCCTGAGGGGTTGTCTCGGTACTTCGTGGTTGGACATAAGGAGCGGGGAGAGTCGACCTTCGGTCCGGCGACCGTCCTCGGGCTGGGGTCCGAGGTGCGAATGCAAGGTGATGCTGCGGAGCTGGTGGCGTTGGCCCAGGACACCCAGACCGGCCGGGTCGTGGGGATCTCGCGGATCTTCGAGCCCGACTCCTCCGATGATCTGCCGGGGTTCGACGAGCTGGGAGGTCGGCGGCGGGGGGCCATCCCGGCGATCCGAGAGCTGGGAGAGAGCCGGGTGGTGATCGAGAAGGCCCGGGTAACGTCGTCCCTGCGCCTGCGGACGGGTCGGCGGCCCGTGGGGATGTACGGGGAAAGCGATCGCTGGGAGGAGGTCCGCCCTCCGGTCCGTGTGGAGGACCTGGGAGAGCTAGAGCGTCGCCTGGCGAGCCTCCCGCCGTCGTCGTTGCGTCCCCGGCGGATCGACAGTGGGTTCTTCGTGTGCCCCGTGGGGGAGATCGAGACGCCTCGGTTCTGTGCCCGGACCCAGGCCGTCCGCGCCACCTTGTCCGATAGTGCGGGGAGCGTCGAGCTCTTCCACCCCTTCCTCCATCGCAACGCCGGGGGGACCGAGGCCCTCCTCGAAGCGCTCCGGGGTGCCCGGGTGCTCTTCGTGGCCGGTCGGGTTCGCCCCGGTCGCGCCGGATGGTGCATCGAGCCATCGGGGGTCCTCGTCGAAGAAGACGGGGAGCGTCGCGTGATTCAACCCTGGTTGGACTCGGCGCCAGAGTCGGCGCCGGCGTCGACTCTGGCGGCCCCGTCCACGGCGCGGTCGGAAGCGGATGGGGAGCAGGAAAGGCTTCAACGGCTCCTCTCCGAGGTTCGGGAGGTCCTCCTCGACGTGACCCTTCTGGGAAGAGAAGAGGGCCTTCGACGGCGGGATTCCGAAATGGAGACGGCGGCCCGTCGATGCGGGATCACCGGACTCCAGGCCCACTGCGGGGCGCTCCAGGGACTGCGGCGAGCCATGAGACAGGAGGCCTCCCGGTCCGAGTTTTATAACGCCTTCTTCCGCATCGCTCGCCTCGCCAGGTGGTGCCTGGATCTCTCGACGTCCCCGGAAGCGGTGGAGTCCGATCACGCCCGGACGAGAAGAGTGTGATCCACGTTGATCGGTTGGCCGCAGACCGCAGCGGGCCTTGGCCCGCGAGGACCCTCGGGCGTAGCCCGACTCGCCCAGCCTCGCGGCCTTGGCCCGAGGGGAGGTTCCGCGCCGCCCTCTATTTCCGTTACACAAATCGGTCCTCCTCGGCGGATCGTCCTGGCACCACTTCCGGGCACGCCAATCGGTCCTCCTCGGCGGTTCGTCCTCCAGCGACCCGAGGAGGCGAACCTGGTACCTCTCCTCGGGCCAAGGCCGCGAGGCTTGGCGAGTCGGGCCTGAAACAGCGGCCCGAACGTCCTCGCGGGCCAAGGCCCGCTGCGGAGTGGCGACTTCCCTACCGACGGAAGGAAATCGATCACACCCGACGAGAAAACTTCCTTGAAATCCGCCGTCGCAGGTGCTATCCCTCCGCGTCCTGCGTGGACCCTCGGTGGCCCGATGCAAAGGATCAGTGAGAAGGTGGTGCCCGGAGTACGGCCCGATCTTCAGGTAGAATAGAGACGGAGAACGACCATGGAATTGTTGAAGAAAATCGGGGAGCAGCACCTTCGGACCGACCATCCTGAGTTCCGCGCCGGTGACACCGTGCGGATTCATATGACGATTCGGGAAGGCGAAAAAGAGCGGGTCCAGATCTTCGAAGGCGTGGTCATCGGCCGCAGCGGCGCCGGTGTCGAAGAGACCATGACGGTTCGCAAGGTCTCCTACGGGGTCGGCGTGGAGCGGATCTTCCCGGTGCACAGCCCCCGGATCGCCAAGATCGAGGTGGCATCTATCGGACGCGTCCGTCGGGCCAAGCTCTACTACCTGCGGAATCTCTCCGGGAAAAGCGCCCGGATCCGAAGCAAGCGAAGTCGAAAGGGCGTGTGAGGCGCGGCGGCGTCGCCGCCGATGCTCGCCAGAGACGAAGGGGATTGTTGGTTTACCACGGAAACCGTTCCGGCGTATGATGGCGCCATGGAATGGTACACAATCCTTTCTCGCAGCCCCCATTCATGCGCATCTCGGAGCTAATCTTTCAGGGAATTCTGGGGATCGAAACGCCCAGCAGGCTGCGCCCCGATGGCGCCCTCTGTCGGTTGGTGCTGCCCGGAGCGATCTCGGCGCGAGAGATCCAGGACATGGTGATCGCCTGTCTGTATCCCATGCACCTGACCGGGGAACAGCGAACTCGCCTGGGGTTCTCGGGGACCACCAAGTTGGCGGCGTTGTTGGAGACCCGGCATGGTGTGGTGCGGGTGATCCGGAAGTCTGAGCCCGGGTCCTTGCGACTCCAGCGAAAGACGGCCAAGGGATACGAAGACGTGGCAGCCGGTGCGGCGAAGGTCCAGGAGTTTTTACAAACCAAGTTGGGACTGCCCGATATCAAGGTCTTCTTGCCCCTTCACCTGTGGCGGTTCTCTCCCGAGGAGCTACCGGAGGTCAATCCGGCGGCCCTCGGTGATGATCCCAAGGTGCCCGAGGTCTCAAAGACGTATCTCCAAGCCCTGGAAGTGGAGTCTGTGGAGGACCAGCTCAAGGAACTGGACATGTTGATCCGGGAAGGGGAGTTGGCCATGGGAAAGGGGGCGGAACTGGAGAACAAGCTCAGCCGCGCCCAGGCTAAGTTGGAGGAGATCCAGGTCAAGGAGCTGAGCCCGGAAGAGCTGGAGATGATCTCCCAGAAGGACGAGAAGCTCGACGAATATGGCGAGCAGCTCCACCGGTTGCGCTCCGAGGAAGAGACCGAGATCCGTCAGGTCCGAGAGCAGTTGCCGGAGTCCCCGACGCGGCAGCCGCTCTTTTGGGTAGGAGCCGCGTTGGCCCTGGGCGCCCTGGTGGTCAGTGTGGTGTTCCACGAGACCCATCGCCTGGCGGCCTTGGGGGCCGTGCCGGGCCTGTGGATCTGCGCCTCCGTGTGGATTCAGTACTTTATCAACATGGGACGGGCCAGCGTTCACCAGGTGCGTCTGGCCTCCATTCGTCGACGCATCAACCAGGTCTGCCAGGAGGAGATCTTGTTGCTGGAGACCGTGGACCACCTGGTGTTGCACGCCGGTGTCGCCAACGAGGAAGAGCTCCAGGAACGGATCCCTATGTCCCGGAAGTTGGAGCGGATCGTGGCTCGCCTGGAGGAAGACCTCCAGGGGCTCCGGAGCAACCCGGAGTACCGCCGGGCTCGCAAGGAGCTGACCAGCTTGCAGGAAGAGCGGGCGGTCCTTCAACAGCGGCGAACGGAGCTGCCCGACTATGTGATGAGCTCCTTCCAACTGGAGAACGATCTGAAGTCTCTGGGGGTGGATCCCGTGGAGGTGCGAGCCCAGGCCGAAGCCGCCCAGAAGGAGGACGAGGACGAGCCGCCGCTGGACACGCCTTTTCAGTGGCTGCGGGCCGTGGCGGAGTGGACCAATCAATGGAACAGCGCCGGCCTGGATGACTCAGCCCGGGCGGTGTGGTCAAAGATCTGCGGCCACGTGCTCAGCGACCGGTTCAACGAGGTAGATCTCACCGCCGAGGGGGATCTGAAGGTCGCGGCCCTGACCGAAGAGCAGCTCGAGCTGTGGCAGCGGACCCGCAACTCCGAGGTTCGGGCCGTCCTGGCGGCGCTGGCGTTGGCCCTGCAGGTCAACTTCCAGAATCAGGCCCGGGGCCAGGCGCTTTCGTCTGTGTGGATCGGTGATCCCGGAGAGACCATGACCCCCGGGCATGCCCAGAAGTTCGAGAATGTCTTTCAAAGCGCCGCTCGCAAGAGCCAGATCGTGATCTGTGAAAAGGGCTGAGCCGATGGGGCAGGGACGACTCTTCGACGAACCCGAGGGCCCTATGATGGGGTCCGTGGAAGCCTCTCTCAGAGGCCGCGGGGTGGTGCGGATCATCGGGGTCGATGAGGCTGGCCGGGGGCCGCTGGCTGGCCCGGTCCACGCAGCGGCGTATTTCCTGGAATTGGCGGAGGAGCTGCCCGAAGGGCTGCAAGACCTGGATGACTCCAAGAAGCTCAAAGCCGACGTTCGAGAGCGGCTCTTCGAGAGCCTGAGCCTGCACGAGGATCGGTGGGCCCTGTCAGCCTCCTCGGCGAAGGTGGTCGACGAGATCAATGTCCTCCAAGCGACGTTCCGAGCGATGAAGGCCGCCGTCGATGAGGTGGTGCGGCGGTGGGGGGCCCCCGATCTGATCGTGGTGGACGGCAATATGGTGATCCCCGGGGTGGAGTTGCCTCAGCAGGCCATCGTCAAAGGGGACGGGAAGAGCAGGGCGATCGCCGCGGCCAGTATCGCCGCCAAAGTGTCCCGAGATCGGGTGATGGCGGCGGCCGCTGAGACCTGGCCGGCCTACGGGTTCGAGAGCAACAAGGGGTACGGCACGGCTGCGCATCGGGAGGCGCTGCGAATCCATGGGCCCTGCGAGATTCATCGACGGTCGTTCGCGGGGGTGGTGTTGGGAGAGTGAACGGAGGGGGTGATGGACGAACGAAGGGGGCGGGGGGATCAAGGGGAAGAGTTGGCGGCGGCCTATCTGGAGGCGGCGGGGTGGAGCATTGAAGCTCGGAACTTTCGGACCGAGCTGGGGGAGATCGATATCATCGCCAGCCGAGAGGTGCCCGGAGGAGTGCTCGTGGCGGTGGTGGAGGTGAAGTCTCGGACCGAGACCTCTCGGTTGTCACCGGAGCTGAGCGTCACCGCGTCCAAGCGTCGGCGGATCATCCGGGTGGCCAGACTTTATGAGGCTCACTTCGAGGATCCCCGCCGGGGCTATCGGTTCGATGTGATCGGCGTCGACCTCGGCACGGACCCCCCGGAGATTCAGCACTTTGAAGGGGCCTTTGACAGCCGGGGCAACCCCTATTGAGGCGGCTCCGAGGACTCCTGGTCGGCCTCGGCGGCCATCTCTGCCTTTCGGGCGGCAAGCACCTGAGCGAAGGGCACCCGCTGGAGGCTCCCGAAGGCCGCCTCACGGGCAAATCCGGTCAGGGGGTTTTGCTCTCGACGGGCGTCGTCGAAGTCACTGGGGGTGCCCTCGATGTAGAGGACCAGCTCACCCCACCGCTCGATGTAGACCCGACGACCGAGATCCTCGTAGGCGCCGTCGGGGATCACGTCGGGCACTTCGGAGACGCGCAAGCACCAGGATTCGCCATGCTCTCCGGCGCGATGGGCGCTGGTTGTCCCATGACGAGCCCGGGCGATCTCGTCGAGGGCAGCGGCGAACTCCCGGGCCTGGGACTCAGAGCGCCAGGTGCTCAGGTGAACCACCACCACCTCGTCGTCGGGACCCCGGTACCCCAAGAGACGGTCTCCGTCCCAGCCGGCGGCGATGGTCTCCGTGTCCAGAGGGGCGTCGAGCAGGTCGGAGAAGGTGTTCAACCACGAGAGGATCCGAAGCTCTCCCAGGACAGACTCGTAGATCGGCTCGTATCCCGGGAGCCCCTCGGAGACGTCAAACCGGACCTCCAGTGGGAGATCGTTCTCAAAGTAACGCTCCGGATGCAGGATCTGTGACGTCGAGGCCGGCGCGTCGTAGTAGATCTGGTCGAAGGCCTTCCAACTGCGTCCTGCCCGGGCCCGAAGCACAAATTGCATCCCCCCCACGTAGGGAAAGAGCAGCACATCGCGAACGATCGGGGGGGCTGACCCGAGCACTGTCGTCGACAGCGAGGGCATCTCCATGTCGGCGAGTTCCGGTGAGGCCTGGCCTGCCAGTTGCTCTGCGGCGGCCAACTCCGTGAAGTCCATCTCCATAAAGAGGGCTGCAACCATAGGGATGTCGGCGATGCTGCGAGCTGTGTTCTGCGGTAACACCCCGGCCTCGAAGAGCTCGTAATCGGCCATGACCACCGAGGCATCCCCTTCGATCAGGGCCATCCGAGCCAGGTAGAAGTCGGCGTTTTCGTCCGAGCTGAAGGGTTCCAAGAGACGCCCCAGAT
The DNA here is from genome assembly GCA_007120035.1 of Myxococcales bacterium. GTDB lineage: Bacteria > Myxococcota_A > Bradymonadia > Bradymonadales > Bradymonadaceae > SKON01. Next base: position 73,482 of record SKON01000036.1, read on the forward strand.
CGAAGTGCTGATCTTGAATCCCGTGGTAGATTTCGTGGGCCATCGCCGACCGCTGCAGGGGCTCCGGGAGACCTTCCATAATGTAAAGTTCTCCCGCGGACTGGTCGTAGAACCCGGCGATCTGCTCCGTCAACAGGTCGAGCATCAACTCCCGGTAGTTCAGGTCGGACGGGAAGAGCCCCATCCGCTTGTACACGTCGGCCTCGGCTTCGAACTCTTCCAGGGGCACGGACTCATCGAATCGCTCCAAAAGTAGGGCCCGCAGCTGTTCCCGGTCTTTGACTCCCTTCGGAATCGGCTTCAGTTGAGGGAGCCCACGGATCTCGGCGACTCGGTCCGCGATCGCGGCGGCGGCTTGGAGGAGCTCCTCCTCGGTGGTGAGCGCAGGGAACTCGTCGGTCTCACTCGAGTCCAGGGCTTCCGGGGGTTGCTCGTCGGCGACCGCAGTGGCCGGAAGGCCGCTCAGGAACAGGAGGAAGGCGATAAACGGGAAAGTCTTGAGGGCGTTCATAGTCCCTGCTCCAAGCGGGGGAGGGCGAATCCTTCGGGAACCTTGATGGTAGCGATCAAACCGGGGGAGGCCAACCGGAACGGGGGAGAAAAAATTCTTCCCGGAAGTTGACGGGCTGTTCATTTAAGGATAAGCCAATTCGGCATTAGGCGCGCTGCGCGGTTATTGAAGATCGCGAGTGACTAGGAAGAGCAAAGAATCCCATCAGTTCGGTGCTCCAGCCGGGAGGCCGAAGTGGATCGTTGGGTAACCACACGAGAGGAGTTGTGATGTTGAAGAAGCTGCTTGCCACCCTTTGTGCCCTGGGCCTCAGTGTTTCCGTGATCGCCTGCTCCGGCGGCGACACCACCCCTGACGAAGAGCCCGTGGAGACGGCCGTCGAGGAAGAGGTGATCGAAGAAGAGCCCGTGATCGAGGAAGAGCCGGCCGAAGAGCACGCCGAGGAAGATCATGGCCACGAAGACGAAGGCTACGACGATGAGTACGCCGAGGGCGACGATGACGAGCCCGACGACGGTGACGACTACATCGAAGAGTGATCTTCGGTTGGATCCGTAGATTCGGGGCCCCCTCTTCGGAGGGGGCCTCGTTTTTTTTTGCGAATTGACGGTGAGCCGGGGAGCCGAACCTTGACGGCGGTAGACCGCCAAAGGCATCCTATGGTCGGTCTCTGGGTTTCGTCCTGTGGAGGATTACGGTGAAGATTCGTTTTGTGCCGATGACCGTAGCGCTCGTCGGAGCAGTGTTGATGATAGGTCTCTTGGGTTGCTCGGGGGACCTCTATGGTCAGTGTCAGATTCCCGACGACGATGCCCTCCTCGTGGAATGCGCAACCAGCTCCACAGCGAGCTGTGTGGTGGAGGAGCAGTTGGAGTGCGAGACAAGGGTTTGCGGAAAGTATCAGGGCAGTCAGCCCTTCTGTACCATCGAGTGCGCCAGCGATGGGGATTGCCCCTCCGGAGCGTGCCGAGAGTTCGTGTTTCAGACGAATCGACGGTTTTGCGTCTCCGATCTCGACCTCTGATCTTCGAGGCGTTCTTCGGTGGTGATCTGTGATGCCGAAAATAGTGCGGCAGGAGTGAGAATGAAGCGAAGGGAACGGACTGGTTGGTGGGCATTGGCTGTCATCTTCTTGATGGTGGGATCCTCGCCGGCCCTGGCTGACGATATGGTCTTCGATGCCGATGACGACGACATGGTCTTCGATAGCTTCGATGATATCGAACATCTCGAAGAGCTGATCGCCGAAGGAAAGGACCTCTACGACCAGGGTGCTTTCGAGGAGGCGAGCCTGCGGTTCTTCGATGTCCTGATGGACACCGAATGGGGGGCCGAAGCCTACCACCCAGAGGCGACCTACGAGCTGGCCAAGACCCTGTTCCGGCTGGAGCTCTACCAGGGGGCGCTGGCCTACTTCGGGATGATCGCGGAGGAAGGGGACTTTCACCCCTACTTTGAGCCGGCCCTGCGGGGGCTCTTGCTCTTGAGCGACGTGATCCCCGGGGACTCGACCCTCACGGAGCACCTGTCGCGGTATGCCGACTACTTCCCTGAGATCGTCCCCGACGGGTATCGAGATCGCTACGCCTACCTGGTGGGGCGATACTTCTACGACAGCCTGGACGTGGAAGACGCGGTGCGCCTTCTGAACCAGGTCAGCTCCGCCAGCGACGACTTCGCCGAGGCTCGATATGTCGCCGGGATCAGCCACGTCGCCAACTACGACGCCGAGCCGGCCGTGGAAGCCTTCCGCGACGTCCTTCGGTACCTCAGCAATCAGCCCACCCCCCTGGACCAGATGCGGGGGCGGCAGCGGCAACTCCTGGATCTGACCCACCTGGCGATGGCCCGGGTGTACTACTCCACGGGACAGTTCGACACGAGCCTGGCCTACTACGAGCGGATCGATCGAGAGAGCCCTCGGTGGCCCGACGCGCTCTTTGAGTCCTCCTGGGGCTTCTTCCAGACCGATCAGTTCAACCAGGCCCTCGGGAACCTCCACAGCCTGAACTCCCCGTTCTTCGCCGACGCCTATTTTCCGGAAGGGCCGATCCTGGCGGCGGTGATCTACTTCTACAACTGCAACTACGGCCTGGTCCGAGATGTGTTGCTGGACTTCGACTTCATCTACGATGGGATCAAGGATGAGATCGAGGCGGTTTTGCGGGAGTACCCGTCGCCGATGGACCTCTACGATTGGGGTTTGCAGTGGCGGCAGCGCCAGGTTACCGGCGAGCCGGAGCTGATGAGCGCCCTGCGTTCCGAACTCGGCGACCGTCAGTTGGCTCAGCGGTTTGAGCTCGTCGAGGCCATCGATCGGGAAGAAGAGGTGATGGAGGGATTGAGCGAAAGTTGGAGAGCGAGCATCCTGGGTGATACACTACTCGGTGAGGCGGGCCTCGCCAGGAGCTTCGCGGTCAGTGACGCGGGGGAGCTCTTGGAGCAACGGCTGCGACGCCTGGTGTCGGAGATTGACGACTTGGTGGGCCAGCAAAACAGGATCTTGATCGAGGTGGCCCGCGCCGAACGGGGTGAGATTGAAGCGGAGCTGCGAGCCGGGATGTTGTTGGAAGGGGAAGAAAGTCAGGTGGCTCAGATCCAAGTGTCCGATGAAGATCTTTATTGGCTCTTTGATGGTGAATACTGGAAGGACGAGTTGGGGTTCTACTTTTTCGACATTCGGTCACAATGTCGTCGGTGAGCCAACGGGAGTCTGAGAAGCTCCTCCAGATGGCGCCAGCGGGTTAGAAGGAGCAGAAGATATGCGAGTGAATTTCAGGAAGATCGATCACCCTTGGTCCACGGCGGTGGTAGCGCTTGCGTTGGTGGCCATGGTCGGGGCGGTGAGCGAAGCTCAGGCCGAGGAGCCGAGGCTGCCGGACGCCACGGATTCCCAGTTTCAGACGGATCGGCCCGACGTGATGGGCGAGGAGTCGCCTCAATTTCGGGCCAGTCAGTTCCAGGAGCAACGGGCTTTTGAGAGCCTCCAGCGCCAGGACGAAGCCATCGTTCGGCTCCGTCAACTGATCGACCGGACGCCTCGATCCGACGATCGACGAGCGGAGTATCTCTACAACCTGTCGGAGATCTTCTGGGAGCGGGCTCGGTACTACAATCACTCTGCGGTCGAACAGAACGACCGGTGCTTTGAGTACGATGACGTCGGTGACGAAGACGGCGCCCGACGGTGCCGGTTCCGGATGCGGGACATGGAGGAGGAGGCCGAGCGGCTTCGGGAAGAGTCCGTGGATCTCTATGTAGAGATCATCAACAACTACCCCGACTTCGAGCATCTGGACACGATCTACTTTCACCTCGGGACCAACCTGATGGAGGTCGGGCAGCGCCAGGAAGGGCTCGACATCTTCCGCCGACTGGTGGCGGAGTTTCCCCAGACCCCCTACGTGCCCCAGGTCCTGGTCCACTTCGGGGACTACTACTTTGAGGAAGGGGATCTCTACGAAGCGCTGGCCGCTTACCAGCGGGCCGTGGAGTATCCAGACAGCCCGGTCTTCACCTACGCCAGCTACAAGATGGGGTGGGTGTACTTCAACCTGGAGAACTACGAGCGGGCCCTGGAAGAGTTCTTGACCGTCGTGGAGCGAGCCCGGTCGGCACCGGAAGGGTCGGCGGATCGCTCCATGCTGCGCCAGAGCCGCAACGACGTGGTCCGAGCCTATGCCCGGATCGGCTCTCCCGAGCGGGCGCTGCCCTTCTTCCAGGACATCGCCCCCGACCGCAGCGACTGGTTGAGCATGGGCGAGACCCTGGCGATGTACTACGGGAACCAGGCGGAGTTTGCCACGTCCAACCGGATGTATCGGGAGCTGATCAACGTCAACCGGGACAGCATCGCCGTCATCGAGTACCAGTATGAGATCGTGCGCAACCAGACGACGATCAACTCCTATGATGAGGCGGCGATTCAGGAGATCATCCGGATGATGCGCCTCATCACCATGGCCGAAGAGGGCCACTTCGTCGACGCCGAGGGCGAGGAGTGGGAGCGAACCTACGCCAAGGTAGCCGAGGCCAGCCGGAACTGGGCTGCGACCTACCACCGGGAGGCTCAACGGACGTTGAACGAGCGCCTCTTCGTGATGGCCCACCACCTCTACGAGGGCTTCTTGACGACCTTCCCGGAGGCTGAGCAGGCCTACGAGATGAGCTTCTTCCACGGCGAATTGCTCTACGGTCTGGAGGCCTGGGATGAGGCGGCCGCCGCCTACGAGCGGGCCATGAACATCGACCCCGACGGGGAGTACAAAGAAGACATCGTGCTGGGCACCATGCACGCCCTCTTCAACGTGGTGGATACCTCGGAGGAGCGGGTCGCCATCGAAGCCGACTTTGAGTGGCTCGAAGATCCCGACGCCGAAGTGCCCGAGCCCGAGGAGTTGCCCGAGATGCAGCAGCGGCTGATGCGGGCGGCTCAGGACTACGTGGAGCTCGTGCCCGACGGAGAGCGGATCGTGGAAGTGCTCTACGTGATGGGGCGGACCTACTTCGAATACAATCACCTCGAGGAGGCCGCCCGGTACTTCGAGCAGATCGTCTTCGACCACCCCGATCACGACCTGGCCGTGGTCTCGGCGAACGTCCACCTGGGAACCCTCTTGATGATGCAGGACTTCCACGGTCTGAACGAAGCGGTGACCCGATATCGGGAGGAAGTGCCCATTCAGGACCGGGAGTTCCAGGATGACCTCTTGGTCCTTCATGAAGGGATCCGGTACAACCTCTGCGTGCTCCACGATGAAGAAGAGGAGTGGGAGCAGGGGGCTCATTGCTACGTGGCTTATGTGCAGGAGTTCCCCAACTCCGAGCAGTTGGACCGGGCCCTGTACAACGCGGCGTTGAACTTCGAGCGGATCCACGATTTGAGCCGGGCCATTCAGGTCCGGCAGCACCTCTTGGACCTGCGGCCAGACTCGGAGCTGGTTCCGGAGACCCTCTTCAACATCGGCGGGAACTACCACGCCTGGGCGATCTACGAAGAGGCTTCCAACCGGTACGAGGAGTTCGTGCGTCGGTTCCCGGAGCATGAGGACGCCGAGGACGCGCTGTCCAACGCCGCGACCTTCCGCCAGGGGTTGGGTCAGTACGAAGAGGCGATCAACAACTACCAGTTGTACATCGAGACCTTCGGGAGAGATAACCCGGACCGGGCCGCGGCCTCGGCCTACGAAATCGCCCGGATCTACGAGGATCAAGGCCGGGAGCAAGAAGCTTTGGACCAGTACCAACTCTACATCAATCGATTCGCTGACGATGGCACGCCGGGTTGGCTCCTGGAGGCTCACCTGAAGCAGGGACTCAGTCAGTGGGAGCGGGGCCAGCGAGATCAGGCGCTGTCGACCTTTGAGCACGTCCTGAGCCTTTTCGAAGGGTTGGACGAAGAGACCCAGGCGGCGTCGCAGGATGGTCGAGACGCGGCGGCCCAGGCCAAGTTCATGATCGCCGAGGACGCTTTCGAGAAAGCCGACAACCTGGTGGTGGATGCTGAGGATAACGAAGAGCTTCAGGATCAGATGCGAGAGAAGATGGAGGCACTGCTGGAGGCTCAGGCGGAGTACGAGGAGGTGATCACCTTCCTGCGGCCCGGGTGGGCGATCGCGGCGATGTACCGAATCGGGGATCAGACCAACCAGTTGGCCGAGACCGTGCGGGAGACTCCGGTACCCAGCCATCTCAACGAGCAGCAACGGGAGTTCTACTTGGCGGGGTTGGAGGATTGGGCGTCCCAGTTTGAGCAGAGTGCCGTGGATTTGTTCATCATGGCCCTCGACGCGGCCCGGGAGAACAACTGGTTCAACGAGTACAGCGAGCTGGCCGAGGGTGAGCTGGCTCGTCTTCGACCCCGGGACTTCCGGCGTCCGTCGGAGATGCGGGCCCAGCCTCAGTTCTTCCTGGATGGGTTCATGAAGGCGCCATTTATCACGGAGTTCGAGGTCGACGACGTCCTGCGCGACCTGGGCGGCGACGAGCCGGTCGGTGGCCAGGCGGCCGATGATCGAGACGAGGAGGAGCCGGCATCATGAGGGATTCCAACGTGAACAAGGTACGAACGATGAAAGGTCTCCGGTGGGTGCTCCTATGCTCCCTGGTCACGATCCTGGCGATCGGATGTCGAAGTGCTCCGCAGCCTGCCGATGAGGAGGAGGCCCGGGTGGTGGAGACCGGTGGGACCACGAACGTGGACGCGATCCGAGAGTTCGAGCGGGCTGTAGAGCTCTGGATCGAGTCCGACGGCCAGGACTTGGATGGGGTTCGCCGCCACCTGGATCGAGCGCTGCGGGAGGACCGACGGTTCGGGATCGCCTGGTATAACCTCGGGGTCCTCGACGAACTGGAGGGAGATATCAGCGGGGCCCGGAGGTCCTACGAGCGGGCACTGGAGCACGCGCCTCGGCTGGGCTCGGCCCACGTGAACATCGGCATGTTGGACCTCGCCGATGGTGATCGTGACGCCGCGTGGGACCGATTCCAGCAGTCCGTGGAGGTACAGCCGTTCAACGCTGCGGCTCATAACAATATCTCCGTGATCCTGCGGGACGCCGGAGAGTACTCCGACGCGATCGCTCACGCCCGTCGGTCCCTGGCAGGGGATTCTCAGAACACCCGTGCCTACGCCAACCTGGCACGGGTGTATTTTGACCAGGGCAACCACCAGGTGGCTCGCCTGGTGATCGAGAACGCTCTCTTGATCAACGATCAGGACGCCGACCTCTACAATATTCGGGGGATGATCGAGCTGGAGAACGACGAGGTGACCCAGGCGATCATCAACTTCTCGAGCACCCTGGACCTCGATCCCAATCATATCCCGGCGCTGTTGAACCTGGGTGCCATCGTGCTCAATACCCGGGACTATGAGCGGGGTCGGGAGCTCTTCGGGCGGGTGCTGGCTCAGGAAGAAGATCATCGGGAAGCCTTGATCGCAACGGCCTTCGCTTACCGCGGGCTCGGTGACCTCGCCGAAGCGCGTCGCTATTACGAGAAGGTCTTGGAGCAGGACCCCCAGAACGCTGTGATTCAGTTCAATCTGGCTGTGCTGGAGCACGAGCACCTTGCTCAGAACGCCCAGCTTGGCATGGACTCCGAGCCCGCTGATCCCGACGATCCCGTGGCGATGATGGACTGGACGATCGACAACCTCCAGACGTCGATCACCCACTACGAGCGGGCCATCGAGCACTATCGAAGCTTCATCCAGTACGAGCAGGGTCGGTATCCGGACCGCCGGGAAGAGGCGAACGCGCGGATCGATCAGGTTCGAGAGATCATAACCGTGACCCAGGAGCAGCTTCCCATGCTTCGGGAGCAGCGGGATATGTTGGCCGCCGAGCTCGGCCAGTAAGAGTCTCGTCTGCCTAAGGGCGCGTAATATGCGGGGATTCGGGTGCAATTTGGCAACCCGGATCCCCGTTGGTACTCTGAAGAGTACCCTTCTTCAATCGTTGGAGGGGAACAACACCACAGGAGAGAGAGTATGCTTAGAGGTATCCTGATCGTGGTCGTATTGTTCCTGTTTTCGGCGCCTGCCTTGGCGCAGCCGCTCTCCGTGTCCAACGGGGAGGACGAAGAAGTGATGATCTTTACGGAAGGGGAGGACCTGAGCGGGGCCCCGGTGCGTCCCTTCGGCGAAGACCTGTCGAGTCGCTCGCCGCGGGCAGGGACGAGCCTGATCACGGTGCGCGGGGACTTTGTGAGTGAGTTGTTGTCGAGCGTCGAGAAACTCTGAGTGTTCATTGCCAAATTGCTATGAGGAGCGCCGCGATGGTGGATCGAAAGAAGCTTCGGGTTCGAGTGATTCAAGACGGTGAGATTCGTGAGACGGCGAGCCTGGAGGGCGGTCGGGTTCGGCTCGGGCGGCCCGTGGGTTCGACGGGGGCGCAGGCGCTCCTTGAGAGTCAGGATGACGGATCGTTTCTGCTGATCGATCTGGGAGAGGAGGGCACTCTGGTCAACCAGGAGCGGATCACCCGGGGGACCGTCCGAGACGGCGATGAGCTTCGGTTCGGGGATGTGGTCGTCGAGGTGGAGCTGGTAGACGCCGAAGAGGCCCCGGCGCTTCCCGTGGATCGAGGCGGTGAAGAGATCCGCCCGGAGCGGTTCATCGTGCTTTCCGATGGATCGATCGTGGAGCCCTTCACGATGGAGGGGTACTACGACGAGGACGGCAACTACGTGCCCGGGTACTACGACGAGACCGGGAGGTACCATTACGGCTATGGGTTTTACGACGGCACCGGTGCCTGGGTAGTAGCCCATGGCTACTACGATCCCGAAGGGGAGTGGATCCCCACGGTGGGGCCGGAGCGAGAGTCCGATCGGGAGCTCTATACCGAGACGTTCTTTCAGGACGAAGAGGACGAGCAGGGTGATGTGCTGGAGGTCGCCTACCTGTGGGCTGACTATGTGTTGGACGTGCAGTCCCACCGAAAGCCCCGGACGATCACGGTGGGGAGCGCCGAGGGCAATGACTATGTACTGGAGGACCCGGCGGTCCCGTCGTCGTCGTTTCCGTTGGTCTCCTTCGTGGAGGGCCGCGGATATTGCCTGAACTACTCCCCGGCGATGGCGGGGTTGGTCCAGCGCGATGGAGAGCAGTTTACCCTGCAGGAAGCGGCGGCCCGTGGGGAGGCTGTGGCGAGCACCGAGGCCGACGGGTTGATCTTACCTCTTCGTCCGGGCATGAGCGTTCGGGTCGGGTTTGGGCCCAATACGTTCCTGATCCGTTTTACGACGCCCGTCGAGGTGGGGGCCGGGATGGGCGGGGTGCAGCGAGCACCGCTCTTTTATCAGGGTGTGAGCCTAACGCTGCACCTGGCGTTCATGCTCCTGATCTTTACCCTCCCCGACGGCTTCGCCCGGGTGGAGCTCCATGACTTCCAGGCCCAGGATCGGTTCGTGGAGATCGTGGTGCCCCCAGACCAGGAGGAGGAGGACGAGTGGGTCGCCGCCCTGGAGGAAATCTCCGAGGAGGCGGCGATGGCCACCGAGCCGGTGCCGTCGGAAGACCCGCCGATGACAGCCGATGCCGAAGGGGAGGCCGACGACTGGGACCGGGGCCATGCCTCCGACGAGGAGGTGGCCCTGAACGCCGGCGTGTTGGAGGTGTTCGCGAACCTCGACGATCCCTTCGGGGGACCCGGTGGACCCGATGGGTGGGGACACCTGATCGGCGAGATGGATCACGCCGGCGATGGTCCGGGAGATGATTGGGGCAGCCGGATCACCGGACCCCGGCGGCTCGGTGAAGGCGATAATGTTGGCGTCGCGCCGGTACGGATCCCCGGCGATGGTGATCGGATCCCCGGCGTGGATCCCGACATGACCCGAGGTCCGCTCGGGGAGCCGACGCTGGGGGTTCATCCGCCGGAGGTAGATGGCAGCCTCGATCGGGAGATCATCCAGCGAGTGGTGCGGCAACAGCGCCGCCAGCTGGTTCACTGCTATGAGCAGGAGCTGCAGCGGGATCCGACGCTCTCGGGGCGAGTGGTGATGACCTGGGTGGTCGCGGCGAACGGCTCGGTGGTGTCCGCCAACGTGTCGGAGACAACCCTGAACAACCTGGCTGTAGAGAACTGCCTGGCCGCCCGAATTCAGAGGTGGGTGTTCCCCGAACCCGAGGGTGGCTCGATCGTCCGAGTCAACTATCCCTTTTCGTTCCATCGCGGTGACTGAACGGGGTCGGCCATCCAGGATGGGAGAGTTCTTTTCAGAGCGGGATTGCTCTGATACACTGAACAGCGAGTAGAACTCGAACCACAGCGTGAGTTCGACGGAGACGTCGAAAACGGAGGAAGGCAATGGAAAGGCTGTTAACGTTTCTGGTGGTGGTGAGCTTCGTGATGGTGCCGGCGATCGCCTTCGCTCAGTCGGGCCCGGAAGCCGGTGCAGCCCGGGGCCAGACCGGTGGCCAAGAGGCCGGCTCCGGTGGTGGTGAGACCGTGTATGACTTCGAAGATGAAGACCTGACCGGTGGGCTGATGCGCCCCGACGGGGAGCAGATCACCGGTGATCAGGGGCGGCGGACCTCGAGCCTGATCAACATCCGGCAGGACTTTATCCCGGAAATGCTCAAGAGCGTGGAGACTCTCTGAGACGACTGGGGCTGCCTCCTGGTCATCAAAGGGATCGAAAAAGGTGAGATGCGATGAGCGATAGAATTCTGCGAGTGCAAGTGGTGAAGGGCGGGGGAGTGACGGACACCCAGGTGTTCGACGAGCCCAAGGTGAAGGTGGGGACCCTGCCGACCACACAGCTCTGCCTGGACGATCCGTCGGTGACCAGCATCCACGCGGTGATCGAAGATCAGGGTGACGGCACCTACATGGTGATCGACCTGGGCAGCGCCCGGGGCACCTATATCAACGGGAGCAAGGTCACCAAAGGGACCGCAGGCGACGGCGATGAGCTGAAGTTCGGGGATGTCCTGGTTCGTCTCGACGTGACCGATCGGGCGACTCTGGAGGTGGAGCGCCAAGCTGCAGAAGCGGCGGCCGCGGCGGCGGCGATCCCCGAGGGGCACATCGTGCTGGAGGATGGTTCCACGGTGGAGCCCTTCACCATGGAGGGTTATTACGACGACGACGGGAACTACATCCCCGGGTATTACGACGAAGATGGGACCTACCATTACGGCTACGGATTCCACGACGAGAATGGCGAGTGGAAGGTAGCCCACGGGTTCTACGATCCCGACGGAGAGTGGGTACCCACGGTGGGACCCGACGGCGAAGAGCGGCCCTCGGATAAAGAGGTGTACACGGAGAACTTCTTCCAGGGGGACTCCGGAGACGTGCTGGAGGTCGCGTTTCTGTGGACCGACTATGTCCTCGATGTGCAGGCCCACCAGAAGCCGAAGACGATCACCATCGGCGGCGGAGAGGGCAACGACTACGTGCTGGAAGACGCCGTGGTGCCCGTCCCGAGTTTCCCCCTGATCTCCTACGATGAAGGGATGGGGTACCGCCTGAACTTCTTGCCGCAGATGACTGGGATGATCCAGCGCAGTGGCGAGCAGTACACCTTGAGTGAGGCGGCGGCCTTGGGTGGTTCCTCGGCCGGGATGGTGCCCGGTGCGCAGAGTGTGCCGCTGACCGCCGGGATGAGCGCCCGGTTGGAGTTCGGACCGAACACCTTCTTGATTCGATTCACCACGCCGCCGGTGCTGGCCGGTGCGATGTTCGGAGTGGAGAAGGCCCCGCTCTTCTACCAGGCCGTGAGCCTGGGGCTCCATGTGGCGTTCATGCTCCTGGTGTTCACGCTTCCCGACGGGTTTGGTCGCCTGGAGCTCCATGATTTCCGGGCCGATGACCGATTCGTGGAGCTGCTGACGCCGCCGGAGCAGGAGGAAGAGGAAGAGCTGGATTGGATGGACGCTCCGGAAGAGACGGCGGCCCACCAGGGCGATGAAGGGGAAGCCGGAGACGAGGATGAAATCGAAGAAGATATGCAGATGGCCATCGAGGGCGACGCCGACCCCGATGACGTCGAGCTCCAGCGTCAGTATGACGAAGAGGTCGCGATGGACGCCGGCGCCCTGGCGGTGTTCAGCGAAATGGGCAGCCCCTTCAGCGACGCCTCTCAGACGATCGGTGCTGACGCCATGATGGCCATGGGGAACCTGGAAGGTGCCGAGCAGGGGGCCGCTCGCGGATTGGGCGGTCTGGGCCTGGCCGGAACGGGCCGTGGCGGCGGTGGTGTCTCGGAGAGTGGGTTCGGCCGCGCCCAGGTGGGCGGCGGCGGACTCGGTGGTCCGGGAGGTCGCGGAGGACAGGGCGTGGACATCGGGGAGCGGGAGGTCAGGGAACCTCAGCTGAACCTGGCGCCCCCAGAGGTCGAAGGGTACCTGGACCGGGAGATCATCCAGCGGATCGTGCGTCAGCACCGACGTGAGATGATTCACTGCTACGAGACGGAGCTGCAGCGGAACCCCAACCTGGCCGGCCGGGTGGTGATGACCTGGGTGATCAGCGGCAACGGTTCGGTGGTGTCGGCGTCGGTGTCGGAGACGACCCTGAACAACGCCACCGTGGAGAGTTGCATGGCCCAGCGGATTCGACGGTGGGTGTTCCCCGAGCCCACAGGCGGCGGGATCGTCCGGGTGAACTACCCGTTCAACTTCAGCTCCTGACATCAAGTACAAGTGTGATTGAAACCCCGGGCCCTTGGGCCCGGGGTTTTTGTTTTCTGGGTACCCCTGAGAGGCGATCGGGGAGGGAGGTGCCTCCGCGGTTGCCAGGGATCGGGGAGCGGGGTTATCATGGCTCCCGACCGTATTTCCAAGGGAGGCAAAACCGATGTGGGATCGCATGAAACGAGCAGGGCAGAAGAAGAGATTTTCGACGATGTCACTGACGGTGGGCCTGGGGACGCTGTGCCTGATCCTCCTGGTGACGGGGTGCAGCTTCGACCGGGCCGAGGCGGTGCGGGAGTTCAACATGGGGCTGAACGCCTATAACCATGGGGAGACCTCGGACGCGATCGCCCACATGGAGGCTGCCGTCCAGCGAGACCCGACTTTCGCCGAAGCTTCCTACTACCTGGGTCAGGTCTACCAGGTGCGGGCCCAGAACTTCGACGCCGCGGAGGGAGCCTATCGTCGGGCACTGGATATCGATCCGGAGAACCCCCGATACGCCTATCGTTTGGGGCATGTGCAGGCTGAGTCCGGCCAACACGAGAGGGCGATCAACAGCTTTCGGACCGCCGTGGAGCTGGAGCCGACCTACGCCCGGGCCTGGTTCGCGAAAGGGATGAGTCAGGAAGCGCTCGGGCAGTTCGCCGAGGCCGCTGATACCTACGGCCGGGCTATCGAGGCGAACCCGCGGCTGCGGATGGCCGCCGATGATATCGGGGGTGGTCACTACCACGCGTTGGGCGATCTCTACTTGCGATTTCGTCTCTTCGACCATGCGGCACGGGTGTACGAGAACGGGGCTCGAAACAACCCGGAGCAGCCCCGTCTCCACCACGGCCTGGGGGTCGCACAGATGCAGTTGGGGCTCTTTGACGACGCCGCCGAGAGCTTCCAGGCCACGCTGGCAATCGACCCCCGACACAGCTCGGCGAACTTCAACCTGGCCGTGGCCCACGCCAGCCGTGGGGATCGAGACAGCGCCATCGAGTTGTTGGAGCGCCTCTCCGAAGGGGGAGGCCGAGGCATGGACGGGCCTCGACTGGCAGCGGTTCGCAATCTCCTGGGTGATCTCCGAGCCGAGATTGAGGCCGAAGAGGAAGAGGACTGACGTCACCTGATCCGTTGCCGATCCTCCGAGCCCTGTGGTATGTCTCGAACCAACAGTTTTCGATGCATGCATGACCAACGATAGTGCCAGAGAATCCGAAGCGCCTCCGAGCCGCTGAAGGCGGCGTAGTAGACCGTTTGCTGAGTCCGACGCCCCACTCTTCTCCAGGAACGACCAAGACATCCGATGGATCTAGAAACCAAGGTCAGAGAATACTTCGCCCAGCTGGAATCCAATCCCTATGATCTGGCGCCCCTGGGGTTGCTGGAGCAGGTCTTTGACTCTCAGGAGAGTCTGGACGCGTTCGTGGATCTCTTGGAGTCACGAGCCCCGGAGGTGGGGTCGCCGGATGCGTCGGCGCGACTCTTCCTGGAGGCCGCCCGGGTAGCCAGTACGGGGCTACAGGACGTGGCGAGGAGCCATGAGCTCCTGGCCCAGTGTCTGGAGGTGGGGGAGGAGACGCTGGTGAGCGTGGAAGCCTATCTCTTCCAGTTGGCCATGGCCAACGATCTGGCGGAGCTGCAGGACTTCTTCATTCAGGCCCTGGAGTACGACGACGACGAGGTCTACAAGAGCCGACTCTTCGCCCGGATGGGATGCATCCTGGAAGACTTCATCGGCGATCCGGCGCAGGCCGACACGGCCTATGAGCGGGCGTTGGACCTGAACCCGGGAAATTGGGTGGCGATCTGGTCGCGGCAGGGCCTGGCGAGGCGGACCTCCGACTGGGAGGGGCTTGCGGAGCTCTTGATCTACGAGATCGACCAGACCACGGATCCCAGGCGGCAGGCCGATCTGTCGCTGGCGGTGGGAGAGATCTATCGAGACCACCTGAATGCAGAGGAAGCGGCGGCCCAATGCTTTGCGTTCGCCGTGGAACAGGATCCGGAGAACGTGACGGCCCGGGAGGCGCTCCTGGCCATGGGGTACGAGGTGGACCCCGGCGGGGCCAACGGGGCCTCTGATATCGACGTGTCTGATGTCGAGGCAGAACCCGTGGAGGTCGAGCCGGAGCCCGTGGAGGTCGAGGCGGAGCCTGTGGAGGGCGAGGATACGGCAGTAGATGGAATGGAGATCGGCGAAGCGCCGATGACCATGGACATCGAAGAGGGGATGTTGGTGGAGGAAGAGGCTCCGTCGGTACCCGAGGTGCCCGAGGTCGATGAGGTCGAGGAAAGTGAGGAAAGTGAGGAAAGTGAGGA
>SKON01000220.1 GCA_007120035.1 Myxococcales bacterium
CGAGACGATCTGTATGGAGGGCGGGGAGAGGGCCGTGCAGCTGCGGCTCAGCGAAGCCTACATCGACAAGCTCAGAGGCCTGGCCCGGCGGAACACCAAGGTGCTCCTGCCGGCGGATCTCACCAGCGTCGATGAGATCCTCAAGAACCTGACCTTTGACTTCGAGGCCGCCCCGGTCGAACCTGCTCTGAAGGCGACCGCTCGGCCCCGACCCTCGGGTCGGTCCGATCAGGCGCCTCGAGGGATCGCCTCTTCTTCAGGGGGGCGGGCCTCTTCAGACACTCAGCCGATCCCGCCGATGGGGTCGAGTTTTCCTCGGCCCGATGAGGTCAACAACGAGTAGGTTCTATGTCCATCATCGACGCGTCTCTGACGGAGGCTCAGAAGATCCTGCAGGAGACGGCTCGCCGGTTCGCGCGGGAGGAGATTCTCCCGCACTCCCATGAGTGGGAGGAAGCTGGTGAGTTTCCGCGCGAGCTCTACGAAAAGGCCGGGTCGATCGGGCTCCTCGGGGTGGGATTCCCCGAGGAGCTCGGGGGTGTGGGCGGCGGTGCCCTCGAGATCTTGATGTCCATCGAGGGGTTGATGGAGGGCATGACCACGGGGGTCACCGTGGGCCTGGGGTCTCATCAGATCGCGCTGCCCCCGGTGGTAGAGTTCGGGTCGGATCCGCTTCGCCGCCGGATCGTCGACGAGGTGTTGCGCGGGGAGAAGATCGCCGCGCTGGCGATCACCGAGCCCGGCGCCGGCAGTGACGTGGCGGGCATTACTACCCGGGCGACCCGGCGAGACGACGGGAGCTATCGAATCAACGGGGCCAAGACCTTTATCACCTCCGGGGTTCGGGCCGATTACCTGACCGTGCTGACCCGCACCAGCGATGACAAACACGGGGGCCTGACGTTCTTCGTGGTGGAGCGAGACCGGGAAGGGCTGTCGATCTCGAAGCCTTTGAAGAAGACCGGGTGGTGGTCCAGTGACACCGCCGAGCTGGGCTTCGATGACGTGGTCGTGCCCGAGGAGAACCGGCTCGGGGCGGAGGGGACCGGGTTTTTGGCGCTGATGAAGAACTTCCAGCTCGAGCGCCTGGCGCTGGCAGGCTATGGCTACACCACAGCCGCCCTGGCGCTGCGGTTGGCTCGGGAGAACGTGGAGGAGCGCCGGGCCTTCGGGCGGCCTCTGAAGGGCTTTCAGGTGCTTCGCCACAGGCTGGCCGATATGGCGACGAAGACTCTGGCGGCCCGAGTCCTGACCTTCGAGGTGGCCCGGGCCATCGATCGAGGGGAGTCCTGCTTCGAGGAGGTGGCTATGGCGAAGAACCTCACCGCCGAGACCGCCGTGGCTGTGACCTACGACGCGGTGCAGATCTTCGGCGGGGCGGGCTACATGCGGGAGACCGTGGTGGAGCGCCTCTCTCGAGACGCCCGGCTTCTCCCGATAGGCGGCGGCACCCAGGAGATCATGAAAGAGATCATCAGCCGGCAGATGGGGCTCGTCTAGATGAAGGGAAGGTGGAAAAAGGGCGTTCTGATTATCTCTGGGCTGGTGGCTATGCTCGTCGCGGTGCTCCTGATCCGGGCGATGACGGCCCAGGATCACGAGGTTCGCGTCGAGCCCATGGACGTGGCGGTGTCCGTCGATGGGGCCGCAGAGCGTCTCGCCCAGGCCATCCGCGAGCCCACCATCTCCCCGTGGTACCCCGAGGACGACGTAGAGCCCTTCGTTCGCCTGCGGGAGTTCCTGGAGGAGAGCTTCCCCAGGGTTCATGAGGTAGCAGAGCGACGGCTGGTCAACGACCTGACCCTTCACTACGTCATCGAGGGCGACCCCGGCTCGTCGCATGTGGTCTTTTTGGCCCATATGGACGTGGTGCCCGTCGAAGAGACGACCCTCTCGGAGTGGACCCATCCCCCCTTCGATGGGGTGGTGGCCGACGGGTTCGTGTGGGGCCGGGGGACCCTGGACAATAAGCAGAACGTGATGGCCATCATGGAGGCCGCCGAGCAGTGGCTGGAAGAGGGAGCGCGGCCGGAGCACACCCTGCATTTTGTCTTCGGTCACGACGAGGAGGTCGGCGGGACCCGGGGCGCCAAGGTGGTGGCCGACGAGATGAAGGCCAATGGCCTGGAGGTGGTAGCCGTCTTCGACGAGGGGCTGGTGATCGCCGACGGGCTCGTGCCTGGCGTCGACGAGCCCGTGGGGTTGGTGGGCATCACCGAGAAGGGCTACCTCACGGTGGAGATCGTCGCCCGGGGAGACGGAGGGCACGCCTCGATGCCCCCCGAGGGCCTGGCCGTGGTGAGGCTCTCTGAGGCGATGCAGCGGCTCCGAGACCACCCGATGCCGGCCGCCCTCGATGGTCCCACGGAGATGATGCTGGAGCGGACGGCGCCGCGGATGAACTTCGGGTACCGGGTGCTCTTTCGGAACCTCTGGCTCTTTCGACCCGTGGTGCTTGGGCAGATGACCGCTCAGCCCAGCACGAACGCGGTGGTTCGGACCACAGCGGCCCCCACGATGCTCCGGGCCAGCCCTCGGGAGAACGTGCTCCCTCAGCAGGCCGTGGGGACCGTGAACTTCCGGATCCACCCCCGGGACAGCATCGACGGGGTGCTCCGGTATCTGGAGGAGCTCCTCCCCGAGGAGTACTATCAGGTGGAGCCCATCGGCGAGATGCGGGCCGAGCCCAGCCCCCTGGCGAGGCTGGAGGGGCCGGGGTACGAGGCTCTGGAGCGGGCCGTCACCCAGGTGTACCCCGGGTTACTCCTGGCGCCGAATATGCTCGTCGGCGCCGCCGACGCCCGGCACTTCACGGGGCTCACCAGCGACGTCTACCGGTTCCAGCCGATCCCGATGACCAGCCGGGATCTGGAGCGAATCCACGGGACCGACGAGCGGATCGCAGTGGAGCATTACGAGGCGTTGATCCGGTACTACGCGGTGCTGCTGCGACAGTGGTAGGTCCTGTGGAAAAAAGATTCGTGAGACCCGGCAGCGGGTTTGGTACACTGCCGGGGTGAGTGAATTCGTGGACAACTGACGCCGGGAGGAATCGATGAGAATCGTTCGGGACGATGCCGTGGGAAGCCAGGAAGAATTGGTCCAGCAGGTAGTAGATGTTCTGAACGATGGAGGCCTGGTCTGTCTCCCGTGCAACGGCACGTACCGAATTCTCGCCGATCTCCAGAGTCAGGACGCGGTGATGCGGCTCTTGCAGACCAAGCGGCGGGTCCATAAGGCCCCGTCGCTGGTGTTTGTGGACTCCGTGGATCGGCTGGACCTGGTGGCCGACGAGGTGGATCCGGAGACCCGGGCGGTGGCCGAGGCCCTGTGGCCCGGGCCGGTGACGGTGCTGGTGTCGGCGAGTCGGAAGCTGCCCCGGAAGGTGACCAAGGAGCTGACGAAAGCCAACGGAAAGCTCGGGGTCCGGGTGCCCGAGAGCGACCTGGCGCAACAGGTGGTCCGGGCCTTCGGGGCACCTGTGCTGGTCTCCAGCGCCAACCGGGGGCGAAAGTCCGGCGAGTCTTCGGCGGCCCAGGTCCGGCAGAACCTGGGGCGCGGCATCGATCTCTTCGTGGACGCTGGGGATCTGGAGCCTGTGCCCAGTTCGACCGTGATCGAATTGCGCAGTGGTGATACGAATGTCGTCCGGGCCGGAGCGATCCCGGAGGAGCTGATCCGTCAGGTCCTGGTGGAGGCCGCCCCCTGTGGCGAATGAGAAGAGTGAAGAAGAGCGAGAAGAGACTGTGATCGATCGATTCAAGACGTGGACCCTCGTGGTGGTGTGTTCTGTGGTGTGGGCTGGCTGTGGCGAGGATCCGGAGCCGATCCCGCTGGAGGAAGAGCCGAGCCTCCTGGAGCTCTGCACCGACGCCTGTTCGAACATCTACGACGGCTGCAGTCTCTTCCTGGTGCATGAAAACGGGGCGGCCATGTCGCAGCGGTTGTGCCGGGAGCGATGCGAGGAGCAGGGCATCATGAGGGGGTACGAGGACTGCGTCGGCGAGGTATCCTGTGGCGACTCCGGGGAAGAGATGATCACCGGTTGCTTCCCGCAGGGAGCGCAGATCCCCGAGTGTTCCCACCTGGGGCTGTGGCCCATCGAGCTGGAGAACTTCGAGGACGAGGTGCTGGAGATCGTCAACCAGGTACGCTCCGAGGGGGCGAGCTGCGGGGCGAACGGCTCCTTCGATCCCGTGGGCCCCCTGGTGATGAACGAGAACCTCCGGTGCGCCGCTCGCCTCCACAGCGTGGACATGGTGGAGCGGGGCTACTTCGAGCACAATACTCCAGAAGGTGTGGGGCCGGGCCAGCGGGCCGCAGAGGCCGGATATAGCAACGCCTCGATGATCGGGGAGAACATCGCCCAGGGGCAGCAGAGCCCGGAGTCGGTGATGAACTCCTGGATGAACAGCGACGGGCACTGCGCCAATATCATGCAGGCCGGCTATGATGAAATCGGCGTGGGCGTGACCCAGCAAATGATGTGGACCCAGAAGTTCGGGCGCCGGTGACCACCGAGGGAGCGTCTCCGTCGCGTCGGCCTTATCTGAAGCGGCTCGTTCGCCTTGCGACCCCCCATTGGCGACCGCTTTTGGTGGCGACGATCTCGCTCGTGGTGGGGTCGGGGATCGTGCTCGTGTACCCCCAGGCGGCCCGGATCGTCGTCGACGACGTCTTCGCCGATGAGGCCGCCTATGACCTGGGGATGGTCGGGGTGGGCCTGCTGGCGCTCTTTCTGGTGCAGTCCGTCTTCGTGGGGTTGCGGCACTACCTGTTCAGCGTCGTGGGGGACCGGATCGTCGCCGATCTGCGCAAGCAGCTCTTCGGGGCGATCATCGGCCGGGAGATGGCGTTCTTCGATGCCTCTCGGACCGGGGAGTTGACGAGCCGCCTGGCGAGCGACACCCAGCTCGTGCAGAACGCGGTGACCACGAACCTGTCGATGGCGCTGCGGTACGGCGCCCAGGCCATCGGCGGGTTGGTGATCCTCTACGTGACGAGCCTGCGGTTATCCCTGGTGATGACCGCCGTGATCCCCGTGGTGCTCTTCGTGGCTATCGGGTACGGCCGAAAGGTGCGGCGGTTGTCGCGGAAGGTGCAGGACGCCGTGGCGGAGTCCACCTCTCAGGCCGAGGAGTCCATCGCCGGGATTCGGACGGTCCGCAGCTTCGGGCGGGAGGCCGGCAGCCAGGAGATCTACGACGAGGCCATCGAGGAGTCCTTTCGGCTGGCTCGGGTCCGGGCGCTCCTGGGCGCGCTCTTCGGCGGAGGGGTGTCCTTTCTGGCCTACGCCATGATCGCTGTGATCGTGTGGTACGGGGGTACCCTGGTGATGGAGGGCCTGATGACCGCCGGGGAGCTGACGGCGTACATCCTCTACGTGCTCTTTGTGGTCTTCTCGCTGGGGGCCTTGAGCGGGCTGTGGACTGACTTCGCCCGGGCCGTGGGGGCCGCGGAGCGGGTCTTCGGGTTGATCGACGAGGCCGACGCGGCTCGGGTCGACGACGGCGACGAGACGATGCGGGTGGAGCGGGGCGATCTGCGGTTTGAGGAGGTGGTGTTTTCCTATCCGACGCGAGCCGAGGAGACCGTGCTCAAGGGGGTGAGCTTCGCGCTGCAGCCCGGGGAGAAGTTGGCCGTCGTGGGGGCGTCGGGGGCGGGGAAGAGCACCATCGCGAGCCTCCTGTCCCGGTTCTATGCTCCCATGGCGGGGCGGATCTTACTGGACGGCGTGGAGCTGGGGCGATGGCCCGAGGCGGAGCTGCGGCGGGCCATCGGGATGGTCGATCAGGAGCCCCTGTTGTTCTCGGGGACCATCGCCGACAACTTGCGGTTCGGGCGAGCCGACGCCACCGAAGAGGAGCTCCGGGAGGCCCTCCGAGCGGCGAACGCTCTGGAGTTCGTGGAGGGCTTCCAGGAGGGACTTCAGACCCACGTGGGGGAGCGGGGGGTGCAGCTCAGCGGGGGCCAAAAGCAGCGGGTGGCCATCGCCCGGGCGCTCTTGAAGGACCCCCGGGTGCTGATCCTCGATGAGGCCACGAGCGCCCTCGACGTGGAGAGCGAGCACCTGGTGCAGGAGGCATTGAACCGTCTGATGGAGAGCCGCACCACGGTGATCATCGCCCACCGGCTGTCGACGATCGCCAACGCCGACCGGGTGATCGCCATGCGGGACGGGGAGGTCGTGGAGGCCGGAAGCCACGACGAGCTGATGGACCACGGCGGGCTCTATGCCCGGCTGGTGGAGCTGCAGCAGCTGCAGTAGCTCCTCTGCTCCGGGATGAGCTGCAGACTTAGCCCAGATAGTCGGGGAGTACGGCCTTTCGCTCCATGGTGAAGACCAGGGAGGTCTCGAGCTGGGCGACCTCGGCGCGGCTGGTGAAGGCGTCCATGGCCAGGTCGCGGAGGTGCTCGGTGTCGCGGACGGCGACGTGGAGAACGAAGTCCTGGCGGCCCGTGACGTGGAAGAGGGCGAGCACTTCCTCTTGGGCGAGGGCGTGGGCCTGGAACTCCTCGACCTCGTCGCGGGAGTGCTGGCGCAGGCGCACGGAGATCAACGCCTGGAGTCCCACGCCGAGGGCTTCGGGATCCACCGTGGCGTGGTGGTCGCCGAGGACGCCTCGCTCCCGGAGGCGGCGGATCCGTTCGAAGCAGGTCGAGGGGGCGAGTTCGACGGCGGCGGCGAGCTCTTTGTTGGACATCCGACCATCCTTCTGGAGGAGGGCCAGGATTTTGCGATCGATTCGGTCGAGGTCACTCATATGGGGATAATTCCGAAGAAGATTCGTTAGATTTATTCACTGGCCGGATTATTATTAATTAGCAGGTTAATTTCTTCAACAGGAGTCGGAAATGCAACATTCAGATCCCACGCGATTCGTAGCTGCTGGAACCTCTCATCGGGGCCATGGCATCGCCCTGAGTAACAGCGCGCTCTTGCCCGACGCGGCGGCGGCGGCCCGGGATCTGGGGCAGATGGCTCAGGGGGCGAGGCCCGAGGCAAATCCGGTGTACGGCCGCCTCCATAACGACACGGTGGCCGACTTCGAGGACGCCCTGGCCGGGTTGGAGCACATGGAGGCCGCCGTGGCCTTTGCGTCGGGGATGGCGGCGATCACGGCGGTGTTTCTGGCGGCCCGGATGGTTCGGCCCACAGGCCATGTGGTGGCCCTGCGGCCGCTCTATGGGGGGACGGACCACCTGCTGACGTCGGGGTTGTTGGGGATGCCCGTGCGGTTCTGTACGGCCGAAGACCTGTCGAGCACCGTGGACGAGGAGACGGCCCTGGTGGTGGTGGAGACCCCGGCGAACCCCACCCTGGATCTGGTGGACATCGAGGCTGTACGGCGGGCGGCCGGGGACGTCCCGGCGATGGTGGACTCCACCTTCGCCACGCCGGTGCTCCAGACGCCGGCCCGACAGGGGGCGACCTTCGTGGTCCACAGCGCGTCGAAGTACCTCGGCGGCCACGGTGACGTCCTCGGTGGGGTGGTGGCGACCTCGGAGAAGTGGGCCGCCCGGCTGCGGCAGGTGCGGATCGCCACGGGCGCCGTGCTCCATCCCATGGCGGGGTATCTCTTGCGGCGGGGGCTGTCGACCCTGTCGGCCCGGGTGTTGACAGCCCAGGAGAACGCCCGGCGGATCGCGGCGGCTCTGGTGGAGCACCCCGACGTGGAGCGGGTCTTCTACCCCGGGGTGGACGGAGGAGACCCTCTGGGATTGGTGGGCCGTCAGATGAGCGGTCCCGGGGCGATGCTCTCGTTCACCGTGACCGAAGAGGTCGATCCGGCGGCGGTGATGGCCGGCGTGGAGGTGATCCTCCCGGCGGTGAGTCTGGGGACGACGGATACCTTGATCCAGCACCCGGCAAGCCTGACCCACCAGATCGTGGCCCCCGAGGATCGGGAGGCCGGGGGGATCTCGGAGCGCCTGTTGCGGGTGTCCGTGGGGTTGGAGTCTACGGACGCCCTGATCGGGGATCTGGCGGGGGCGCTGTCCCGGGCGAAGATCTCTCGGGAGTTCTCAGGAGACATTGGCGAGCAAAGTCGTCACACTGGGGTCAGTCGCCGGAGGATTTACCCGCAGTAGCAACCAGGAATGCCATGACGCGCTCGGTTCGACAGGTCGCCCACTTCGCTCTCTTGCTGTGTGTGGCCCTCGGGGCCGTCATGGCGTGCGGCGAGCCGCCGCCCTCGTCGATCGACGACAACGACGAGAACCCCTACGCGAACCATCAGTTCGCCCCGGACTTCTGCCAGGCCTGGTGCGAGGTGAAGGCCGGGTGTGACGTGATCAAGCCGGAGCGCCTCGACGACTGTGTGGAGAACTGCCCCGAGCTGGTCTCCGAGGTGTACCTGGAGGACTGCTTGCCCTGCCTGCAGGTGGAGCGGTGCGAGGATCAGGAAGAGCTCTGCCGGGCCGACGGGCAGGTCTGCCACCGGCCGGCGACGGTGAGCTATCTCGTGAACATCGGCGGGCTGTCGGACTACGAGGGGGCCATGGGCTATGGCCAACTGGTGCGGTACGACGGGATGCCCCTGGGGGCGTTCGCTGAGGGGGATGTCACCGAGGGGGGCTTAGGCCTGGAGTTCGGGACCGTGCTCACCCCGGCGACGTCCTACCGGCTGCAATTCTATGTGGACGTCGATGGGGATCAGGCCTGCGATGCCGAGGTGGATCTGCCCTACGAGGCGGAGGTCCACGTCATGGAGCCCTCGGTGGTGGTCTACGGGATCGAGAGCGTCCCCGAGGAAGAAGACCCCCTGATCTGCGAGGAGTTCACGTCCACGGCGGAGCTCTGCCGGCAGCGGTGTGAGCACTTTGACGCCTGCGGTCATCCCGAGGGCGGGGCGTCCGTCGACGCCTGTCGGCTCGACTGCGAGGCCGAGCTGTCGGCGGCCTTCGTGCATCGGTGCGTGGGATGCCTGGAGGAGTTCTCCTGTGCTGACCAGGAGCTTGCCTGCTTACAGACCGGCGGGGTGTGCAACGAGGACTACGTGGCGCCTTCGGCGGAGTTTCTCTTCGCCGGATCGGGCTTCGCCGACTACGAGGGCCTGGAGGTGATGGCGGTGCTGCAGGACCTGGCCGGCAACGACGTGACGGACCGGCTCTATCGGACCATCGACGACGGTGGGTTCTTCATGCACTTCGGGTTCTCCATCTGGCCGGGGCAGACCTACCGGTTTGTGTTCTTCATCGACGACGACGAGTCCGGCGGATGTACGGGGAGCAACCCGGGGTGGGCGCTGGAGTTGGAGATCGGGGATGTGATCCTGCATTACGAGCTGCACGAGCATACTCCGGAGGAGATGGAGCCCGTGTGTGAGTGGTTGGAGTGAGGGGTGGATGGGACTCGCAATGAAGACCATCGAATGGGGTGTGATCGGTCTCCGTCGGTAGGGACGTCGCCATTCCGCAGCGGGCCTTGGCCCGCGAGGACGTTCGGGCCGCTGTCTCAGGCCCGACTCGCCGAGCCTCGTGGCCTTGGCCCGAGGAGAGGTACCAGTTTCGCCTCCTGGGGTCGCTGGTGGACGAACCGTCGAGAAGGACCGGTTTCTGTACCGGAGATAGAGGGCGGCGCGGAACCTCCCCTCGGGCCAAGGCCACGAGGCTCGGCGAGTCGGGCTGCGCCCGAGGGTCCTCGCGGGCCAAGGCCCGCTGCGGACTGTGGGCCAACCGATCGCCGTGGATCACGCTCCATCGAATGTAGGACATTCTCTCGTGCCTTCGCTCTCCTTGTTCATGCTGTGAGCTACTCGCCAGCGCCGTCGAGCAACTCCCGGCCCAGGAAGCCACCGAGGGCCTCAAAGAAGGGGAAGCCCACCTGGTCGTACTCGTAGTGGTTGTCGTTGAGCACCTCGTTTTCGTTGACGTAGATCACGGCGGTGACGAAGAGGGTTCGGCCTAAGGGTTCGTGAATCAGGAGGGCGTTCTCCATGTGGAATCCGTAGGCCCGGCCGCCTTTGCCGAGGTACCGGAGGTCGGCGCGATCCAGGTGTTGGAGGAGGCCGGGCATCAGGGGTCGAAACCGGCGCTCGATGTGGTCGCCGATGTTCAGGGCGTGTTCCTCGACGTAGGCGACGGGATCCATCTCCAGGGTGTGGCGTAGGAAGTCCTCGTGGGGGCCCATGGAGGGGAGGGTGCGCTCCGTGTGGTCCGGGGCGAAGAGGGCGACCATCAACTCGTGGTGGTCGGAGAGGGAGAAGCCGTTTCGGAGATCGAAGTCCAGGGGCTCGTCGCGAAGCTCCCGGGTCCAGATGTCGATGTGGGAGGCGCCGACCTCGGTATTGGGGGTCGAGTGGGGCGGCAGGTCGACCTGGCCACGGCGTTCGTCGAAGAGGAGGGCCGGCTCGGCTTCGGGGTCTGCTTGTGGGTCGCCGGGGTCGGCTACGCCGATTGTCGGGGTGTACCGCTCGGCCTCCAGGGGGAGCCGGGAGAACATCCGGTGCCGGATCCGAAGGCTTGTAAAGCCGTGGTCCCAGAAGAGCTCGTGGATCTCGTCGAACCCGGTGATCTCGAAGAGGGCGTTGAACCCGGGGTTGCTGCTGATCACCTGGGTGAGTTCGATGTACTCCCGGAGGCTGCGAGGGCTGTGGTCGCCGACGAGCAAGGGGGTGTCCAGGGTCCACTGGGGCTCTTCGGAGGCCGCCAGATGGTGGAGCGCCCCGATGGACGCCGTCGTCTTCAAGGCACTCGCCGGATAAATGTACTCCTCGTCGACTCGGTGGGCGTGGATTACGCGGCAGTCCGGGTCGGTGGTGATCTCGGAGATCAGGATCTGGAGGCGATGGGGCTCGGAGCCCCGGAAGTCAGGGACTTGTTCTTCGAGGAAGTCGACGAAGTGGGGGAGGAGAGAGTCCTCGTCGGCGGTGTCCTGGAGCGCGTGACAGGGATCTGCTGGCTCAGGGGGCTCTACAGGCTCTTCAGGCGTTGGGGGCAACGGAGACTCGGGCTCGGAGAGTACCTCCGGGGGCTCGGCCGGGGGGGCGTCATCGGTGGCCTGGTGAGGGCAGGCGACGAGGCCGACGGTGATGAGGAGCAGGAGCGCCCGACGGATCATTGGGCGACCTCGGGGGGGCGCTCCGATGGTCGCGGCGAGCGACGGATAAAGGAGAGACCTTCTACTTCGGGGTCGTCGGTCTTGTAGCCGATCATGAGGCGGCCCACGTTGAGGATCCGGTGTGTGGTCAGCCACTCGGCGAAGTTCTGCCCGCCCTGGATATTGTAGTGGTACTCCCCGTCTTCGGGGTACCCGAGGCGTCGCATGGGGCGAGTTCGGAGGATCAGGGAGTCCTCGTCGTAGGGTTGGATGGAGAGGTTGCGGCGGTACTCGGGGGTGAAGTTGAAGTACTGCTCGGCGTTGGACACGTAGATCAGGCCCATGGGGAGGTCGAACTCCTCAAGAGCGGCGGCGATGTCTACCAGGGTGTCATCGGCGGTGAGGTCTCCCCGGACGGGGAAGGCCCGGCCGTTGCGCCAGAGGTCTCGCACGAAGGCGTATTGGTCTTGATCGGTGAGGAAGGTGTCGAGCTCGAGCTCCCGGTACCGCTCGGCGGCGGTGCGGAGGCGCCAGAAGATAGTCTGGCGGGAGACCTCGAAGGTGCGGAAGAGCTCGGCCTGGCGGGCCTCATCGGGGTTGTCCTCGGCGATCCAGGCTTTGACCTCCGCCTCGTTGGCGGGAGCCCACTGGGAGATAAACTCACGGGGGGTATCGACCCGTCGAAAGATCGAGCCGTAGATGTGGTGGACGTTGCGGATCTCCTCGTCGAAGTCCATCAGGAAGAGGACCGGCGACCGTGCCCAGGCGGCCATCAGGTAGTTCTGGTCGGTCCCGACGCCGAGGTAGATCCCGCCGTGGCCGTCGATGTGGGGCTTGTAGAGGTGGTGGAAGTTCTCGTTGGAGACCCAGTAGTGGGTGTCCCGGGTCAGCGACTCCGGCGGGGGGTCGAAGGGGATCGCCAGGAACCGCTCAGCGATGGCCTCAGGGAAGGGCTGGCTCGGGTCGAGCGCCTGGGCACGGAGCTCCTCGAGGCGTTCCTCGTCGGTGCGGGGGTCGGGAAGATCGGCGGTCTCCTCGGCCGCGTCGAGGACGGGCTCTGATGGCTGGTCCGGCGCTTCGTCGACGGCCTCGTCGACGGTCTCGTCGACGGTCTCGTCGAGTGGGGCCTCAGGCGACACGGCCGGGCTCGGGGCGTTCGCCGCCTGGCGAGCGTCGTCGGAGGCGCACATCGATCCCGTGGTCGCCAGGGCGATGAGGAGCGATGCGGCGAGGATTCGAGCGGGTGTGGTCCAGGGGTTCACGGCGGTCTCCCATCACGGCGTTGGTTCGGGACCCCCTTTAGGTAGCAGATTCGGCGCGGTGTGCAACGGTCCTGTCCCGGTACGCAGAGAATCTTCGAAACGTCGAGGCGGAGCGGTCCCTTGGGGCTAGATCCTCAGGGCCCGACCTGAACCCATGCGCCCCAGGGACCATCGGGTTCGCAGTGGTCCGCAAGATACCGGGAGAAGATCTGGCCTTCTCGCTCGTAGCAGATCTGTCGGCCCCGGCAGCTGGAGAAGTACATGGTCTGGACGATGCCGTATCGACATAGCGATGAACCAGGGGCTTCGCTTCCGCGACCGGTCTGCCAGGAGACCCCAACGGGGTAGGAGCTCATCACGGCGTCCTCGAAGAAAGGAGAGGAGGCGTGGAAGGACTCGCCAGTGACGCGACCATCGGCGGTGATGTTGCCGCCGGCGGAGATATTGCCGTCGACGACGAAGGGGTCCGTGGAGTCGCAGTACCAGTTGGAGCCGTCGAATCGGGCGATGCCGCCGGCGGCGCAGGAGAGGCCGCCCAGGGCGACGTCGGGGTCGATCTCGACCTCCCCGGAGAGGTCGTGGGCGACGTCGGCGGTGCGGGCCTCCTGGGCGATCAAGGCGTAGGGCACGGAGGAGAGCTTAAGCCGGGGGCGCATCTCGCTGGTGCCGTCGACGATCACCCCGAGCCACCGGGGCTCCTCGGTGCGCAGGTGGGGCATCAGAGGAGAGTCGCCGCCGCCGATCTCGACGGAGAAGAACCCGTCGTCGTCGACATCTGCGGTGACCGTCTGCTGCCATAGGATGTCCCCCGCCGTGGCCGCGGTGTAGAGGGTGTAGGCCAGGCTGACCTCTCCGGTCATCGGAGTCCCGTCGTCGTGGATCAGGCGGCCCTGGTGAGAGAGGGTCTCGGGCACGTCCTGGGCCAATGCCGAGCCTGTGAGGGCCAGCGAGAGGACCGCGGTGAGCAGGAGGGGTGAAAGACTGGTGCGTGCCATGGGGTGACTCCAGGTGGTCGGGGAGGTCACGGTGCGGTGTTGATGGTGAAGCCGCCGGACTGAAGGCGGAGGTCGCCTGCGGAGAGGATTGGCGCTGAGCCGTCGACGGGGCCGACACAGTGGTAGAGGTTCAGGCCCTCGCCATTGTTGGAGACGCCGCCGGCGCCGCAGAGGGTGTGGGTGGTTGTCCCCTCAAAGGGGTCGAGGTCGGTCTGGTTGGGGTCGGTCTGGTTGGGGTCAGTCTGGTTGGGGTCAGTCTGGTTGGGGTCGGTCTGATTCGGATCAGCGGCGACGCATACCCGGGCGCCCTGGGCGCCGACCTCGCAGACGTCGTCGCCGTCGCAGTCGGTGTCGTCTTCGCATTCTTCGGTGACGGTCCACCCCACGCACTGGCCGTTCTCACAGTCCTCGCCATCGAGGCAGTCGTCGCTGGAAGTGCACTCGTCGCCGTTGCTGACCACGTGGGCGTCGTCGGTACAGGCCAAGAGGGTGAAGGCGAATGCCCCCAGGATGAGAATTCGACGTACCACGGTGCTCCGACTGGGAAGGAGGTGACTCCGTGGTGAGGATAGCAAGGTTAGAGAGGTCGGGCAATTTTGCGGTCAGCCGCGAGGTACCAGGGCCTCGGAGTCGTAGAGCGCCCGGCACAGGCGGATCGCTCGTGGGGAGCGGATTCGCCAGTCCATGTGATTCATGGCGTAGCCGATGGTGATCTCCTCCACCGGGTCGGCCCACCCCACGGCGCCGCCCATCCCGGGGTGCCCGAAGGACTCCGGGTGGGGGCAGAAGAGGTGGCGTTCTTCCTTGGCGAATCCCCGGGACCAGCCGATGGGCTTCTGGAGGACCAGGTCGTGGTTCGACCAGCCCTGGCGGCGGTACACGTGGTTCAGGGCCGTGGCCGGCACGTAGCGCTTGCCGTCGTGACGGCCCTTGGAGGCAAACGGGAGGTAGGCCCGGGCAACCCCGCGGGCGGTGCCCGTGGCCGAGGCCCAGGCCAGCACGGAGCGGCGAACGGGGGGGCGGTTGTAGGCGCTGATGTCGTTGTCGGGGATCGAGGGGTTCAAGAGGGCCCGCCGCATCGTGGAGCCCCGGTCGAAGAACTGCTTGAAGACGTGGGCCTCCGTGGATCGGGGCTGCATTACGGCGTTGGAGATCATGTTCAGCACCCGCTTGGGGGCTGCCGGCGCGTAGAGGGTCGCGAAGAGGTGGTCTTCGGACTCCGGGGTCCCCAGGTAGACGTCGGAGCCCAGGGGCTCGAAGATCTCACGGCGTAGAAACTCCCCCATGTCCTCGCCAGTGATCCGCTCGAAGAGCTCCCGGGCGTACATCCCGAAGGTGATGGCGTGGTAGCCCTGATCGGTGCCGGGGCGCCAGTTCGGCTCCTGCTTCTCCATGGCCTCCAGGATCCTGTCGGTCTGGGCGGGATCGGTGCAGTCATCGAGGATCAGGTCCTCGTCGAGGTACGCCAGGCCCCCCTTATGGTTGAAGAGGGTCTCGACGGTGATCTCCTCCTTCCCGTTCTGACCGAACCCAGGCCAGTACTGGGCCACCGGGGCGTCCCACTCCAGGTCCCCCCGGGCGGCCAGGAGCTGGAAGGCCATGGCGGCGAACCCCTTGGACACCGAGAAGAGGACGATCCGGGTGTCTCGCTCCCAGGGCCGTTTTTCTTTCACGTCGGCGACTCCGCCCCAGAGGTCGACCACGCACTCCCCCTTTCGGTAGACGCAGAAGCCGGCGCCGATCTCCTCGCCACGGCGAAGGCTCTCGGCGAAGGTGTGAGCGACGGCGTCGTAGCCGTCTGCGAAGGTGCCTCTGGCGGGGTAGGGGGCGCGATTGGCGAGGTCAGTCATGAGGGTGTCTCGTCGAAGCGGAAACGCTGGCGTTCGTTGTTGAGATTCGTTATCCTCAAAACCCTGGAGATTCGTCAATGGCTAACCCTCTTGTCTGAGTGGTGGTGAACATGAAGAAGCTAATCATCGGCGTCGTGGCCCTGGGCCTGGCAGGCTGTGTGGCCCTCTTTATGGCCCGGCATCACGTCCTGGACCTGATGGAGGGGATGTCCGGCGCGGCGGTGTCCTCGAGCCTGATGGACGGGCTCGCCACCGAGGAGGGCGCCGTCGAGGGCGGCTCCGAAGCCCGTCAGGCCCGCGCCGAGCCCGACGCCCCGCGGTTGCCGGAGTACTCTGGCCCCACGGCGGCCTACATCGAGGAGGGCGCCGACAACCGGGACGTGGAGCTCTCCTTTGATGTGGAAGACAATCGGGAGCCCACGGGCATCATGAACCTGAACAACCGCCACATCCAGCGAGTGATGGCCCAGAACCAGCGAGAGCTCTTGAGCTGCTACGGAGACCAGCTCGCTGACTACCCCGACCTGGAAGGGGAGGTGGAGTTTGAGTTCGCCGTCCGCCCCTCCGGCGAGGTGGCGATGGTGCGGGTGAAGGACTCCACGCTGCGGTCCCACGAGGCGGAGGACTGCTTCGTCGAGCGGGCCCGTCACTGGTCGTTCCCGGCGACGGATCAGAGCCAGCTGGCGCGGTTCTCGACGAGCGTGGACTTCCGGTTCTAGAGTTGAACGTTCGGGCAGCGCGGACGACCCAAAGGAACGTATGTGATCCACGTTGATCGGTTGGCCCGCAGCCCGCAGCGGGCCTTGGCCGGCGAGGACCCTCGGGCGAAGCCCGACTCGCCAAGCCTCGTGGCCTTGGCCCGAGGGGAGGTTCCGCGCCGCCCTCAATCTCCGTTACAAACATCGGTCCTCCTCGGGGGTTCATCCTCCAACGACCGTAGGAGGCGAATTTGGGACCTCTTCCGGGCACGCCAGTCGGTCCTCCTCGGCGGTTCGTCCACCAGCGACCCCAGGAGGCGAAACTGGCACCTCTCCTCGGGCCAAGGCCACGAGGCTGGGCGAGTCGGGCCTGAAACAGCGGCCCGAACGTCCTCGCGGGCCAAGGCCCGCTGCGGAATGGAGACAACC
>SKON01000185.1 GCA_007120035.1 Myxococcales bacterium
ATGTATCCTTGCTCCTACACTCAACGCACGGAGCCCCCCATGCCTCGACTCCCCATCGTCGCCCTCCTCGCCCTCCTCGTCGCCTGCTCTAGCCCCGACGACGACGCCCATAACCCTGGCGACAACACCGACCCCGCCAACCAAAACCAAAACGCCGCCAACCAGAACCAATCCCAACCCGACGCCGGCACCGACGCCTCCGCCAACCACACCGACCCTCCCGATTCCGGCCCCAACCACACCGAGCCCGACGCCAACAACGACCCCGACGCCAACAACGACCCCGGCCCCACCACCATCGCCGCCCTCCACCCCGGCGACCAGGACATCGCCGACCACCCGTCTGTCGTCTGGCACGAAGACTTTGAACAATCCTCCATCTCCGAGATGGCCGATCGGTACGACCAGGCCCGCACCAACGGCATGTCCTTCTCCTCCGACGTCCCCTCCGCAAGCTCCGGTTCCCAGTCCGTCATCATGACCGCCGGTGGCTCCCACGGCGACGCCACCGACCTCTACGCCGTCCTCCCCGGCGACGGCTACGACCAACTCTACGTCCGCTACTACGTCAAACACGAAGACGCCCCCTACCACCACAGCGGCATGTGGATCGGCGGCTACAATCCCACCCTCACCTACCCTTTTCCCCGCGCCGGCACACGCCCCGACGGCGACGAACGCGTCAGCATCGCCGTCGAGCCCTCCGGTAGCACCGCCACCGGCCGCCGCATGGACTTCTACAACTACTGGATGGGCATGCGAAGCTGGATGTCCGAACCCTCCGGAAACACCGCCTTCTACGGCAACGCCGTCCTCCACTACGACTCCTTCCACACACGCCCCGATGAATGGATGTGCATCGAGTTTATGGTCCGCCTCAACACCAGCATGGACAACTCTGACGGCGGCGAGCTCGCGATCTGGGTCGACGATGACCTCCTCCAGCATTTCGATGCAGAGCAACCCCTCGGCTACTGGACCGCCGACAAATTCTGCCCCGCCGACGCCGACTCCCCGGCCTGCGTAAACTACGCTCCTCCCCCCGAGGATCGCGAACAGGAACCCCTGAACCTCCAGTGGCGAAACTCCCCCGAACTACGCCTAAACCACATCTGGCCCCAGAACTACATCTCCTCCGGCGAGGGCTCCCTCTACTTCGACGACATCGTCGTTGCCACCGAACGCATCGGCTGCATCGTCTCCGATTAACCCCATGTCCCACCGGCACCGCCCTTCGCACAGTCCCCCCTCTCTGCTACCTTGTTCGTCGACTGATTCCAGAAACGCGGCCACAGCGGAGTTTCCCGTGAAGGCAAAGACAGGCGTCCTCGCAGCCCTGGCGTTCCTCGCCACCACACTGCTCTTCCTCGCCACCGCCTCCGCACAGGCGAACCAGTGGAACGCCGTCCCCGATCTTGACGATCGAGATCGCGTCGTCGTCCGTCGCGGCTTCGACGGCCCTCGCTACAACGCCATGCGCACCTGCTTCCGACGCTTCCGCTCCCAGGTCGACGCCACCTACCACGGCGCCCTCGTCTCCATCACCCACCCCGACGGCGACTCCAGCACCGACCACTCCAACGCCAACGCCTACGCCACCCACGTCGCCGAAACCTGGGCCGACGAAGGCCGCGTCGATCTCGACACTGACGTCGTCCTCACCGTGGGCTTCACCAACCGCTCCATCGGCGTCCACGCCGGCGAAAAATGGCGCGACTTCGGCCTCACCGATGAGGCCATCGACGACGTCATCAACGCCACGAACGCACCCACCCTGATGCGCCGCCGAGCCTACGGCGACCTCATGTGCGAACTCCTCACCGCCGTCGACCAACGCCTCGCCATCCTCGAGCAAGAGAGCGCTCGCCAGATCGCCGCCGCCCAAGAGATCTTCCCCGACGCCGAAGCCGCCTTCGCCACGGTCTCCTCCCGCCTCCGCGACGAGCTCCACGAAGACTCCGAACTCCGCCAGGAACTTCAGGCCCGTCTCGACACCGCCCAACCACTCCTCGACCACGCCGACCACATCGACCGCCGCCCCACCGCGGCCATCGCCGCCGCCGAGGAGCTCCTCGCCATCTCCCAATTCGTCGACCACGACATCGACCGAGCCCTCCGCGATCTCCGTCTCCTCGACGACCTCGACGACCGGATCGCCTCCACCGCCGCCGCCATCTCCGACCGCCCCGACGCCTCCTGGGAAGGACCCACCGCGGCCACCCAGATCCTCGACGACTGTCGACACCTCGCCACAGACGCACGCATCGCCTCCACACCGGACCTCCTCGGCGTCCAGGACTGCCTCCACCAGGCCGACCTGGCCCTCGCCAAGAGCGAAGTCCGCCACCAATTCCTCGCCAGGCGCCTGCCCCTGGTCGCCCTTCTCCTCCTCTTGCTCCTCGCCGCCGCCGCCGTCGGCCTTCGCCTCCTCCGGCACCGCCACACCGCCGGCCTCCTCAAAGAAGATCTCCAATCCTGGCACCGGGCCCTCGACGTCGCCGACCAGAAGCTCCAACACCTCACCCGGCAGTTCTCCTGGTACTTCGACGATCGCCAGACCTTCTGGCAGGGCCCCAGCGGCGACCTGGATCGCACCATCGCCGACGCCGTCCACCGGGCCTTCCATCTCCACGATCAGGGCTCAGCCCTCGCCAGGCAGGCCTCGGAGCTCCACCAGTCCTCCCACCCCCTGGATCTCCTCAAGCTCCACAAGGCCCACAAGCTCCTTCGAAAGTCCAAAATCTCCGCCTCCTCCCAGGCCCCCTCCGCCCCCCTCCAACTCCCCCTCACCGCACCCTTCGAGCTCCCCAGCGCTCTCCTCCTCCCCGAGCTCGACAGCGCCTTCCTCACCGCCCACTCCGGGCTCACCGAAGCCGCACCCACCCAACAACGCATCGCCGAGCTCATCGCCTCCGGCCAGACGGCCCTCCAACAAGCCCTCGCCGAAGTCCAGACTCGCGACGAAGCCGGCCTCCCCACAGACCACCTCAAAGCCGCCGTCCACGAAGCCCAAACCACCTGGGACGAAGCCGTCTCCCACGCCCGGGCCCACCCCACCGATGGCGACGAGATCCTCACCACCGCCCTGGCCCCCCTTCAGGCAACCCACAGCCGAATCGAAGCCGGCAACCGGGTACTCGCCACTCTCGAAGGCTCTATCCGCCACCTCCGAAACAAGATCGATGCTTCGCTTCAAAAGGCCCAACGGGTCGGAGTCACCTTCCGCGACGACCTCTTCAACCCCACCGAGGTCCAAACCGAAACCGAGAGGCTCACCGACGAGATCCGCTCCCTCGTCATCTCCGGCCACGACCAGGATGCCCTCCAACAACTCCTACCCCTCCAAGAAGCCCTCGAACACACCCACCGCCGACTCGCCGCCGGCCTCGACGCCCACACCACCCTCCCCAACCTGGTCCGCACCATCGAGTCCCTGGCCCCCCAACTCAAAGAGCCCCTCTTCCACCTCCGCATGCGCCTCCAACGCATCGACACCGACCCCGACGACCCCATCCTTAACACCCACATCGAATCCATGGCGGACCTCCAGAAGGTCGCCCACCGCATCGAACGCCTCGTCGCCCAGATCGCCAAAGACTACTCCGAGGGCAAGATCCTCCGCTCCATCGCCGACCTCACCGCCCTCACCGACCTCCTCCTCTCCGGCACCCACAGCATGGCCTCCCTCAAATCCTTCATCGAGGCCACCACCGGCGACGCCGTCGACGTCCTCCCCGACGACCCCCTCGTCACCGCCCCCGATGGCTGGACCGACAGCCCCACCCACCGCTGGGGCACCTCCGACGATGCCTCCGAGTTCCGCTCCATCTCCCTCCGCCGCTCCGAACCCTCCAGCACCCAACGCATGATGCAAATGACCTGATCCCGAACGCCCCCCCGGCCCCCCAAGAAGCCCCCCTTCTCCTCCCTCCCGCCACTCCCATTCCCCGCACCAACACTTACCCTCCCTCTCCCACCAACAATCCCTACCCCCGGGGTAGGATTTCTCCTCCTACCCCCTCACGCGTCGCCCCCCAAACTCCCTCACAACGCCTCCAACAATCGTACCCCTTGAGAACCCATCCACGGCTACTATCTTCTTCACTATGAAGGACGGCAGGGGCATGCGTGTTGAATTCGCAGGAGTTCCGGGTAGCGGCAAGTCTACTCTGGCTTCCCAGCTGCTTCGCTCATACCCCTTCATCAGCCCCTTCGCCCTACCCCATCCTCTCCTCCGCCTTCCCCTCGGCCCACTTCGCCACCACGCGGCCCGCTCTCTTCTCCGCCATAAGAGCCGTCGACTCACCAAGGCTCTTCGCCGTTCTGCATCTCCCCTCATCGAACTCGTCCACCACACAGCCCACGCCCATGTTCACCTCCCTCCCTCTGCTCGTCGGCAATTCGCCGCCTGGACTCTGGACTCCTTCACCCTCCGTCTCCTCGCCGACGAACTCCTCACCAACCACGAACCCTTCCTCAACGACGAGGGCACAGCTCACAGGGCCATCACCCTCTTCGCAGACCATCCTTCTCTCCCCAACGAGTCCCTCATCCTCGACTACCTCTCCCACCTCCCCCCACTGGACCTCCTTGTCATCGTCGACGCCCCCGATCAGGACTGCCTCCTTCGCATCCAACGTCGCTCCAAGGGTCCTCCCCGCCGCTTCCAACTTCACCCCGACCCGCACACCATCCGAAACTACTTCACCAACGCTCGACGAATCGCCTCTCTTACTGCTCGCTATCTTCGTTCTGAAGGCACCACGGTGCTCCATCTCGACACCTCTCGAACCGATCCAAACACCTCTCTCGACCTGGTGACGAACGCTCTCCCTGGGCCCCCCTAAACCCTAGCCTCCCCCAAGAAGCCCCCTCCTCCTCCTCCCTCGACCCGACCCCAAATTCCAC
>SKON01000125.1 GCA_007120035.1 Myxococcales bacterium
CCCGAGGAGAGGTGCCAGGTTCGCCTCCTGGGGTCGCTGGTGGACGATCCGCCGAGGAGGTCGGGTGTGATCGGTCTCCGTCGGTTGGGACGGCGCCATTCCGCAGCGGGCCTTGGCCCGCTGCGGGCTGGGGGCCAACCGATCGACGGGGATCATTCGGGGGGGGGCAATCGGTGGGGAGGTCTATAAAAAGCTCTGCCCCACGAAATGAATCACCAAGAGCACGAGCAGCACCAGAATCCCCAACAACGAAATGGACTTCCGCGTGACCCGGGGACCCCGTGAGCCCCGCCGGCCTCCCGCGCTCTCTCCACCACCGGCCACCGCGCCGCCACCCGCCGCAGCCCCACCATCGGGCGCCGCCCGCCGGGCCTTCGCCGCCCGCTCGGCCTTGCGTCGAGCTTTCTGCAACGCCCATTCTCGCTCGTCCTCCTCGATGGCTGCGATCATCTCCTCGAAGATCACCTCCCGCTCTTCGGCAGAACGCTCCTTCAGCGTGGTGGCCGCCACGAGCAGGTGCTGCTCCGTGAGGTCCTGGCGAGCCGATCCGTCATCGCCCCCGAACCGCGGGCCGGCGCCGATCTGGCGGGCGTCCCAGGTGATCTTGGGCAAGAGCTCGGTTAACCCCACGGTGGTGCTCACGAACGAGAGGTGCCAGGGCCGACCGGCGACCTCGTGGCGGAAGAACCTTCGGCCAAAACGAATCCTCTCGGCCAGGTCTTCGATCTGGAGCTGTTCCTCGGCGGTGAGCACCGCCTCGGGCTCCTCCCCTGCCACCAGGCGTCGGGCCACCTCGGGCCGCTCCAAGGGGTGAAGGGGCTCCCGCTCGGTCAAAAACTCCGAAGCGTCGGCTCGCCCGAAGTACCCCTGAGGGGTCTCCCAGACCGACGTGGACCACCGGCCGTTGTCGGGATCAAACCCGGGCATTTCCTCCACGGCGATGGGCTGGTACCGCGCCCGAGCCTCGGCGTCGAGTTCGTTCCGCCGCGACTTCCCGTTGTGGTAGATGTTGGTCCGGCTCGCCGCCCGATAGGAGGTGGGCATGCTCCGCAGCACCCCCAGACACTCTCCGGAGGAGATGGAGAACACCCCGATCTCCTCGTCGGCCCCCCGAGCCATGGGCGTTGGCACGAACCGGGCCTTCAGGGCTACTCGATCGCCGTCGGCGAGAATCCCGAACTCTTCGATATCCCGGAATCCGCTGCTTCCGGCGAGGAGATCGGTGATCACCGTCAAGACCACCCGCTCCAGGACGTCGATGACCACCAGGGTGTCTCCGCCGCCGCTCTGCCGTCCCCGCAGGATCAGGCGGTCCCCTTTGGGGGAGAACCGAAGATCCCGGGCTCCGGCCACGCCTCCCCGACGGAGATCCACCTCCCGAGGCTCTCCCGCCCATCGGAACTCCTCGAGGTCGTCCATCTCTCCCACCCAGAGCCGGTTGTCCCTCATCAGGGCCACCAGGCGGCCGTCCGGGGAGAAGGCCAGGCCCTGCAGGTCATCATGACGCTGAATCGAGCCGGAGTGATAGACCCACACCCCGTCCCCGTCAGCGGACCCGCAGTAGAACTCCTCTCCCGTGGGAGAAAACTTCGGGGTCATCCCGTTCGATGGCGCACTGAGTTCCTGCACCAGAGCGCCGGCCCGAAGGTCGAACACGCAGATCCCGGTGGCGCTGCTGAACCCCCGAGTGGTCACGGCCGCGACCTCGCCGGTGGGGCTGACCGCCACCCCCTGGGCCTCAAACCCCGACGGGAGAGACACGTCGTAGGAGTTCAGTTCGCCGCCCCGCTCCACATGGAGTCGGCCGCGGATGGAGTCGACGGCCACCAACACCCGACCGTCATCGCTGACGCCGGCGGCGACCTCCAGGATCTGGGTGCGGACCACTTGCCGGCTGACCATGGTCGCCGTGTCGATGAGGTACACCCCGTCGTAGGTCACGTGGACGATGGTCGAGCCGTCGCCGCCGACCTGGATCGTACCGGGGTCGCCGAAGAACCGCAGGGACGGCCGAAAGGTCAGCTCC
The DNA here is from genome assembly GCA_007120035.1 of Myxococcales bacterium. Taxonomy (GTDB): domain Bacteria; phylum Myxococcota_A; class Bradymonadia; order Bradymonadales; family Bradymonadaceae; genus SKON01. Next base: position 2,027 of record SKON01000125.1, read on the forward strand.
TGCCCGTCGATGGCGAGCCGCCGCTCCCGGGCTCGGATCCATCGGGCCGCCTTGGCGCTCACCGCTTCTGCGGCCTCCCCGAGAGCACCGGGCTGCTGCGCCGTCGGCCCCCCGGGAGAAGCCCCCATGGCCTCTGTCACCCGGGGCCGCAGCGCCTGGAGCCGGGCCATCACCTCGCCGGCGCTCTGGGGCCTTCGGGCGGGGTCCGGCTCGGTCATCTCCTCCAGCACCAGGGTGAGCCGGGCGTCCAGGGGATCCTCTCGGGTGGCCTCCCGGATCTGCACCCGCACCTGGGAGAAGGGCATGGACTCCGGCTCCTCCCGCAGGTGCATCGCTAGATAGGTCATCGCCAACCCGTAGAGATCGCTCCCCGGCGTCGCTCGCCCCACGAACTGCTCCATCGCCGCGTACCCGAAGGTCCCGGCCGCCGTGGAGCTCACCTCCCGAGCCGAGTCCAGCCGAGCCTGCACGGTCCCAAAATCGATCAGGAAGGCGGCCCCATCGGACTCCCGGAGGATGATGTTATTCGGCGAGATATCGCGATGGATCACGGGGGGATCCAGACCGTGGAGGTACTCCAACACCTCGAGGAGCCCGAAGAGCCACCGGAGGCTCTCGGCCTCCGAGAGCTCCACCCCCTCTTGCCAGAGCTCCCGAAGGGTCTTCCCGTCGACGAACTCCTGCACCAGGGCGAACCCCTCGGGCACATCGCCGTCGCCCAGGGTGAAGTAGTCCAGGTAGTCCGGGATCCGTGGGTGGTCGAGCTGGCTTAAGACCTTCGCCTCCCGCTCGAAGAGCTCCACGGCCTTCCACTCGTCGAGGCGCTCGACCCGAAGCTTCTTGACCACCACCTCTTTCCCGTCGGACCCGCGGGTGGCCAGCCAGGTGATCCCGAAGCCCCCCTCGCCAAGCACCCGCAGGATCTCGTACTCCTCTTCATCGCCCCTCAGGATCTCTCCGGCCTGCCACATGGATCACCCCGCGCGCGCTGGACACCAACGACTGATACGTCCGTTGAGGGCACGCTACTTGGGATGACCACCGCGGGCAAGCCCTTCACCGAGGCGCTCCGGCAGACCCGTCAGTCGCTAGGCAAACGCAGCTCTTGAAGGTACAAAGAAACCTCAGATCCATTTAGCTCGACCGCCGTTGGTATCTCTGTCGATCCGATGGGATCTGTCCCACCACCGAGAGCTGTGCCATGCGACGAGCCACGCCCCTTCTTCTCTTGCTCCTTGCCCTCTGCCTGGTGGCCTGCCCGTCCCGAACGGATCGGGCCCCCGGGCCGGACGGGATGACCCGGAGCGCCGCCGACCGCCAGGAGAGTTCCATGCCTTTTGATCCCCGCTGGGAGCAGCTGAAGACCGTACGGGGTGAGCCCCTCACCGACGACGAGCTGGCCAGGCTCCTCTCGAGGCTCCCGGACCTGGAAGAAGCTGCCATGGACGAGGTGGCCTTCCTGCGCCGCGAGGACAGCCTCCCGGTCCCCCTGACGGGAGACACGATCCGGGAGGGATGGCCCCCGGACCTGAGCCGCCTGATGGCGGCCCCCACCCATCAGGGCCCCCTGAAGGTCCAGGCGTTTCGGCCCGACGGGGAGGTGACCCCACCGTTTCAGTTGGCCGTCGCCTTCGATCGCCCCATGGTGGCCCTCGGCGCCGTCGGTGACCGCCCCACCCCGGAGGTCTCCATCACCCCCGAGGTGGCCGGCCGATGGCGATGGCTGGGCACCCAGACCCTGGCCTTCCAACCCGAGGGAGACTTCCCCCGGGCCACGGAGTTCACCGTCGAGGTCGCCGCCGGGGCCGAGGCCGTCGACGGCGAGCGGCTGCCCGAAGCCCACGCCTTCTCCTTCGCGACGCCGCCGCCGAAGGTCCTCACCATTCAGCCCCAGCACGGCCCCCACGCCACGGACGCCCCCGTGCTGGTGGTCTTTGATCAGCCCGTGCCCGAGGACATGGCCGACCGGATCAGGGTCCGCGACGGCCGCCGGACCATCCCCATGACCACCCTGACCGGCGACGCCCGAACCGAGGCGTTCGGCGCCTACCATGGGCCCGTCATCGAAGGCCGGGCCATCGTCCTGGCCCCCCAACGGGAGTATCGCGACAGCGCGACTGTCGAGATCACCGTGGGGACGCCAATTCGATCCCTGGAGGGACCCCGGCTCGGCACGGAGGGCCATAGCTCGACGTTTCGGGTCCGAGGCCCGATGAGGTTCGAAGAGCTCCAATGCGGGTGGGGCGGCCGCTGCTACCCCGGGCAATCCGTGATGGCCCGGTTCACCAATGGCCTGGCCCACGACCTCGAGCTGAGCCCCGGCGACTTCGACATCCGGCCCCCCGTAGAGGATCTCTCGGTCTCCGTCGGCGGCCAATTCATCACCTTCCAGGGCGACTTTCAGCCCCGCACCACCTACCGGATCACCCTGCCCGACGGCCTCCGCGACCAGTTCGGGCAATCCCTTCAGGGGAGCCGACGAGACTCCATCACCATCGGCCCCCACCCCCCCATGGTGGCCGGTCCCAACTCCCCCATGGTCGTCCGCCCCACCGCCGAAGGGGCCCTCCTGCCCATCGCCGTGGCCGAGGTCGCGAGCCTCCGCAAGCGGATCTACCGGGTCACTCCCGAGCATTGGTCCGCCTACACCTCCCTCCATTACAACCGGTGGTCCGACGACTTCTCCGTCGATCTGCCCCTGGTCAGCCAAGAAGTACTCCGCTTCGGGCGGCGGGATCGGCAGCACCGACAGGACCTGACCCTGGATCTCAGGGAAGCCCTCGGCGGCCAGCGAACCGGCCACGCCGTGGTCGTCCTCGACGAGATCGACGGCGAACACATGGAGCGCCAGCGCTTCTTCTACTGGGTCCAGGTCACCGATCTGGCCGCCGACGTCACCGACGACGGTCGGGAAGTTCAGGTAAAGGTCACCACCATCAGCGACGGATCACCCGTCGATGGGGCCCGGTTGTCCGCCGGGTCGCACCGGACCACCACCAACGCCGCCGGAGAAGCCTCGCTGCCCCGGCTGGCCGGCGAGTCCATCGTGATCGAACGCGGGGGAGACGTGCTCCTCGTCCCCGCCGGAGGCTCCGTTCACGGACCGGGGTACTGGAACTCTGGGGGCGATTACACCAACCTGGTGTGGGGCGTAATCGACGACCGGAAGATGTACCGTCCCGGAGAGACCGTCACCATCCGGGGATGGATCCGAGAGCGGGAGAACACCCCCCGCTCCGATCTGGAGCCCACGACGGTCAACACCGTCAGATACCGGGTCTACGAGCCCCGTAGCAATGAGATCGCCGATGGCGAGGTGGAGCTCGACCGGTTCGGGGGCTTCGAGCTCACCGTGGAGATCCCCGACGGCGCCAACCTCGGGCACGCCTGGGTGCAGTTCGAGGCCCAGGGCACGGGGCATGCCAGCACGAACTTCCGCCACAGCTTCGAAATCCAGGAGTTCCGCCGGCCCGAGTACGAGGTGACCCTGGAGAGTGACGCCGGACCCCACCTGGCCGAGGGCAACGTGCGGTGGGAGGCCCTGGCGAGCTACTATGCCGGAGGCGCCCTGCCCGGGGCCCCGGCCACCTGGCGGTTCAGCGAAGTGCAGGCGTCCTACTCCCCGCCGGGGTGGTCGGGGTACTCCTTCGGCGCCTGGTCACCCTGGTGGTGGCATCGACACCACTACGGCGGTGGTAACCACGGCTTTGAGGCCCTCCCCCAGGATTATATCAGCGGCCTCTCGGGACGCACCACGGACGCCTCGGGCCGAGACGTCCTCTCCGTGGAGTTGAATCGCCTGTCCCGGGGCCTGCCCCGACGGCTCACGGCGACGGTCTCCGTCCAGGACGTCAACCGCCAGGCCTGGGAGGCATCAGACACCGTCCTCGTCCACCCCGGACAGGCCTACGTGGGCGTGAAAGCCCACAGCACGTTCATCCAGCGAGACGAGAGCTTCGAGGTGGACCTCGTCGCCGTCGATCTCGACGGCGACGCTCTGATAGGCCGACCCATCGAGATCACCGTGGAGCGCACCCGATGGGGCTCCGACGACGACGCGCCCCAGACCTGCCAGCGGACCTCGGCGGCGGATCCCGTCACCTGCTCGTTCTCGGACCTCACCCCCGGCTCCTACCGCTTGACCGCGGTGGTCACGGACGACCAGGACCGCCAGGCCCGCACGGAGCTCCAGTTCTGGGTCGCCGGACAGGATCGCACCGGCGCCGAGACCGCCGAAGAAGGGGAGCTCCAGCTGATCCCGGACCAGGAGAAGTACGAGGTCGGCGACACAGCGCGGCTCTTCGTCCAATCCCCGACGTACCCCCTGAACGCCATCGTCGAGCTTCGCCGTGACGGCCGCTACGACCGGCGGATTCAACGGATCACCGCCGAGGATCCCGTCGTCGAGATCGATCTCGAAGAGTCCATGCTCCCCAACGTCCACGTCGCCGTGATCGCCCTCTCCGCAGGTGCCGCCTACGAGCCCGGGGAGTTCCTCTCGGGCCGGTTGAACCTCCCCGTCCAGACCACCCCCCGACAGCTCACGGTAGACGTGAAGCCCTCAGCCTCCCAGGTCGCCCCCGGCGCCGAGATCGGCGTCGAAGTCCAGGTTCGAGATCACCAGGGCGCCCCCGTACGAGACACCCAGGTGCTCCTCTTCGCCGTCGACGAGGCGGTCCTCTCCCTGAGCGGCTACACCCTCCGAGACATGGTCCAGGCGTTCTACCCCACCCGCCAGGCCGCGGTGCAAGACGTCCGCAGCCGGTCCTGGTTGCTCCTGGGCGTGGAGCCCCCGGAGCTCGGCGGCGCAGGAACCGAGGGCGCCGCCATGGAGATGCAAGCCTTCGGCGCCGCCGGATCGGCCCCGGCCCCGATGGCTCGACGGGCTCGATCCATGGTGGCCGCCGACATGGCCCCCTCGGAAGACGCCCCGGCGGCCATCGCCCTCCGAGAGGTCTTCGACGCCCTGGCCTTCTTCCGAAGCGATCTCGTCACCGACGCCGACGGCGTCGTCCGGGTCGACCAGAAGCTCCCCGAGAGCCTGACCCGGTACCGGGTGATGGCCATCGCCGTCGACGACGGTCGCCGGTTCGGCGGCGGCGAAGAGAACGTCACCGCCCGGATGCCCCTGATGGTGCGGCCCTCAGCGCCGCGATTCCTGAACGTCGGCGACGTCTTCGAGTTCCCCCTGGTCATCCAGAACCAGACCTCGGAGCCCATGGAGGTCGACGTCGCCATCCGGTCCTCGTCCACCCTGGATCTCCTCGAGACTCCGGGCCAGCGAGTGCAGATCCCCGCCGCCGACCGCGTGGAGGTCCGATTCCTGGCCCGGGCTCGCACCGCCGGGGAGGCCCGGGTCCAGGGCGTCGCCGCCAGCGGCCCCCATGGCGACGCGGCCCTGGCAACCTTCCCGGTCCTGACCCCGGCCACCACGGAGGCCTTCGCCACCTACGGATCGCTCTACGAAGACGACGTAGTTCTCCAGGCCTTGCAGGTCCCTCAGGCGGTCTACTCCCAGTTCGGAGGCCTCGACATCCAGACCTCCTCCACCCGCCTGCAGGCCCTGACCGACGCCTTCCTCTATCTGGTCACCTACCGGTTTGCCTGTACGGAGCAGCTCGCCAGCCGGCTCCTCTCGGTGTTGGCCCTCTACGACGTCCTCGAGGCCTTCGACGCCCCCGATCTGCCCTCCCCCGAGACCCTTCGGGCCGCCCTCCAGGGCTGGACCGACCAGATCGCCCGCAACCAACGCGGCGACGGCGGCTTCGGCTTCTGGGAAGGCTCGCAGCACTCCTGGGCCTACGTCTCCATCCACGCCACCTACGCCCTCTGGATGGCCCGAGAGGCCGGCCTCGAGGTCCCACCCAACACCCTCAGCCGGGCCACGAACTTCATCTCCAACACCCGGTACTGGACCCACCACAACTATAGCCCCCGGGCCCAGGCGACGCTGGAGGCATACGCGCTCTACGTCCGCCACCGCTCCGGCTCCGGCTCGTCCTCCGAGGTGGACAACCTGATCACCTCCCACGGCATCGAGACCTTCTCCATGGAGGCCCTGGGGTGGCTCCTTCCCCTGGTGCAGGGCACGCGATGGGAGGAGCGAGCCCTCCAGCGGATCCAGAACCAGGTCCAGGAGACGGCGGCCACCGCCGAGTTCCAAGAGACCTACGACGCCGGGGCCTACCAGCTCCTCCACACCACTCGTCGGACCGACGGCGTGGTCCTCGACGGCCTCCTCCAGACCGACCCCTCCCACTACCTGGTGGAGAAGATCGTCCAGGGGCTCCTGGGCCACCGCAGCCGCGGCCGATGGTCCAACACCCAGGAGAACGTCTTCATCTTGATGGCCCTCCGCCGGTACTTCGACGAGTACGAGTCCGACGAGCCCGACTTCATCGCCCGTGCCTGGCTCGGCGACGACCAGGTCGGGGAGCACACCTTCCGGGGACGGACCACCGACCGGTACCAGACGTCGGTACCCATGTCCTTCCTCCACCAGGGTCCCGAGGAGCTCCCCGTCGTCCTCCAACGGGACGGCCAGGGCCGGATGTACTACCGCATGGGGGTCCGCTACGCCCCGCTGGACCGAGACCTGCCGCCCCTGGACGAGGGCTTCACCGTCAGCCGGACCTACCACGCCGTCGACGATGACGACGACGTGCGCCTCACCGAAGACGGCTGGGAGGTCAAGGCCGGGGCCCGGGTCCGGGTAGAGCTCTCCATGACCGTCCCGGCCCGGCGCTACCACGTGGCCCTCGTGGACTGGCTCCCCGCCGGGTTCGAGCCGATCAACACCGCCCTGGCCGTCAGCCAGGTGGAGTCCGGCCTCACCGGCGGTAGCCGCACAGCCGGCGCCGGGTGGTGGTGGTGGTGGGGCGGCCGGTGGTTCGAGCACGAGAACCTCCGCGACGAGCGGGTGGAAGCCTTCTCCTCCATCATCCACCAGGGCGTCTACACCTACTCCTACGTCGCCCGGGCCACCACCCCCGGGGAGTTCATCGCCATGCCCGCCAGGGCCGAGGAGATGTACCACCCCGAGACCTTCGGCCGGTCCGCAACGGAGACCGTCCGGGTGCTCGCCGAGTGATCTCAATCCACTTCTCCTCCTCTAGGATTGAATTTATCCATGTCCCGATCCGTCCGTCCCCCCGTAACAAGGAGCCCTACACGAATACCTGAGCAGACCATACCCATCATGAATCGATACGCTCTCACCTTTGCCACGGCGACCGGATCAGAATTCATTCCAGCCAAGGGTGGACCTTCGCGCTCCACGATTTGACCTCCTCAGGCTTCCACACGATCCAGGAGCGCAACCGCGGCCGGTACCACATTCTCCACGGAGGGTGGGTCTTCACTTCTAATCGCGATAGCGTCACCCTCTTCTCCCCCCAGGGTGATTCCCAAGCCCTGCACATCGAAGACTGCGCCCAGCCTGCCTCCTTGCTGGCCGCTCTACCCGAGCCTGCCGCTATGCTGATGAGCTGCGCCACAGACCGCGGCGATGAGATGTACCTCTACTGGACCCCTGAGCGAACTCGCCGCTTCCAGGTGCCACGGCTTTTCCCTCGCGAAACCTGGGGTGGACCCATGAAGAGCGAGCACCCCATCATCGGACGGCGCAACACCAGCACAGAAGTGGCCACAGGCCTCTGGTTCGACATGCGCTCCGGCCAGTACTGGCAGGGCGAACGCCTGTTTCCCCTCTTTGGCGGCTTTGATAACGCACCTCAGTTCTTCGCTACGAATGTCAACCTGGTGGATGGCACCCACGACGATCCCGTCTACCTCTTCCACGTCGATATCGACGCCGGCCAAGAGCAGCTCATCCATGTCTACGACGACTGCCCTGGCTTCCTCTCGGTCTCCGATAGCCGGGCCGACGCATTGGCCTTCCTTTGCCTGGTCAAACACGAGCGCTTGTTCCAGTTCCGGACCCTGTGGAGCGAGGTCGTCTCTACGGCTGGCGCCTACCGTTGGCGCCCCCGACAGGAGGTTCTCTACTTCACCGACGACGGCCGGGCCATCCTCACGGACCGACGCTACACCGAGAGCTTCCGATTCCGGCCGGCCCGTAACCTCTGGATCACGGCCGACCCTGTGATCCATCCCTGAGACCCTTTTCATCGCCCCGGGTAAAGAGCTGGTCTCTTCTAGATCTTGACATTCGATTGCCGTTTCGAAAGTATTCCCGGCTTCGACAACCCTCATCAGGAACTGACAATGCGTTCGGTTATCTTTCTCGTTCTCGCATTTCTCCTCTTCACTACCCTCACCGCCTGCTACGGTCAGCGCCAATCCAATCGCCCCGGCAGTAGCTCCAGCCAGACCGAGAATGGCGAGAATGGCGAGAATGGTGAGAATGGTGAGAACGGTGAGAACGGCGAGGAACTCCCGACGATCATCGATCTCGCGGGCCCACCGGAGTTCACCGACGAAGTGGAAGCCTCTTTCACTTTCTCCTGCTCCCAGGATGACTGCACCTTCCAATGCGACCTGAATGACACGGGGTTCACCACCTGCGAGTCCGGCGTCACCTACTTCGACCTCGAAGAGGGCGAACAGGTCTTCCAGGTGCGAGCCCTCGACGCCAGTGGACGGCAGGGCCCCGAGGCGACATGGGAGTGGACCGTGGACACCATCAGCCCCCTGGTGCTCGGCCTGGACGGTCCCGCCGATCCTACGAACGAGACCGACGCCACCTTCACCTTCTGGTGCTCTCTCTTCACCTGCCAATTCCGGTGCGAACTCACCGAGGCCACCGCTGGTGTGATCAGCGCCACCAGACCCTGCGACAATGGCGAGACCTATTCGGGCCTGGCAGACGGCCAGTACACCTTTCGCGTGTACGCAGTGACCCCCGAGGCCGAAGGGCCGGCTGCCAGCTGGACCTGGACCGTGGACTCCGCGGCGCCCCAACTCCTGGAACTCACGGGCCCCGACTCCCCAACTCTGGAGACCACGGCAACCTTCTCCTGGAGCTGTGACCAAACAGACTGTTCCTACGAGTGCACCCTCACCGGCACCAATCAGGGAACCCTCTTCGCCGCCGACGCCTGCGAGAGCGGGCTCCAACTCGATGGCCTGGCCAACGACGACTACGAACTCACCGTCCTCCCCGTCAACGCCCTGGGGACCCGCGGCGCGGCGCAATCCCACGGCTGGACCGTGGACACCACAACCCCGGAGGTCCTCCTTCTCCCCGGGGAATTTATCGAGGATATGGCCACATTCACCATCGGCTGCGACACCCCCGACTGCGATCTGGAGTGCGCTTTGGGCGCCGGCTCCTCCACGCCCTCCGGGTTCGTCCCCTGCCAGGGCCCCACCTACGAGATCCAGGGGCTCTCCTCTGGAACCCATACCTTCGCCCTCCGGGGCACGCTACCTACGGGGGCTACCGCCGTGGCGACCCACACCTGGGAGTCGTCTTTCATGGAGTGGGCCACCGTAGACAATGGCCTCGGCTTCTCCTGCGCGATCGGCGCCGACGAGACCCTCTGGTGCTGGGGATCCAACACCCAGGGTAAGCTCGGCATCGGCCAGGGCGCCCCAGGGACCTCCTCGCCGATCCAGGTCGGCGAGGCGGCGGTGTGGTCGCAGCTCTCCCTGGGCAACGATTACGCCTGCGCCATCCGCACCAACGGGACTCTCTGGTGTTGGGGCGCAAACAGCTACGGCTACCTGGGTCTGGGGGATACCCAGACTCGCGGGACCCCCACGCAGGTGGGATCGTCGACCTCCTGGACCCACGTCAGCGCCGGTTATAGCCACACTTGTGGCATCCGATCTGGTGAGCTCTACTGCTGGGGATACGGGCTAGGCTGGCGACTGGGCACGGGCAACCAGACCTCACAGCCCTCCCCCACCAGAGTGGGCACGGCCTCCAACTGGAGCTACGTGAGCGCCGGCCGCAACCATACCTGCGGCATCCGCGCCGGTGAACTCTACTGCTGGGGCGAGGGAACCCTGGGCCAAATCGGCGATGGCGGTGAGAGTAGCCGGACGCAGCCCTCCCGAGTGGGTACAGCCACGGATTGGACCTCCGTCCGGTCCGGCAACAGCTTCACCTGCGGTCGTCGCAGCAACGGCACCCTCTGGTGCTGGGGCTACAACGGCGACGGCAGCCTGGGCCTGGGCACGGTCAGCAACGCATCGACTCCCCAGCAGGTCGGAAGCCTCTCCTCCTGGGCGGAGGTCGCCACCGGTAACAGCCACACCTGTGGGCGCCGCGACGACGGCACCCTCTGGTGCTGGGGCTCCAACGTCACCGGCCACCTGGGCCTGGGAACTGCCGGCGGCAACCATCCCACACCTCAGCAGGTAGGTACCGACACCGACTGGGCCACCGCTGGAATTGACCGATCCTCCTGTGGAATCCGCGACGACGGCACCCTCTGGTGCTGGGGCTCCAACACCTCCGGACAGCTCGGCGTGGGCGACACCACCCGACGCACGGCACCCACCCGGGTGTTGATGGCCCAGTGAATTCGGATTGGCTGTGCGTACTCTCGCACGAATCGCCCATCACCGGAGACAACCTAAGGTGGGACTGCGGCCGGTCCGGCACGGAGACCGTCGTGGCTCAGAAGTGGAGCCGCGTCTGAGGAAAGCCCAGCACCCGCAGCGCGACGTATCCCATGGCCGCGACCCCGGGGGTCTCCCCATCCAAAACGACCTCGGTCATCCAGGCAACCCCCGCTGACTCCAGGGCGTCCCAGAGGCGGTCTCCGGGCAGCAGCCGACCGGACTCGGTCACCAGGGATCCCGGGGCCAGGAGCACAGCATCCTCGGCGTGGTATCCTGCGGGCAACGACTCGCCAACGAATACCCACTGGCGGCCAAACCGCGTGTCCACCCGTTCTCCCTCCCGGTCTTCCAGGCGCCGCGTCGGATCACGCCGCACCTCCATCTCCTTGGGGTGAATCGCCACGTCCAGCGCCGTCAAGGGCTCGGCAATCAGGGTCTCCTCCGTCGTCAGGGAGTACCCCGCCACCTCCCACCCCGACACGCCCTCGGCGCAGAGGGAGACAAACTCATGGCCCATGTATTCCAGGAGCCAGAATGTCCAGGCCGCCGCCGGTGTGAGCCCTTCCTCATCGCAGACCACCGCCTCGATGCGATCACCCAAACCGATAGCACCGAGGCGCTCCGCCCACTCCTCCAGAGTCCGGTCCCCGGCATCCTCCCCATTCCCCAGATCGAGGTGCACCGACCAGGGGATGTGCCCCCCCTCACGGGCTGCTACGGGCCGTACGTCCAAGACCAGAGCCGGAGCGTCCTGCATCAGGGTCTGGATCCGATCCCCACTCCACCAGTTGATCCAATCGCTGTCCCGTACCATCTCGGGGTGCTGGTAGAGGTGCAACGGTAGATCCCGAGGATCCCACAGCCACGCCACCACGGCGTCCTGATAATTGCGCACCTCTTCATGCCCCAGGAGATGGCGCACGACGAAGTATCCGCAGGTCGACAGCGGCCCACCGCCACAGTACGTGATGATCTCATTCTCCAATGAGACCCCGGAGAACTCGAAGATGGCCTGGATCTCACTCGTGCTCCGCCAGGTCCGATCGGCGTTGACGAAGAATCCCAACGGAATCGACTTCGTCGAAGGGATATGGCCCGGACGCGAGTACGGCAGGTGCGTGCCAAAGTGCCAGCTCGGCAAGAGAGAGCTCAAGAGCGTCCGCTGAGGATGATAGAGGCTCTCCACCACATAGTCCGTGTCCACGATCATCCCCTCGTCTCGGACCACGGCGTTGAAGGTTCCCGGCTCAGGCACCACCACCTCTTCGCCGACCTCTCGCTCCTCGGCCTGCCACTTAAAGAACCCCCCGTCGAGCAGATAGCTGTGCTGATGCCCGTAATACTCCAGGATGAAGATCACCATCGCCGCGAAGAAGGTCCCACCATCATCGTAGACCACCACCACCGAATCATCGTCGATCCCAAGGCCCCGTATCGCCTCCTGAATATGCTCTTCGCCGGCGTAGGCGAAGGGGAAGTCCGCCGTGAAGTCGCCGAAGATATCCAGGCCCCCGCCATACGACACGTTCCGCCCCCGGGAGAGATACTCCTCCTCCGAAAACGACGCGCTCACCGCTCCGGGGATCTTCCCCTCCAAGTACTGACCGGTCCGCCGCGCGTCCACCACGACCAGGCCGGACGCTCCCAGATGCTCTGCCAGCCACTCCGTGGTCACAAGGCGACGTTCTGACTCGACCTCCAGACGCGGCCCCTCCTCCTGGCCACCACCACAACCCCAGCCAAGGGGGATCAAGGCCGCCACGAGAAAGAGGCATGCGATCCCCACCAACCCACGAACTTGCAACGATCTCATTATCATTCTCCCTGCTTATCTTGCTTTTCGCTCTCTTATCGATCACCGTAAGGACGAGCTCCTGTCGGTCAATACTGGACGTCCTTTCTTTTCTGCCGCCATCTACATGAAGTCCCGGCGTCTTCTCCGCCGTGGCCTCGGGAAAGCCCAACACCCGGGAGGCCTACTTCTCCTGCCGCGTCAACCACCCAGAGTAGACCTGTGATCCGTTCTTCTATTATCGTCATGCTCTTTGCAGCCTTCCTGGTCGCCTGCACCACCAATGCGTCGACCCCCTCGACATCCGACGAAGAGCTCGAACCCTTGGCCGAGGAGACGCCGAGGATCTCAGCGCCCACAAGTGATGAACGTGACCAGAGAGAAGAGAGAGACGAAATGGCAACCGTGAATCACGATCACCTCCACTTTCATGACGACGTCGATCCCACGGAGACCCTCGCCAGAATCCGAGAGGCCTTACAGTGGCAGTCCACACAGCCACAACACGCCGGCAGCCCGACGTTGGGCACCATCGAGGAGTTGACCCAGGAGCACTACTTGGAAGTCCGAGAGCAGAATGGCCAGCTCTTTCTCCACTTATACCCTGCCACGCCCCCCCACTTGTGGGAGGTCACCTTCACCATCAATGAGGCAAACCAGGTGGTTGACATGGTGACTGCAACCATGGCCGACGAAGCGCCGCCCCCTGTCCCAGAGAACTTCGACGATCTGTAGGATCATAAGCATTCAACCCTGGTGAAACTACCACGGCGACTACCAATGCCTGCACCTCCCGGGGCAACGCTGCCCCGAAAGGGGATGCGTCTACCCTTGACCGGTTCCTCTCCGCTACTACTGGTCGAATGTGCTGAGGTGCTGCTGTAGCTGGCGCTCAAGCCGATCAACAGACACCAGGTTTATGAAACAAAAAATGAGGTTGTAGTGACTCTCTTCGGGACGGACCGCATCCATTCGTACTCTCACCTCCTACTACTCTTGATCCTGTCTCTGGCACTTCTGGGTGCCTGTGAGCTCTCGGGGAGCTTCGACGATGAGTTTGAGCCCAACGACTCCATCAACGAGGCCTACCCCATCGAGCTGGGAGAGAGTTACTCCGCCTACATCACCCAAGACGACGTAGACTTTTTCGAGTTTTATACCGAGCACGGGTCGGACACCTTTGACGAGGTGGAGATTCGGGTCACCGACGTCGGCTCCGATCTGGTGATCAGCGTCGCCGTCTACGACTCCGACCGAGAGCTCGTCTACCAGAGCAACAGCCGCACAGAGGGCGCCAGCCACACCAGCGTCCTGCGTGACCTTCAATCCGACGGACCCTACTACGTTCGCTTCAGCGGCACCTGGCCCCATAGCTTCGATATCGACGGCGCCGGAGATCACCGCTCCACGGGTCGCTACACCTTCACGGTCCAAAACCTCAACGCTAACGATGAGTTCGCCGGCAACCACAGCATCGAAGACGCTCATCCCATCGAGCCTGGTCAAAACTACGACGGCGTCCTGGTCTCCGATCATGAGGCCGACTACTACTCCTTCACCCCCTCCTCCGATGAGATGGCCCTGGCCGTCACCCAGGCGGGCTCGGAGCTCGTCGTCGGCGTCGCTCTCTACGGACCGAACCGACAGATCCTGGGTAGTCAGAACACCAACACCCCCGGCGCTCTCTTGAACATCAACCTCAACAATATGGACACCAGCGCCACCTACTACCTCCGCTTCAGCGGAACCTGGCCCCATGACTATGAGGTGGGAGGAATCGGCGACCACCAGGCCCGCGGCCCCTACTCCTTCTCCGTCCACGACGTCGACTGATCCGCCGCCCATCTTCAAGACTCATCGCACCCGTCCAGGATCTCCGGCTCTTGGACGGGTTCTCTCTTTATCCCGGTCACGTGGGCTGAGGCCGCGGGGTTAGCGAGGGCAGGTCATTCGGCGAACTCTTCTTCGATCTTGGTGGCGATCTTCTCGATCCAGTCGGCGGGGGCCGTGGTGAACCACCTCCCCGTTCACCGGGGTTGAATTCGTCGCACCGCTCATACATCCTCGTCTGAACGCCCGCCACCTCCCGGGACCACTGACAGGTCCACCATGAGCGATCGCTTCCGCCAGGGCCGGTTTACCGCCCACCAACTGCCCCATAGCGCCGACGCCCTGTCACTTCATCGACGAGACCTCGACAGCCTGATGAAATCGACATAGATGAGCGCAACCACCTGACCCATAGACCCATAGGACCCCCCAATTGCCTCGCCTCACCCTCCTCCCGGGAGACATCACCACGGCCCGCGTGGACGCTCTGGTCAACGCCTGGAACCGTAACTTCATCCCTCACTGGCTCTTGATCCCTCAGGGGGTCGCCGGTGCCCTTCGCCGCCGGGCCGGCAGCGCGCCCTTCCGCGAGGTTCGCCGCGCCGGGCTCCTGCCCTTGGGAGGCATCGTCGAGACCGGCCCCGGCCGGCTCACCGATGTGGGCTGCATCCTCCACGTCGCCGCCCTTCACGCCACCTGGCGCTCCTCGGGGCGGGCCATCGAGCTCTCCGCCGCCGCGATCTTCCGTCACGCCGCCGACCGCGAGTTCGACAGCCTGGCCATCCCCCTCTTGGGCTCCGGTACCGGCGGCGTCGACCCCGCCGCCTCCTTCCGGATCCTGCACGACGCCTGGCGGGCCGCCCCCCGCCGCCCGGCCCGCACGGAGCTCTACGTCTTCGACTACCCCCTCTACACCGACCTCCTCGAAGCCCAGGGCTGGCGCCAGGGCCTCGACCTCCTGGGCGCCGGTGACTTCTGGGACGCCCACGAAGCCTTCGAGGATATCTGGGCGCTCCTGCCAGACTCCCCGGCCCGCGAGGCCCTGCAGGCCCTGATCCAGATCGCCGCCGCCTGCCACAAGCTCCACCAGGCCGCCACCCGCGACCCCGCCGGCATGCAACGGGGTATGCAGGCTCTCCTCCACACTGCGACCGCTCACCTCAACGCCGGGCACCTCGACGTCAGGCAAGACGGTGGCCCCGAAAGAGCCCTGCTCCCCGGTTTCCCTCTGGAGCCAGCCCACCAGACTCTCGCCGCCCTCACCATCCTCCTCGACGACTGGCGCGACGACGCGCCCCTGGACGCCCTCATACGTCGGGCCACCGACCTCACCGCCGACCTCGCTGACGCGCTGGCCACGGCGCCACTCCTGCGCGCGAGCCCCTAGCGGCGCGGTTGGCGGCGTGGGACGGCGTGGGACACCACGACCCACTCCGACAACCCCCAAACATTGACATTCCCCCCCGACCTCGCTACTTCTCCTCACCGTTGTACACACCCCCAGAGAACGAACCTTCGGAGTCGGCGATGAGCAGCTTCGCGCAGTGGAAGATCCTCCCCCTACTGGTAGCCCTGATCACCTCGGGCCTCCTCCTCACCGGTTGCGGTCGCGACGACGACGACCCCATCGAAGAGCCCGAGCAGTGCAGCGCCGAGTATCCCACCGGCGAATGCGACGGCTCGGACATCTGCTACCGTGGGGTCTGCCGCTCCGAGAGCCTCTTCTGCTCGGCCTCCCGCCCCACGGGGCTCTGCGAGCGGGAAGGCGACGTCTGCCTCGACGGGGCCTGCGTCGACGCCGCCGACACCTGCTCCGCCGACAACCCCACCGGGCTCTGCCCGGAAGGCCTGCAATGTCTGAACGACCGGTGCTCCACGGACGCCCCCTGTTCCCCGTCGGAGCCCAACGGGTACTGCGACGACCCCGATGAGGTCTGCCTCGACGGGTCCTGCGTCGCCGACGACGACACCTGCTCCGAGGAAAACCCCACCGGCGCCTGCCCGGGCGACGACTTCTGCGACGACGGCGTCTGCTCGCCGCCCCTCTGCTCCACAGACCACCCCACCGGGCTCTGCCCCTCGGGACAGACCTGCGACGAGGGCACCTGCGTCGACATCGATCCCGGCGACGAATGCTCCGCCGACAACCCCACCGGCACCTGCCCTTCGGGACAGACCTGCGACGAGGGCACCTGCGTCGACGTCGACCCCGGCGACGAATGCTCCGCCGACAACCCCACCGGCACCTGCCCCTCGGGACAAACCTGCGACGAGGGCACCTGTGTCGACACCGACCCCGGCGACGAGTGCTCCGCCGACAACCCCACCGGCACCTGCCCGACCGGCGAAGAATGCGTCAGTGGCGAGTGCGTCGACACCGACGATGTCTGCTCCGCATCCAACCCCATGGGCGAATGCCCCGAGGGCGAAGTCTGCGTGGAGGGAGAATGCGCCGGCGGCGGACTGGTCTGCGACTGTGCGGCCGACGAGGTCTGCGTCGACAACATCTGCCGCCCCGAGGCGGTGACCTGCTCCGAGGACAACCCCACGGGCCTCTGCGACAGCGGCGAGGACTGCTTCGAGGGCACCTGCATCTCCACAGGAGCCACCTGCTCGGCCTCCAACCCGGCGGGCATCTGCCCCGTCGGCCAGTGGTGCAACGCCGGCACCTGCCAGTCCGTCGACGGCTCCGCCCTCTGTGATGACGGCAACGCCTGCACGGCCAACTGGTTCGACGCCCCGGCCAACATCTGCATGAGCCAACCCACGGTGGCAAACTGCACCGACGGCAACGCCTGCACCTCCAACTGGTGCGAAGACGGCCAGTGCATGTCCGAGCCCGTCGCCGGTTGCGTCGAGCCCCCCCACATCGACGAATGGGAGACCCCCACGCGCCATGGCACGGTCGAGCTCACGGGCACGAAAGCCTCGGGCGCCTCCATCGTGATCAACGGCGACACCGCCGTCTCCGAGAGCCCCGACACCGAGTGGTCAGTCACTCTGAACCTCCAGCCTGGCGAGAACGTCTACGATATCTACAGCAGCGACGGCGGCCAGGACAGCGAGGTCCGACAGGTCGTGATCTACTACGACAACGTCCCCCCCATCACGAGCGTCACCCCCGACGGCGGCACCTTCCTCAACGGCATCACCGTGCAGGTCTCCACCAGCGAGCCCGCCCGAGTCTTCTACACCACCGACGGCACCACCCCCGACGAGTGGTCCGACTCCTTCGTCTCCGTGCGTAGCTTCCGGGTCTTCGAGCCCACGGAGCTTCGGTTCCTGGCCCGCGATATGGCCGGCAACTGGGAAGAAGAGGTGGTCACCGCCACCTTCGACATCACCGCCGACGGCACCCGGTGGAGCCAGGGCCCGGAACTGTCCGGCCCCCTCGTGAACACCGCCGCCGCCGTCTACGACGATCAGGTCTTCGTCGTCGGCGGCTCCAGCGGCCTCAACGCCCAGGCCGGCGCCTCCGTCTACGACCTCCACAGCGACTCCTGGTCATCCCTTCCGTCGCTGCCGTCGGGTCGCTCCCAGCACGCCCTCGTCGCCCACAACGGCTACCTCTACGCCATCGGCGGCGACGACGAGGGCACCGCCCTGAACCTGAACACCCGCATCGACGTCGCCGGCGACTCTCCCTGGACCAACGTCCAGGGGATGCCCACCACCCGCTACGGCCACCAGGCCATCGTCCATGGCGGACAGATCTACGTCTTTGGCGGCCGCAGCGGCGCCGGCACCGCCCTGACCACCCTGGAGGTGTACGACCCCTCAGCGGACAACTGGAGCAACCAATTCGCCCAGATGCCCCGAGCCCGGTACGCCTTCCAGGCTGTCCTCTACCGGAACCGAATCTATCTCATCGGCGGCGAGGACAACGACGGTCAACCCATCGCCGAGATCGATGTCTACACCCCCGGCGACGATTCCTGGTCTCAGCTCCCGGACCTGCCTACGGCCCGTTCCTTCGTGAGCGCCGGCATTATCCAGAACTTCACAGGGGACAAGGGCTTCGAAAACGACCGCCTCGTCGTCGCCGGTGGTCGACTGGAGTCGGGAGCTGCCACGGCCCTGGTCGAGGAATACTCCTTCGAAGAAGAGATCTGGCGAACCCGCCGTCCCATGAACGCCGCTCGCCACAGCGCAGCAGGGATCTTCCTGGATCGCCCCGACGACGAGGCCTTCACTCGCCGGCAGCTCTGGCTCGTCGGTGGCCAGACCGCTTCCGGCCCTCAAGAGAACGTCGCCATCTACGACCATGAACTCAGGTTCCTGCGAAACTTGACCCCCATGCCCGAGGGCCGATTCGGCCACATGACGGCATCCCTCAACGATCGGATCTACCTCTTCGGTGGACGTCACGAGGGTAACCAGACCGGCGGTTGGTCTTTCGATCCCGAGACCGAGACCTACGAGCCCCTGCCTCCTCTGCCGGGGGTTCAAAACGACGGGGTCGCCGCAGGTGTGGGCAATCGAATCTACGCCATCGGCGGCACCAACCAATTTGGCAACCCCGTCAATGTCGTCCACGCCTTCGATCCGGTCTCCCAGGAGTGGGAACCCCGGGCCTCCATGCCTTCGGCCCGCGCCGAGGCGGCCTCCGTGGTCTTTGGCGGGGAGATCTACGTGATCGGAGGCGACAACAACGGGGCCGTGCAATCCGTGGAGATCTACAACCCCGCCACCGACGAGTGGCGTCCTGGACCCATTCTCCCCTCGGCTCGTAAAGGGGCAATGGCTGCCGTCCTCGGCGATGCCATCTACGTCTTCGGCGGAGTCAATAGCTCAGGAACCTCGGTCACTTCCTCGGTTCGCTTGACCGCCGGTAGTAGTTCTTGGTCCACCGTCTCGGGGCTCGCCCTCAACGCAGCCTACGGAGATGCCTTCGCCATCGGTGAAGAGACCCTGGCGGTGATCAACGGCCGCTCCGGCGGCAATCTCGCCAACACGATCTACTTTTACCACCTCTCCGAAGGGCTCTCCGGATTCTCCACCGTGGCGCTAAGGGACCGTCGAGGATCGGTCTATTACCACGGCCGGATCTACCTCTTCGGCGGCAACGAAAACCCCTCTGTGGGCCCCGCCGGGTCCACCGCCGTGGAAAAACTCGATCTCCGCGGTTGTGCCCCGGGGACCTCGCCACTACTCCCGGGGTACTGTGACCGAGCGGAGTTCCGTGTCGCCGACCACTCCTCGGGCACCCCGGGATCGACCAACCACTGCTGGCGCGGATATCGCTTCACAGCCGGCGAAGACGCCATCGTCCAAGGTTTGATCGGAGGGGCGACCGCCCCGGGACACAGGCTGGCCCTCTTCCGGTCCAACGGCAACACCCTCGCCGAGGTACTCGCCGAAGTGAACGCTCCCAGCGCACGGGCTGAACTCGTCGAGATCGATCCGGTTCAACTCGAGGCCGGCCAGACCTACATTCTGGCTCAAGGCCGCCAGAGCTCATCGGATTCGGGCTCCTTCTACACTCTCGGTCCCTCGATCGGTACGGAGACCACGGAGGGCATCATTGCACAATGGAATCCGACCAATCCATCGGGAGGTCTCGGCTTTGGCCCATGTACCGGAACGGCCCAGCAGGTGGTTGGATCCACGGGATCCAGCGACAGTACTCGTCTGGACGTCGGCTTCCAGTACCGGTAGTCCGCAGAGACGATCGGTCTCCCCAAAGGAGGTTACATGTACGAAGGACACGTCACCGCCTTACTCTACGTCAGCGACCTCCGACGAAGTGTCGCGTTCTACCGTGATCAGCTCGGGTTCCACTTCACGGGATACTGGGATCCCGTCCACCGCCGAGTCAAAGACGATTACGAATCTGCCAACGATCCGGCCTACGCCGGCATGAACGTCGGAGAGTCCCACATCGGCCTCCACGCCGATCCCGAATTCTCTCCGGGTCGACCTCGGGTCGAGCTCCACGTCCCGGTCGCCGACGCCGACGCCGTCCACCAGGTCCTCACCGAACGCGGCGTCCAGGCGACGGAGCCCCAGGATGAACCCTGGGGCTCCCGGGTGTTCTCCGTCACCGACCCCGACGGTCATGCCTGGGACTTCATGGAGGATCTGACCGACCCCTGATCCCGCCGGCCTCGCAAACCGGAACCCCCCTCCCACAGCGTCCCACATCGCCCCGGCGCCTCGACCGAGCGCACCGTTTGTACTACACTGCGCCCTTTACAACTCCTCCCTCGAAGGTGAGACCATGACGACCCGCGACGAAATCGAGAGCCTGGAAGGACTTCTGCGCAAACTCCCCGAAGAGGATCAGGCCGAGGCATTTCGGATCCTCTACGGAAACCTCCCCGAGGAGCTCCCCGTCCCCGAAGAGACCCAGAGCCTCGCCAGGGACTTCGACTTCGACGTCGCGGGATACCGCTTTCCCGCCGCCCCCGAGCAGCGCCGCCCCGCCCGGATCGTCCGGGCCGGCGTGATCCAGACCCAGATCGTGGAGCCCACGGACGCCCCCGTGCAGGAGCAGTACGAAGCCCTGCGGGACCGCACGGAGACCCTGATCCACGCCGCCGGCGCCATGGGCTGCAACGTCCTGGGCCTCCAGGAAGCCTGGACCATGCCCTTCGCATTCTGCACCCGGGAGAAGCAGCCCTGGCTGGAGTTCGCCGAGCCCGTCGACGGCCCGTCGACCCAATTCCTCGCCACCCTTGCGCGGCGCTACAACATGGTGATCGTCTCCCCCATCCTGGAGCGCGACGAGGTCCACGGCGGCACGATCCACAACACCGCCGTGGTCATCGGAAACCGTGGCAACATCATCGGCTACCACCGAAAGAACCACATCCCCCGGGTCGGCGACTTCAACGAGTCCACCTACTACATGGAGGGCGAGACCGGGCATCCCGTGTTCGCCACGGAGTTCGGAAAGGTGGGCATCAATATCTGTTACGGCCGCCACCATCCGCTGAACTGGCTGATGTTCGGGCTCAACGGCGCCGAGATCGTCTTCAACCCCTCGGCCACCGTGGGCGCCCTGTCGGAGCCCCTCTGGCCCATCGAGGCCCGGTGCGCCGCCATCGCCAACAACTACTTCACCCTGGCGATCAACCGCATCGGCACCGAGAGCTTCCCCAACGAGTTCACTTCCGGCGACGGCAAGCCCGCCCACCACGACTTCGGCCACTTCTACGGCTCCAGCTACGTGACGGCGCCCGACGGCAGCCGGACCCCGGGGCTCTCCCGAGTCCGCGACGGCGTGCTCGTCAGCGAGTTCGACCTGAACCACTGCCAGCAGGTCCGCGACAAGTGGGGCTTCCAGATGACCCAGCGCCTCCGCGAGTACGCCCAATGGCTCGCCGCGGCGGCCTCCCCGAGCTTCCAACCCCAGGTGATCGCCGACCACGGCGTGGAGGTCGCCAACGGGTCCACGCAGCTTCGCGGACGAGTGGTGTCTCGTTCCATCGGACACCAGCCGAAACAGGCCATCCCGGGTCCCGCTCAGGTGCCACAGCTCACCTACGCCGGCGACGAAGTCTCCGCCGACGACGAGTGAACCCGACGTGATTCAGGATCTTCGAGAAGGACCCGAGGCCGGTCAGATCGACGACCGCGCCCGGTTCGACATCATTCGGTACGCCAACTGCTGGGAGGACTCCCGGCTCTTGATCGAGGCGTTGGAGCCGGGTCCGGGCCACCGGGTCCTCTCCATCGCCTCGGCGGGCGACAACTCTCTGGACATCCTCTCCACGGGCGCCGAGGTCGTCGCCGTAGACCTGAGCCTCCCCCAGCTCGCCGCTCTGGAGCTGAGAGTCGCCGCTTTCAGGCACCTGGACTACGACGATCTCCTCGGCTTTCTGGGCGTTCATGAAGACCCTCGCCGCCGCACCATCTACGGCGATCTGCGAGCTGATCTCTCCGAGACGAGCCGGGAATTCTGGGACCACCACCGGGACTCCGTCGACGCGGGCATCATCTTCGACGGCAAGTTCGAGCACTACTTCCGAACCTTTCGGGAGCGGGTCCTGCCCCTGGTCCACAACCAGGACCGCATCGACGCTCTCCTGCAGGAGAAGACCGAAGCCGAGCGCCGCGCCTTCTACGACGAGACCTGGAACTCCAAGCGCTGGCGCCTGCTCTTCAACGTCTTCTTCAGCCGCCGGGTGATGGGATGGCTGGGCCGAGACCCGGAGTTCTTTCGGTACGTCGAGGGCCCGGTCTCCCAGGAGATCCTCCGCCGCGCCGAGCGCGCCCTGAAGGTCCTCTCCACCCACGACAACCCCTACCTGACCTTCATCCTCCGCGGGAACTTCGACGGCGCCCTGCCGCCCTACCTGGTGCCCGAAAAGTACGAGGCGATTCGCGAACACCTCGACGGCCTCACCCTCTGCCGGGGCACCGTGGAAGACGCCGCCCGGCACTTCGGGGACGACGGCTTCTCGGGCTACAACCTCTCCGACATCTTCGAATACATGGACGAGGACACCGCCCGGGCCTGCTTTGAGGCCCTCACCGACGCCGCCCGACCGGGCGCCCGGCTGGCCTACTGGAACATGATGGTCCCTCGCCAGGGCGCAGCGATCTTGCCCGAACGGCTCACCTACCTGCGAGAGCTCTCCGAGGAACTCCACACGAAAGACCGGGCCTTCTTCTACGGCGCCTTCCACGTCGACGAACGCTCCCCATGACCACGCTCATCGCCGAGGGAGATCTGACGGGCGCAGCCGTCGTCCTCGGGGTCCTCACAGTGGTCCTCGTGGTCGGCGAAGCCTGGGCCCGCATCGGCGACCCCGACCCTGAGCGCAGCCGCAAGTTCGTCCACCTCTTCAGCGGCGGCGTCTGCCTGCTCTTCCCCTTCTTCGTGACCTCCCCGGTGGTCGTCGGCGCCCTGGCCATCGGAATGAGCGCCCTCTTCGCCACGGCGTCGCGGTACCAGCTCCTGAAGAGCCTCCACCGGGTGGAGCGAGCCAAGGACTCCCGGGGCAGCGAGTACTACCCGGTCGCCATCTTCCTGGTCTTTCTTCTGGCCGCCGACGACCTCTGGATCTACTTCTCGGCGGTGCTCACCCTGGGCGTGGCCGACGCCTTCGCCGCCCTGATCGGCACCCGGTACGGCCGCCTGAAGTACACCGTCCAGGACGGCCAGAAGAGCGTCGAGGGGAGCCTGGCCTTCTTCGCCATCACCGCCGGGGCGATCTTGATCTCCGCTCCCTTCTTCGCCGAGCTCCCCTGGCCAAACCTCCTGCAGATCGCCTTCACCACCGCCGTGGTCCTCACGGCCTTCGAGGCCATCTCTCTGCGGGGCGCCGACAACCTCTTCGTCCCCGTCGCCGCCGCCGTCATACTCGCCAAGCTCGCCGCCGACCCCTACACGGTGCTCCTCTTCCAGAACCTCCACCTCCTGGCGTTTGCCTGCGGGGCCATCGCCGTGAATCTACTGGCGGGCTACACCACGGGCACACGAGACACTCGCCCCTTCGACACCGGCGGCATCCTCACCTTCACCCTCTTCGCCTTCGCCACCTGGGCCCTGGGCAGCGCCTCCTGGGCCCTGCCCGTGATCGTGGGCTACCTACTCGCCATCATCGCCTGGATCACCAGCGGGCTCGCCACGGGGGTCCACGTGAAGATCCCCATCCGGGTGGCCTACCGGGCGCTCTTAATCCCCTTCGCCATCCTGATCTTCGCCAACATCTCCGGCCACTACGCGCTCCTCTTCGGCCCCTACCTGGCGAGCTGCGCGGCGGTCCTGGCCTTCACCATCACCACCTTCTGGCGCCCCTCCCCCAAGATCCGGGGACCCCTCTACTCGACCCGGTTCTCCATCGCCGTAGGCTTCGTCGCCGCCCTCTGCGTCACCATCCCACCGTTCCTCTTCTACCCCGACGTCGGCCTCCTCGGAGGCCCCGGCCTCCTCGTCGCGCTCACCACGGTGATCTGCGCTGTGAACTACCGCATCGTCGAACGCCGCCTGCGCGACGCCGACGACCACTTCTGGCCCGCCTCTCACTTCACCCTCCCCATACTCGCCGCCCTGATCGTCCTCGGCCTCCAACACCTGGGCCTCATCGGCCACTGGACACCGCCCCCCGACGCCGAGCTGATGCGTTACTCCTGGGAGCCCTTCTGGTGGTAGTCGCAGGCACGGCGCCCTACATCCCCAGCCGGGCTCGGGCCACGGTCGCGTCGATCCCGGTCCTCAGCTCGATCAGGAGGTCGGCGAGGATCCGGGCGTACCGGTAGTCCTCCCGGGCTCTCTCTGCGGCGTCGAACACGGGGTGGTCAGAAGGCACCTCGAGGTCTTCGATCTTCTGCAACGCCTGCTCCGGCGCGAGGTTCGACAGGAGGATCAGCTCCTCGGCCTCCCTCAATAGCTCCTGGATCGAGCCGCCGGAGCTCACCAGGGTGCACCCGTACTTGCGCAGCGCTCCGCCGGCCTCCTCGACCTCGAACTTCAGGCCTCGGCCACCCTTGATGTAGGTGCCTCGCCACCGATCACCGGGGACCCTGAGCGCTCGTCGACCAGGCGTGATCACCCCCACTCGCTTCGACTCCAGGAGGTCGAAGTGGGAGGGGACCACCACCTCCGTGGCCTGGCTGATGTCGATCTCTTCCCCGTCGACGTTGGCGGGAAATGCCAGCCGGCGCTCAAAGTGCTTCCAGAACCCACGCTGCCAGGTCAGACGCTCCCGCAGCTCCTCACGGCCATGGATCTTCTGCAGGATCTTCAGCAGCGCCTCGGAGTCCTTGGCCTCCTCATTGACGAACTTCCCGAAGGCGTCGGCCACCAGGACCGTCCCGCGGTTGCTCGTCAACCGCTCCGCCAGATCGATCCAGGCCCCCATACGACGGGGCTTCTTCAGGAACTCCTCCAGCAACGCCTCGTCGCGGCGCGTCTCGTAGTCGCTGATCGTCTTCTCGATCACCGTCCCGGCGGCGTGGGCGACGGCGTGGCGGTTCACGAAGTCCGACTCGATCTCCCTCAGCGCCTGATACCGCTTCTCCTCGCTCTTGAAGGCCCGCTTTTTCCACGCCTCGACCAGCTCCCAGGCTTCGGGCATCCGTCGGCGCTCGAACTCGACCATCTCTTCCACCGTGAAGTGCTCCGAGAGGTTCCAGATCATGTTCCGGGTATTTACGGCCTCCAAGAGATCGTCGAGCTCTGTGTACTCCCAGTGCCGGCGGGAGAACTCGTGCACCTCCTTCTTCTTCTTGAAGAGCCCACCGATGCCTCGGTTCTCGTCCTTCGTCAGCCACGCGACGATCGCCTCGACCTCGAGTTCTCCCTTAAACCCCGGCAGATCGAGGGTGATCATCGACCCTGGCCGGGGTCCCTCGCCATCCCGAAAGTACTGTGCCTGCCGCCAGTCCACCCGGACCAGAGGCCGGTCAGCGTACTCGTCTACGAGCAACAGGATCTTCATGGCTGCACCTCCAGCCCCCCTAACCTCCGAAACCACCGGAGCCGGTCCAGAAGCTCCGTAAACTTCGTCGCCGCAGTGTCTCCGGTCCGGCTGTACATCCCGAAGGACCACCCCCGGCCGAACGCACCGAACTCTGCGTAGTACTGGTAGGAGAGACAGATCTCCCCGGGCGCTCCGAAGGCACCGTTCAGGTTGTACACCTGCTCCCTCGGCAAGAGCGCCTGCAAGACCTCGATATCGTCGAAGAATGGCAGGTCCAGCATCAGTGGCTCCGCCGGGTCCAGCCCCTCGATGGTGCGGGCGATCGCCTTCTGGTCGTAGGTATACTCCCACCGGTTCGCCAGGCTCCCGAACTCCCGGAGGAGCCAGCTCTCCAGGGCCCTCCGATCCACCGCCAGGTGCGCCAAGACCTCATCTCGATCCAGAGACGGGATCTCTTCCACCCCATCCTTCTTCAGAAAATAGAGCTTCGTCGGCATCGCCGCAGAGGCCACCACATAGAGCAAGAGGCTCATCAAGTTTACGAAGTTCCCGGGCTGCAAGAAGGTCATCTGCTGCCCGTCGCCGAGAAGCCCCCGCACGTCCTCTCCGTAGTGGGCGAGCAGTGGCTTCAGCAACGGGTTGAGCGCCATCTCCCGCACCTCTCGAGGACAGTTCATGTAGGCTTTGACCACCTTAAAGAAGGGGACCTTCAGCCCTCTCTCGATCACCTGGCCTCGGACGTTCGTGGCGAGTCGGTCCATGCGGGCCTCCGTGAGCCAGGGGGCCCACTCGTTGAGCCGCAGGAGTGACTCCACCGCCGTGGCGCACCGGATCGCGTAGTCCCGGAGCTCCTCCACCATGGGCTGCCGTTCGTCGTAGAGCCGGATCGAATAGTTGCCGAGCAGCCCCATATAAGACGTGATGGGGATCACCGCAGACGCTTCGCCCAGGACGTCCAAAAACCCCTTCAGGTCACCGCCGTGGAGGCGCTCCTTTGCCTCGAGGAAGGTCGGGATCGGCGCCAGGTTTACGTCATGGCCTACTTCGACCTGACTCTCGAAGGCCAGGTCGTGGATCCCATCTTCTCGGGGTCCTTCGAACCGAAACCGCAGGAGCGCCGCCGACTGCTGGATCGTGTTCCGGTACTTCAGAATCACCACCCCGGGCGCCCCCTCCAGGGTCTCTCGAAAGAGCTTTCGGAGCTCCTCCCACCGGGGGTTCTCCACGAGCCGAAAGGACACCCGACGCCGCCACCCGGTCAACATCGCCGCCGCCGGCTTGATCACCGCCGTGGGGAACGCCAGCCGCCACCGCCAGGGCAAGGCCTTCACGAACCTACGGGCCAGCTCCAGCTCCCCCAGGTCCCAGGCCCGCAACGCCAACAGGAGCTTGTAGTCGTTCAACACCCCCGGGGCGTGGTCGGCCAGCGCCTCCCGCTCCTCCCGGGTAGCCTTCCGCACCAGGGACCAGGCTCGGTTCGTATGAGCCGCGGCGTCCATGGTCCGAGTCTTCGCCAGCTTGTTCAGAAGCGCCGCGTCGTAGAGCGGAACTCCCGTGGACAGCGGCAACGGCACCCCACGCTCCTGTACGGGCAGGACCTCTCCCAGGGCCAGGCTCGTATTGTAGCGCCGCTTCAGCTCCCGAATCACGCCCATGGCCACCTCAAAAAAGTGCCGCCGGGTACATAGGTCCGGCGGCGTTGGGATCCGTATGAGGGAATTGAACGCTCCGGCGTGCATAGGTTGCGGAGCGGCTCCAGTCTATGTCGTTCGCATCGGTTCTCGCAAGCCGCGGGTCAATCGAGGGTGTGATCGGTTTCCTTCCGTCGGTGGGGTCGGGAACGCCTCACCGAGGCGATCCGCATCGGCAATGTTGGCGGCGGTATGGATCGTGGGGTCGGGGTTGGCGGCGGTATGGATCGTGGGGTCGGGGTTGGCGGCGGATCATTTCCAGGCATAGTTCAGGGCTCCCACGGACCACCCCCGGTTAAAACCGGGGGCTGCGGTGGGCAGGGCTCCGCTGGGGTCATGACCCCGCTCCACCTGAGATATTCTCCACATAGTCGCCCACTTGAGAACCAATCCGGTGCGGAGTTCGACGGAGCGGGAGAGAGCGCGGGGCCTGGTTCGGAACGACTCCGTTCTCCGAGACATCTCAGGCGGAGCGGGGTCATGACCCCAGCGGAGCCCTGCCCACTAGAGCCCCTGGCTTCAGCCGGGGGTGGACCGTGGGAGCCCTGAACTATGCCTGGAAATGATCCGCCGCGAACCTCGACGCTCCGATGTCCTTGGCCGCCAACCCCCGACGTTCCGATTACGCTCCCGATCACGACCCTCGCCCGACCCCATGAACGGCCAACCACACACAAGGCGGCTCCACCGACGTCGACACCACCCGATGCCGCCGAAGCGGAGCGATATAGATCCAATCGCCCGCCCCCAGGTCCACCTGCTCCCCGGTATCCTCGAAGACCAGAGTCGCCGCCCCCTGAACGAGCACCACCCACTCCGCCTCGGCCTGGCAGAGCCACTCACCGTCGCCGGTGCTATGCCCATGAGAGATGATCCGCTCCACCCGCACCCCCGACGACGGATCGACGAGGAGGTCCTCGAAGAACTCCTCGGGCCCGGGCGCCTCGAGCGGCATCGCGAAGATATTACCACAACGATCCACCATCACCTCACTCCTCCGGCCAGTGAAAGATCGTCGTCTTGCCATCACCATACCCGACGAGCATCTCACCATCCAAAAGCATCACCTCTTGGAATTCGCCGAGTGACTCGATCGCCAAACTCCCCATGAACTGAAGCGACGAGCCCTCCAGGGCCAACACCAAACGACGGGGAAAGCCCGGCGGGAGTTCGGCGAGATCCTCCTCCCGAGCGTACTCGTCGATCACCATGTCCAGCCGTACCTGCTTCGGCGACAAGGCGACAGCCTCGCACTGAAAGAGGTGCTCCAGAGGCACGTCGCTCTCTCACCATCGCTTCACCTCACTGAGCCTCACGAATAGCCTCGACGATCCACCGCCTCGGCGTTGGATTCGGGGCGGCATTGTCCGAGCGGCCCCTTGGGCTGTCAACGACCCAGCAGAGCCCGTTGTAACCCCACCCTGGGACGCGTATCCTGCTGCGACCGCTTTCGCCTCCACCGGAGCAAGGACCATGCAGCCAGATGCCATCCCAGGGCCCGTCGAAGGCCCGGGGCGAGTCAGGCGGGGTGCGGCGGCGGTGATCCGGTGGCTGGTCTCGCCATTGGTTCGGCTTTGCTTCCGGCCTACCCTGGAAGGCACAGAACACCTCCCCACGGACACCCCCTACCTCCTGGTGGCCAACCACTCCGCCGGCGTGGGCGCAGCCGAAATCGCGAGCATCGCCTCGCTCTGGCTACAGCGCTTCGGCACCACCCGGCCGCTGGCAGGGTTCGCGCTCCCACTGGGCTTCGCGGTCTGGCCCATCTCAGCCATTCACCGCTCCATCGGCACCATCCCGTCCACCTACCCTGCCGCCTACGACGCGTTGGCGCAGGGTGTGCCCATCCTGGTCTTCCCCGGCGGCGACCACGAGAGCCTGAAGCCAGTGTGGCAGAACCACCGCGTGGACTTCGACGGCCGGGTCGGCTTCCTGCGCATCGCCCGCGACGCCGGCGTCCCCGTCGTGCCCCTTGGTATTCGCAACGGCGCACTGACCGCCCCCATCCTCCTGCGCTCCCGGTGGCTCGCCACGGTCCTACTTCTGCCACGCCTGATGGGACAGAAGCGGTGGGGCCTCTCCCTCCTGGGCGTGTCCGTCGCCGCCCTCCTCGCCATCGCGCTCCCCTTCGGCCCCATCCCGACGGCCCTCGCCATCTGGTTATGGCTCGGCTCGCCGTTCGTCTTCCTCCCCATCCTGCCCGCTACCCTCCGCCTTCGTATCGGCGCACCGATGGCTCCCGCCGAGCTCTTCCCCGCAGCCGGCGAGGACGCATTGGACACCGCCCGCGAGCAGGTCGAACGCACCATCGAGGCCCTCGTCCGGGGTTAGTCCCCTTCCCCATCGGCCTCGACGGCCTCGACGATCTCCACCGTCCCGGCTCGCCCATCCATCCTCACCACGTCACCCGTGGACACCGCGTCCAGGAGCCCCTCGATGCCCACGATGGTGGGGATCCCCATCTCTCGCGCCACGATCGCCGAGTGGGAGAGCACGCTGCCCCGCTCGATCAGCACGGCTGACACGGACGGATAGAGCGGCACCCAGCCCGGGTCGGTCCGCTCCGCCACCAGGATCTCCCCGTTGAGGTTCATGTCGTCCCCGGGCGTACGGATCACCTTCACCGGTCCCTCCACCTCGCCGGAGCAACACCCGATTCCCGTGAGCACGCCCTCCTCGGCCTCGACCTTGTCGCGGCGGCGGCGCTTAAACTGATTGCCGTGGTAGACCATCCCGTAGGTCGCGAACCGGTCGTCTGGCGACCCCTGGGGGTCCTCCCGATAGGCCAAGAACTCCTCTTTGCGCAGGGCCACCAGGCCCTTGAGGTTCGTGGTCACCGCCGTGCCCTTCACGAACCCCCAGATCTCGGAGACCGTCAGGTAGAAGATGTCGTCTCGGTCCTCCAGGAGCCCCTCGCGTACCAGAGTATCGGCCACGGCCAGGAAGACCTCCCGGGACAACCCGTAGATCTTGGTGCGCTTAAACCGCATGTTCTCCCGGTTCTTCACCCCCATCCGGGCACCCTTGAGTACCCGCTTGAAGACCACCTTCCGGACAGGATTCAACGCCCCGAAGGCTCGCTCCTCGGCCTCCCGTCGGATCGCGAGCTCCCGCTCTCGCCGCGCCTCAAGATCGAGCACGGACTCGTCGGCGCCCAGGTAGTTGCGGATCATCTGAAACACGAACCCCGGCTCGTCCCGCATGGTGGGCTCTTCGAGCTTCAGCTCGTTCATCGACCGATAGCCGTACTCCTCGAGGTAGTCGTCGAGGTCGAGGAGGAGCTTCTCGCTCCCCGGGGTGTCCCGGAGCTTCTCCAACACCTCGTCAGGTGGCGTGTTCTGGATCAGCTCTCGGACCGCCGGCTCGGCCCGGGCGGTCTTCGCCAGACGGATCAGCTCGTCGGAGGCTTCCTTGGTAGCGATGCCTCCCTCGCCACAGATCAGGTCGTGCTGCAAGGTGCCCTCTTCGTCGCCGCACCAGGTCTCGCAGAGTTTGGCCAGCATCCCGTAGAAGATCATCACGTAGAAGTCGTTGATGATCGGCGCTCGCCAGTTCCACACCAGCTTCTCGTCCATATCCCAGTACAGGTGCATCAGCTCGTCGGGCCGCATCGCCGAGAGATCGAGCTTCGCCCACTCCTGGAAGTGCTCCTCGAAGTGGTCCTCGAACTCTTCTGCCACGGATCGGATCCGGGCGAAGTTCTTCGTCGATCGGGCCACGAGCTTCGCCACGGCCTTCACGTCGGCGGCCTTCTCCAAGAAGGTCGCCTCTTCGAAGTCCTCGTCCGTGGAGCCCAGAGACTCATCGACGCCCATCATGGACTCCATGAACTCCTTGTTGAGCTGATACCCCGGGAAGAGGCTGATCGCCCGATACCAATTCAACAGGTTGTAATAGACCTCCCCCCGGACCAGCCCCAGCATGTTTTCGAAGACGGGCATATTTCTGCGCACCGTCTCCGGGGGCACGCCCATCACCTCACAGAAGCACTGGTACACCAGGGTGTAGGACCGCTCGATGAAGCTGAAGGTCAGCGGCGTAGTGACCCCGGAGTAGCTCTCGATGATGTTCGAGTTGTCCCAGATCAGCCGCTGTCCAGCCGCAGGCCCCCGCTCTTTGACGGTGGTCACCGCCCGGGTCTGCAGCCAGTGGAGCCTCCCCTCTCGATCGATACAGAACTCCATGTCCTGGGGCCGGCCGTAGTGGTCTTCCACGCGGCGAGCGACGGTGACGATCTCGTCGACCATCGCCCGGGAGAGGCTCGACGCCTCCTTGCGGGTGGCCTCCACGTCGACCTCCTTCAGCCCGTAGCCCCGGTCGGCGTCGAAGACTAGCTCCGTGGCCTTCTTGGCCAGGGTCTTCTCCTGCTCCCCGGTGAACTTATGGATCTCGTAGGAGTCCGCCTCGAACCCCTCCCCGACGAGCCCCTCGCCAGCACCCCACAGAGAGTTGATCAGCACGGTCTCCACGTCTTCGGTCGCCGGGTTCGCCGTGAACACCACGCCGCTGGTGCGGGCGTCGATCATCTCCTGCACGATCACGGCCACCCCGACGCCGGCGGCGTCCAACCCGCTGCGCAGTCGGTACCCCAGGGCCCGCTCGGTAAACGCCGACGACCAGACCTGGGAGACGGCCTCCACGATGCCTTCGCCCCGCACGAAGAGCACGCTGTCGTGAAGCCCTGCGAAGGAGAACTCCGCGTCGTCCTCGTCCCGGGCCGACGACCGAACCGCCGCCAGGGCGTAGCCCCCCAGCACCTCATCGAAGGCTTGTTCCACCTCTTCCCGAAGCCACTGGGGCCACTCCAGCTCCTCGATCCATCCCCGAATCTTCTTCGAGACACCCTTCAGGTGGGGCGAAGCATCGTCGACCCCTTGCAGCACTTCTCGAATCTTCTCCCGCACCCCGGCCTCCTCGATCACCTCGTCGAAGACCTCGCTGGAGACCACAAACCAGGGCGGCACGGCGGCACCCAGCGATGAGAGCTCCACGAGGTTCACGGCCTTCCCGCCGCATCGCCACAGGTCATCAGGGGTCACGAACTCCGGCGTCAACACAGCGCTCTTCATACATCTCTCCTGGCCCGTAAGGCCCCGTAGTCGATCTTCGAATTATGCCGCGGATCCACAGGGAGCGGCTCCGCCGAAACACAGACCTCATCGGCGGCGATCCCGGCCTCCTGAAGGCGGCGCTCCACGTCCCCACAGAGGGTCTGCGGGTCGCCGCTGAACCCCTCGCCGCCGTACACTACTACCACGAGCCGCTCGTCGCCGCCCGCCCTGTCGGACTCCCCGAGGGCCGCCACCTGCACCACTCGTTCGTCGTCCCCCCGGGCCACCTGCTCCACCACCTGGGCCTGCAGCTCCTCCTCGCCACGGAGGATCGTCGAGTGCACTCGCCCGGTCAGCCAAAACCGCCCCTCCTCGTCGAAGTACCCCGTGTCCCCCATCCGGTGCCAGATCCGGCCCTCCTCGTCGACGATCTTATTCTCCGCCATCGCCCGGGGGTTGCGAAAGTACTTCGTGCACACCGACTCCCCACGGACCAAGAGCTCCCCCACTTCTCCCTGGGCCAAGGCCAGCTCCGCCAGAGCTCCGTCGCCGATCTCGATGGGGCCACGACGGATCGGGATCACCTTCCCCTCGACGGTGTCCACCAGGCGCCCCACACAGTACCCGGGCCGAGCCACGTCGGAGGCGCTCAGCGTTAGCCGCTCGTCTGCGTCCACGTGAGCCACGGGCTCGGCCTCTGTGGACCCGTAGACCACGAGGATCTCCGTGTCGGGCATCCACCGCCGCCACCGCTTGAGCTGTCGATCCGAGACAGGCGCCCCGCCGGTGAGGACTCGCCGGAACGTCGCTCTACGGTCGGCGGCCTCCAGAGCGTCGCAGAGACGGTCGAAGAAGGGCGGCGATCCGGCGGCGGTGTTCACCCCGTACTCGTCGATCTGCTCCAGGATCCGGGCCCCATCGGCCTCGGCGACCCGCCGCAGATCCACGTCGGGGATCACCGTGGTCACCCCGTTCGCCAGGTTGTTCAGGGAGAACACCGGGAAGGTCGGCATGTCCACGTCACCGGGCTCGCTAGGAAACGCCCCGTTGATCGCGTCTCGCTGGGCCGTCAAAAACCGATGGGACCTGTCGGCGCCCTTGGGGACGCCGCTGGAGCCGCTCGTAAAGGTGATCAGCGCCGTGTCCTCCTCCAAGACCCGATGGGGCCGCTGAATCCCGGCGCACCGCTCCACCTCCAACCAGCTCCGCCGGGCGGGCACGCAGAGAAACCGCCCCCCCGTGGTCACCGTGACCGGGAGGGTCCGCAGGGTCTTGTCGAAGAGACGCACCAGGTGGCTCTTACCCACGCCGATGAACCCTCGGGGCTCAGCGTAGGCCGCGAAGTTCGCGATCTGCCGGGCCCCCACCCAGGGATCCACGAAGACCGCCACGGCCCCCACCTTCAGCACCGCCACCAATGCCTGATAGAGCTGCAGGCTCATGGGCACCATCAGGATCACTCGATCCCCGGGCTCTACCCCCTCAGCCCGCAGCCCGGCGGCCATCCAGTCCACCCGGGCCTCGAACTCGGCGAAGGTCCAGGTCTCCCCGTCGGGGGCAACCAGCGCCGGATGGTCCGGTCGCCGCTGGCAGGACTCCTGCAGAAACCGCACTACCGTCATCGGTCGTCCTTCAATCTCGTCGTCACTCTTCTCACCCACTGATTCGACGTCTCCTTCTAGCATTTTTATGCTTCGTGGACAGCGACCGATCAAATTCACTTGCGCAGGAGAAGACCATTGTTGCAAATGATTTGCATTTGCATTAAAGAGTGAGAATTCGAGAGCGAAGAGGTTTCCGTGATCTGCGAGTCCAGCACATGAGTCTTCAAAGAGTGAAAATAGTAGAGGCTTCGCAAGAAGTGGGTTGCACGCTGCACGTCTGTACATCCTGCCGTTCCCCGGGCACTCCCAGAGAACCACGAGAGAGTCGGCCTGGATATCAGCTCTTTCTGGAGCTCCACGCGGCCGTTGCTCGCAGTTGCCTCAAGGATAGTGTCGACGTGATCCCCTGCGAATGCCTCAGCGTCTGCCCAAGACCCTGTGGAATCGCGTTCTCGGCACAGGATTCATGGGCCTATCTCTTCGGTGACCAGCTTCCTGGAATCAGTGCCAATCAGATTCTTGAATGCCTCGACCTCTACCTTCGGTCTCCGGACGGTTTCATGCCGCGGAAGGAGCGGCCAAAGGCCCTCCGAAACAGCATTCTGGGCCGGATCCCCAAGGTCTGCTCATCTCTCGAACTCCCATAGCTCGTTCACCCACAACTCCAACCCACAAGGACCACAAATGAGAATCAAACACCCATTGCCCTTTATGATCATGCTCTCTCTTGCTCTTGCCTTTCTGGCCGTCGGGTGTGGAGAGGATGACCCAGAGGCCCCTGCGCATAACCAGTCCCATGCTCCGAACAACCAGTCCGATGACCCCATCGATTGTGGTCCAAACGAAGTACAGGCAGGGGACAATTGCGAGTGTGCCGCTGGATACGAGCGCGTCGGAGATCATTGCGAAGAGAAAACGTCCGACGACGACTGCGGACCCCATGGGGAACCCCACGGTAATCACTGCCACTGCGATCTAGGTTTTCACGAAGTGGATGGGCTCTGCGAAGAGATCCCGCACGGAGACCGCGCCCTTCAGGTGGTCGAGTCCTTTCAGTATCCCGCCGGCACCCTCGATGGCCGGGCCGGTGGCCTCGGATGGGCTGGCGAGTGGGCCGGATCGGGCTCGGTCCAAAGCCGGAGCCTGCGGCGGTATGATGCAGACAATGATCGCTGGACGGGGTACGAAGGGGGAGCTCTGATGCCGGCGGGCGGAGGCGGCGCTGGCGGAGGAGGACAGGCGACTCGCCGTCTTGACACTCACGGGCTTGCGCTCAGCGATACTCCAGGATTGGTCGGCGCTCCCGGTGAAGAGCTGTGGATCTCCCTGGTCGCTTACGCATCGGAAGGGCAACAGGAGGGCCAGTGGGGTGGTCTCCAACTCTTCGGAAAGGGCTTCCGCAGCGAGGAGGATGGCGGTGACCATCACGACCACGATCATGGCAGCGGCGAAGATCGGGAGTGGACCGAGGAAGTGCATTTCATCGGTGCTCCCTACCAGAGCTCGGGCCGCCCCACCCACTGGGGTCTCGATCGCTATCCTCTCGACGCTCCCGTATACAGCGATACACCTGTCGATCAGGTGACCCATCTCCTGATTCGAGTCGAGTTTGGCACGGACTCCGACAGCGATGCGTTGGTGGAGCTGTGGACCGATCCCCCTCTCTCTGGATCCATCGGCGCTGCAGACGTCAGCCTCCCCGGACCTGACTTCCGTATCCAGTCTATCCGGCTGGCTGGATTCGACGGCTTCGTGGTCGACGAGCTTCGCATGGGAGAGACACTCGCCGACGTCCTGAGCTCCAGGGAAGCCGAAGCGCTCCACGTCGGCTCCGATCTGGAGGCAGAAGGGACCCTGGAAGGGCAAGATGATGGCTGGGGCTGGGCGGGACCCTGGACGGGTGACGCCTCTGTGGTTTCATGGAGCGATTGTACAGCGCTCGAGGCAGCTTGTTCAGAGCTGGCAGTCCAGGGAGACGGCGAGCGCAACATTGACGCCTCGTGGCTACGTCCCGAGTTCAGTGATTCCCCGGGGCGAGTCGGTGCTCCTGGCGCACAGGTTTGGCTCGCATTTCTGGCACACCTGCCGGACGGCCAAAGCGAAGATCTTCGGTTCGCCGGCCTCCAGCTCTTCGACGGTACCATCGAGTATCGCTTCCTGGGAGCGCCCTGGTGGGACACGGATCGACCCGCCCACTGGGGCATCGATCAGCCAGGCGAACCAACCCCCACCTACACCGACACGCCCACAGATCAGGCGAGTCGGATCGTAGTTGCCATCACCTTTGCCGACGAGGGGGAGACAGAGGCCATCGTCGACATGTGGGTCAACCCTGACAGCACTCCCGGAGAGCCCGATGCCTCCCTGGCCGGCCCTGACTTTCGATTCGATCGAATTCGCCTCCGAGGTAGCGCTGGAACACTCTTCTCCATGTTCCGTATCGCTGAGAGCTTTGATGACCTCTGAACCTCCA
Source organism: Myxococcales bacterium (assembly GCA_007120035.1). Lineage (GTDB taxonomy): Bacteria > Myxococcota_A > Bradymonadia > Bradymonadales > Bradymonadaceae > SKON01. The sequence goes on from SKON01000125.1 coordinate 38,373, forward strand.
CGCAGGCAAGCAACCTCGCCGGTGTGGATCGCCTCATGCGCTCTCCTTCTCGTAACTGCATGCGGTGAGACCGGCGAGGTCGCTCCCCCTGATGAACCGATCCCGGATGAACCGGTCCCGGACCACGAGGAGAACCTGTTCCAATGGCCTCCGACAAGTCCGGAGCCCCTTTTGGAAGACGATCCCGTCGGACGAGCGCTGAAGGCCATGGAGGCTCCGCCCCGCGATTGGGCCGACTTGGAGCAGGCCCTCTCCCTCGGGCGCTTCTGTCCCGGCTCTCACCGAGGTGTCTACCTGATCGAGGAGGCTCAGATCCGCCCCGAGGGTATCGTGTCCCATACTCCAGACCCATTGCCGAGATTCCTTCTCACCGGTTGTCCCGGCGATGACGAGACGCCGGAGCATGAGGTCTTCGCTGTGTTGATCAGCGATACCGATCGTCCTCTCTCCGATCCTCTCAACGACCAGGTCGTTGAACTCATGGGCTGGCATTCTGAATCACAACGGTATGCATTTTATCGCTTGCGCTTTCAGTCCGGGAGCCTCGTCATGCTGGAGCGGTTCGTAGAATCCGCTCCCACCCAGGTTCATCGGTTGAAGTGGCGCTCTTCGGAGAACTCCGTCGTTGTGGACACCCCCGAGATTCACTGCGGGCAATGCCACCACCAGATGGAGCCCGTGCTCAACGAGCTGCGCCAACCGTGGGCCAATTGGCTCAGCTCCGAGAAGGCTCGTCCCCTAAGGGACTACGACGGGATCACGGCGGAATACATCGAGATCAGCAGCCGGGCCAACGCACTGGAACGCGTCATCCTCGCCGGGGTGGATCGGACTCTCGGTGATACCTCCAGACCAGCTCGTGTCGATTGGCTTCTCGAAGAATCCCTTGAGGAAGCCTTACGGCCCTTATTCTGCCCTACCACGATCAACGTTCGCTCCGCTGGCCCCTCCTTTCCTACGGAGGCGATCGTCGACCCTGTAGGCCTCGCGGCCGGGGTCTCGGTTCATCTCCCGTCCCAGTTCTCGCCCGACGTCCTTGTGCCCGTCCGTGGCGAGACCGATCGGCAGATGGAGCGACGACTCCGACAGAAAGGTGTCGTCCAACCAACGACGATCGAAGCACTCCGACTGGTCGACTATCGCCACGGGACCTTCTCCACGGTTCGGTGTGACTTGTACCCACGACTGCTGGAGAGGCTGCATGAGCATCCGACGCTTTTGGATGACGCTCTTCGGGAGTTACTCCGCGACCACTTGCGTGAACGGGAGCTACATCCTGCCTTGGACCTGGCGAGAGCACTGCTCGACGAATCTGCTCCATTGGAGGAGGTTGCTGCCTCTCGTGCTATCTTCCGCTACCATGTCGATTCCATTCTCGAGGGCTTCGACGACGTATCACAGCGAGAACTGATCGAAGACCTCCAGGCGACCGCGGTTGACCACTTCGGTGGTCCGGCCACCGTATTGCCGCGTTTCATCGATCCCTAACAGGAGTCATCCTTCGCCCACCGATAGAGCTCATACCGGCGAAACTCTCGCCCGTACTCAGCCCCCACCCGGTTGGAGTAGTTCCCGACCATCATCAGGCAGTGGTTGGCGGCCACCATCTTCTTCTTCACCATGGCGTCCAAGAAGAGATAGGCGATCGCCCCGGCCATCCCCTTGCCGCGATGAGCGGGCATCACCCCCACGGTCTTCACGTTCCCCACGTTTTGTTCCGGTGAAATCAGGAGCTTTTCATGGTCACCTCGGGCCTTCGCCATCAGCAGAGCCCGGGCGTACCCCGGAAAGGCGAAGCAAAACCCCGCGTCCTCTCCATCAGCGTCGACGATGAAGAAACAGAGGTCGCCGCTCAAGATCGGCTCCGCGCCGGCGTAGAGGGCCCCGAAGGCCTCCCGGCTGATCTCCGTGTACAGATAGGCCTCGTCGAAGATCACCCGAACCATCTCGTACACCCGATCCACGACCTCCTCAAAGGGGCTCTCCGTCATGGGTTCCACGGTGTACCCCGCGGCGACGAGCTCCTCATACCGGGGTCGGTTGTGCTCTCGGGCGGCGATGAGGTCGTCGTGTCGACAGGACCGATACTCCTGCAGAAGTCGAAACCCCGCGTCCTTCCACAGCGCCGGATAGTACTCCCGGTTGTAGGGCTCCTTCAGAAAGAGTGGTTCCTCGAAGGGCCCCATGTTGAACCGGTAGTCGTGCCATGTATCACCATTCATGGGCCCCACGACCTCCTCGGCGCCCTCGTCCTTGGCCCACGCCACAGCCCGGCGCAAGACCGACCCCACGGCCTCGCGATCATCGAGGCCGTCGAAGTTCCCGATCGTCGCCGCCGGCGCCCCGCCGAGCTCCAGTCCTGGCGTCAGCCGACCGACGACGCAGGCCACGAGCACCTCACCACGGCGGGCAAAGAAGATCCGCTGCCGCCCCTGAAACTCCGGCCGCCCCAGATCGCGGGCCAGGCTCCCCACCGGCGAAGCCTCGTAAAGCTCATCGCCCTGGTAGACCCGCTCTCGAAGCTCCTCCATAGCCTCCACCAGGGCCGGGGTCACGGCATCGAACTCTTCGACCTTCACGCTCATCGAAACTCCTCGCGCAGGGATCATCAATCATTCGACGCAACGTTGTAACACTTTTATGCCAAGTCGCCAGCCGTCCCCGTAGTCGCTCCGCGCCGCCCAGGGTGGGCGCTCCGCCCCCCGGGCCGCCCCCGGTGGCGCGGTGCCCTCGCGGAGGCGAGGCCTTGGCCCGCCGGAGCCCTCGGGCGCAGCCCGACTGTGCCAGCCACGGGGGCTC
>SKON01000068.1 GCA_007120035.1 Myxococcales bacterium
CGGCTCCGGGGCCAGGAGATCCGGGTCTCCAAGGTCAAGAAGCAGAGCAAGTCCAACCTCGGCGCCATGGCCGCAGGACTCGCCAGCGGCGGCGTCCCCCTGGAGAACCTGGTGATCTTCACTCGCCAGTTCGCCACCATGATCGACGCCGGTCTGCCCCTGGTGCAATGCCTCCAGCTCCTCGGCGACAACGAGCCCAACAAGACCTTCAAGGGCATCATCCAGGCCGTCAAAAAGGACATCGAGCAGGGCTCCACCCTGGCCGACGCCATGGCCAAGCACCCCCGGGCCTTCGACAACCTCTACGTCAGCCTCGTGGCCGCCGGCGAGATCGCCGGTATCCTCGACACCGTCATGAACCGCCTGGCCATGCAGATCGAGAAGGCCCAGAAGCTCCGACGACGCATCAAGGGCGCCTTCACCTACCCCACCATCGTCCTCGTCGTCGCCATCGTCATCGTCATCGGCATGCTCTACAAGGTGATCCCCACCTTCGCCAACATGTTCGAGGACATGGGCGGCGGCGCCGAGCTTCCGGCGCCGACCCTCCTCGTGATGAGCATGTCCGAGTTCGTCCAGTCCAACTTCATCTTCATCGCCCTCGGACTCGGCGGCATCGTCGCCGTCTGGGTCTTCGTCCTCAAGTACGAGCCCACCCGGGCCATCTTCGACGACGTGATCCTCAAGGTCCCCGTCTTCGGCGACATCATTCAGAAGGCCGCCGTCGCCCGGTTCACCCGTACCCTGGGCACCATGGTGGCCTCCGGCGTGCCCATCGTCGACAGCCTCGACATCGTGGCCCGCACCGCCGGTAACATGACCATCGCCAAGGGCATCAACCACGTGAAGCTCCGCATCAGCGAGGGTCAAAACATGGTCGAGCCCCTCATGGAGACCGGCATCTTCCCCAACATGGTCGTCCAGATGATCGGCGTCGGTGAAGCTACCGGTGCCCTCGACACCATGCTCAACAAGATCGCCGACTTCTACGAAGACGAGGTCGACGTGGCCGTCGAGAGCCTCACCTCCATGCTCGAGCCCGTCATGATGGTCGGCCTCGGCTCCATCGTCGGCGGCATGCTCATCGCCATGTACCTGCCGATCTTCGAGATGGCCGGCAACATCGACATGTAATGGCGCTCTCCTCTGATCGCCAGCGTGAACGCCTCAAGGGGTTGATGCTCGTCCGGGTGGTGATCGTCACCGCCTTCCTCGGCAGCACCCTGGCCGTGGATCTCACGGCCCTCGGCGACTTCGACGACCTCCGAAACCGCACCCTCGTCGCCCTCATCGTCGGCACCTACGTGCTGACTATCCTCTACGCCGTCGCCTTCCGACAGCGCTGGTCCACTTCCTCACTGGCCAACGCCCAGCTCAGCGGCGACCTCCTGGTCACCACCATCCTGGTCCTGGCCACCGGCGGCTTCGACAGCGTCTTCGTCTTCTTCTTCTACCTCACCATCATCAACGCCGCCGTCGTCATCGGCCAGCGCGGCGCCCTGATCACCGCCGCCGTCACCGCCGCCTGCATGGCCTTCTTCGCCACCGTCGTCCTCGGTTGGATCCCCCAGCCCTTCGGCGACGAGCTTCGGCCCATGACCACCACGGCCCTGGTCTATCAATTCGCCATCAACAGCCTCGCCGGCTTCCTCATCGCCTTCCTCGCCGGCCACCTCGCAGACCGCCTCGGCCGCGCCACAGAAGAGCTTCAGGCCCGTGAGACCGACATCCAGGACCTCCGAGTCCTCAACGAGAACATCCTCTCCAGCCTCAGCAGCGGCCTCCTCACCGTCGACGACCGCGGCACCATCATCTTCTTTAACCGCGCCGCCGAGGAGATCACCGGACTCGCCAAAGAAGAGGTCCTCGGAAACCCCCTCGACGCCCTCTTCCCCGGACTCGCCGCCGCCACCGACGCCTTCGCCGACGGCGCCGAGCCCCGCCACGACAGCCTCTTCGAGCGCCCCGACGGTACCCAGGTCTACCTCGGCTTCTCCCTCTCCCCCCTCCGGGATCACCAAGGCGAGTCCGGCCAGATCATCATCTTCCAGGATCTCACGGAGATCCGAAAGATGGAGGCCCAGGTCAAGCGCTCCCAGCACCTGGCCGCCATCGGCCAGCTCTCCGCCGCCATCGCCCACGAGATCCGCAACCCCCTGGCCTCCATCAGCGGCTCCGTCGAGATGCTCCGCATGGACGCCAACACCTCCGACGAAGATCGAACCCTCATGGACATCGTCGTCCGCGAGGTCGACCGCCTCGACGGCCTCATCACCGACTTCCTGGCCTACACCCAGCCCCGGCCACTACAGCGCAAAGTCCAGCCTCTGCTCCCCCTGGTCCAGGAGGTCCTTCGCCTCTTCCAGAACACCGCCGACCAGAAAGACATCCACCTCCACCCCGACCTCTCCGACGCCCCCACCCTCACCGCCAACATCGACGCCGAGGCCCTCCGCCAGGTCCTCTGGAACCTCCTCCAGAACGCCACCCAGGCCCAGGCCGACCTCCCCCCCGAAGACCGCCACATCCGCATCGAACTCCAGGCGGCCCCCGGCTCCCCCGACCTCCTACTCGCCGTCGAAGACAACGGCCCCGGCGTCCCCCTGGACCACCACGACCGCATCTTCGAACCCTTCTTCACCACCAAACACCAGGGCACCGGCCTCGGACTCGCCACCACCTACCGCCTCCTCGAAGCCCAGGACGCCCGCATCACCCTCACCGCCCCCCACCACCACAACGGCGCCCGCTTCGAGATCCACCTCCGCCGCACCACCCGCACGGGCCCACTCGCCAAGCTCGCTACGGAAGCCTAGCCGTCGTCTCGAACAAACCACACGTTTTCACGCGGAGAGCGGCCACCTTCGTCTCAAACCTGCCCCCAGAGCCGGAGCCCTGCCGCCTCCGGCGCAGGTCTTCTCCCCGCCACATCCCCACTCCCCAAGCCCCGCGCCAACCACCCCACCGCCGCACACCCACCTACTCTCACGCCGAGAGCCGCCAACTTCGTCTCAAACCTGCCCTCCCACCACCGCAAACCAAACGTTCTCACACCGAGAGCCGCCACCCTCGAGATCGGCTCCACCTCCACCGCCCACTTGCACACTCAGCGAAAACCTGCGCCAGAGGCGGCAGGGCTCCGGTGCCCCTCCCAACGTCGTAAACCACCCCGTTCACGAGGCTCCGGCTCTTGCCCACCACCTGCAACAGAATGTACGCTCAGATCCAGAGACCCTCTGGACCCGACAGCGACACCTCAATGACCTCCGCCCCCGAAGACCGCCCCCTCCTCGTCGTTGACGACGAGCTCAGCATGCGCGAGTTTCTCTCCGTGATGCTCAAGAAGGCCGGCCACGAGGTCCGCGTCGCCGACTCCGGCGAAGAGGCCGTCGCCCTCCTCGACGCCGGCGAGCGATTCCAGGTCGTGATGACCGATCTCAAGCTGCCGGGCATCAACGGACTCGAAGTCCTGGACCACGTCAAGACCGTCGACCCGGCCTGCCAGGTCCTGGTCATGACGGCCTACGCTTCGGCCGAGACGGCGCTGTCGGCCATCAAGAAGGGCGCCTACGACTACATCACCAAGCCCTTCAAGATCGACGAAGCCCGCATCGCCGTCGACCGGGCCCTCGAGAAGTACCGCCTGGTCTCCGAGAACCTCTTTCTGAAGCAGGCCCTGGAGCAACGCGAGGGCTACGGCGACCTCATCGGCACCTCCTCCGCGATGCAGAAGGTCTTCCACATGGTGGCCCGCGTGGCCCCCTCGAAGACCACGATCCTGGTCCATGGCGAGTCCGGCACCGGCAAGGAGCTCGTCGCCCGGGCCATCCATCGCCAGAGCGGCTTCGCCGACGGCCCCTTCATGCCCATCAACTGCGGCGCCATCCCCGAGAACCTCATCGAGAGCGAGCTCTTCGGCCACAAGAAGGGGGCATTTACGGGAGCCCACACCGATCAGGAGGGCCTCTTCGTCGCCGCCGAGGGCGGCACGGTCTTCCTCGATGAGATCGGCGAGCTCCCCCAGCCGGTGCAGGTGAAGCTGCTGCGGGTGCTCCAGGAGCAGAAGATCCGCCCCGTCGGCGCCTCCCAGGAGCGCCAGATCAAGTGCCGCATCATCGCCGCCACCAACCGCGACCTCCGCCAGGAGGTACAAGACGGCAACTTCCGCGAGGATCTCTACTACCGCCTCAGCGTGATCCCCATCGAGCTCCCCCCGCTCCGCGACCGCGGCGGCGACGTCCGCCTGCTCCTCGAGCACTTCCTCCACCACTACGCCCAGGAGCTCAACAACCCTGTCCAGGGCATCAGCGGCCCCGCCATGGAGCTCCTCCTCCGCCACGACTATCCCGGCAATGTTCGCGAAATGCAGAACATCATGCAGCGAGCTGTTACACTGGAGACGACGGACTTCATCACCGTCGACAGCCTCCCCCCGGAGCTCCGCAACGGCCGAACACGCCACCCCACGTCGGTCCAGGTCACCCCCGACGGCGTCGACATGGAATCCCTCGTCGAAGACTTGGAACGAAACTTGATAGAACAGGCATTAGACCTCACAGACGGCAACAAGACCGAAGCCGCCAAACTCCTCGGCATCACCTTTCGCTCCCTGCGCTACCGCCTCGACAAGTACAACCTCTGACCCCAAGGAGACCCACCATGAACGCCGACCACCGCCGCCCCCCCTCCCCGTTCCAGCTCGTCCGCTCCACCCACGGCATCACCCTCATCGAGCTGATGATCGTCGTATCTATCGTCGGCGTACTCGCCGCCATCGCCGGCGTCTCTTACACCCGATATGTCGTGCAGGGAAAAGTCACCGAGATGAGCCAGTGGGCCATCGACATCGCCCGCGGCCAGGAGCAGTACTACTCCCGCAACG
>SKON01000184.1 GCA_007120035.1 Myxococcales bacterium
AAGGAGATGTGGAGCTCTTCGCCGTCGGGGTCGGTGACGACCAGGTCGGACTCGAGATCGTTGATGAACCGGTCGTCGAGGCCGATGGCGTCGACGACGACTCGGCCCCGGTCCTGGTCGATGAAGGCCCTCATGGGCAGATGATCCCGGTCGTCGGTGCGCATGGTGTCGCGGATCAGCTGCGCCCAGAGCTGGGGGTAGCCCTCCCATCGGACCCACTGGGAGCCCCAGCGGTTCTTGAGGTCCGAGGTGAAGACCGCGGTCTTGCCGAGGCCCACTCGCCATCGGACCAGGAGGGGATCGCCGGAGTCGGTGGTGAGGAGGACGTCGGCCTGGGGTTTGGGTTGGGTGCTGACGTAGCCCAGAAGGACGGGGGCCCGGTTCCACTGGATGCCTTGGAGGACCTGGCCGCGGCCGGCGACCTGGGCCCGGATGGGCTGCTCGACGAGGGCGCTGTGGGCGACGTTGCGGGTCTCCTCGACGAAGATCTGGGGGATGCTGTGGGGGTCGGCGGTGAAGTAGAACCGGCCGTTTCCGGCGGCGGCGACGCGGCGCATCAGAGAGGTCTCGGCCTGCATGCCGACGGCGACGGTGCTCACCGTGATGCCCTCGAGGCGCATGGCGGGCATGATCTCGGTGAAGATGTTTTCTTCCGGGGAGATCCCATCGGTGAGGAGAATGATGTGGCGCACCGGGGCGGGGTTGAAGACGATTTCGTCGTAGGCCTCGGCGAGTGCCCGGGCGATGTCGGTGCCGCCGCGGAGCTGGATGCGGTTGATCTGGTTGAGGATCCGGGCCCGGTTGGAGACGGGCTGGATGGGGGTGATGGTGACCACCTCGTGGTCGAATGCCTGGATGCCGATCTCGGCGTTGCCCTCGAGGGCGTTGACGGCGGCCCGGGCGGCTTCGCGGGCGAGCTCCATGCGGTTGTGCTCGGCCATGGAGCCCGAGCGGTCGATGGAGAGGAGGATGGCGACTCCGGGGGTGTCCTGGCGCTCCTCGCTCTCCATGGTGACCGGCAGGAGGCGCTCCACGGGGGTGCCCTCCCAGCCGCCGGGGCCGAAGGAGTCCTCGCCGCCGGCCATGATCAGGCCTCCGCCCTGGTTGCGGACGTAGTTGTTGAAGAGGGACATCTGGCGCTCTGAGAGGCGGTCGGCGGCCACGTCGGAGAGGAGGATCAGGTCAAAGCCGTCGAACTCGTCCTCGGAGTCGGGGATCCCGGCGGGGCTGCGGGTCTCGACCTCAAAGTTCTCGTTGCGCAGTGCGTTCTCCAGGAAGTGCCGGGAGCGCATCTCGCCCTCGATGTAGAGGACCTTGGGTTCGCCGCGGATGAAGGTGGTGAAGAGGTACTGGTTGTTCTCCTCGTGGGTGTCCTGGCCCTGGACGGTCATCTCCAGGCGGAACTCGCGGAAGCCGGCGTCGTAGACCTGGGTCTCGAAGACCACCTCGGTGAGGCCGGGCTTGACCTCGACGGTGCGTTCGTCGTCGCGGTACTCGTTCTGCCAGAGGGTGAGGTCGATCTGATCGTCGTGGGTGGAGAAGATCTGGGCCGTGAGGAAGAAGGGCGCGCCGACCTCGATGTTCTCCGGGGCGTCCATTGACTGGATCATGACCTCCGGCGGGGTCTCGTAGTCGAAGGAGAGGGCGTAGAGACGGATGCCGAAGTCGGCGGCCCGGCTGGTCTCGGCGAGGAAGTCACCGTGGGTCTCGTTGCCGTCGGTGATCAGGACGACCCGCTTGACGTGGTCGTCGGGGAAGAGCCCGTAGGCCATACGGAGGGCGGCGGAGATGTCGGTGTCGATGGGGATCTCGTCGCCCGGGGGGCGAGGGATCTCGGCGTAGGTGCCGTCGACGCCGGGGTCGATCTGATAGGGGTGATCGGCGAAGGCGAGGACCCGGACCTGGTCGTTTTCGCCTTTCTCAGCGATGGCGGTGTTGATGGCGTCCCGGGCTTGATCGAGGGCCTCGTCGGGGATGGAGGCCGAGGTGTCGACGAGGTAGATCGTGGAGACCCGGGAGTCGAAGCTGGTCATCACGATCTGCACCAGAGCGACGACGATCGCGGACAAGACCAGGGCGCGGAGCGCGGTGTTGATCGCCTGTTGGTAGCCGGGCAGGTCGGAGAGGGTGAACCGCTGGATCAGGATCAGGGCCGGGAGGCCCAGGAGGAGTACGAAGTACCGGGGCTCCAGGATCTCGAAGGTCCGTTCCTGGTATTCGAAAGCCATGGACTCCGGCGCCGGCCAGCCGATCCACTCCAAGAAGAGGTAGGCGCCGCCGGCCCAGAGGGCAAAGAGGGCGATCCAGAATAGGAGGCGGCCCAGGATGTTGCGGGAGGTGATCACTCGGTCCACCTCCGCTGGTAGGTGGTCCACTCCAGGAAGAGGAGTGCCATGGCGGCGAGGAGCAGGGAGATCCAGATCTCTCGGCGGTCGAAGAGGAGGCCTGAGGTGTCCTCGGCGGTGGGGATCTCCTCCCACTCGATGAGGCGGGGGGTGATCTCGGACTCGTCGGGGTTGGTGAGGTTCGCGGCCAGGAGGGTCCGGTCTGTGCCGTCGGCGTGGGTGGTGTGGAGCTCGTAGAAGCCGGGCTGCTCTCCGTAGAAGAGGGCCTCGCCGGCGTGGAGGGCCACAGGGGCTCGTGTGCCGTCGGGACGGACCATCTCGGCGCCGGTCACGGAGCGATCGATGGGGATGGACCAGGTCTCGCCAGTGGCGAAGGAGTACATCAGATCCACGTCGTCCTGGGCGAAGTAGTCGAGGACGTTGAGCATGAACACGGGGAAGGCCACCCGGAGGGGGAAGTCGCTGTTCCGGACGTCGAAGCCGAGGGCGACCATCCGGCGGGTGCCGTCGTCGCGGGCGAGGATCACGGTGCGGCCGAAGGTGCTGGCTACGTCGACGTCGTCGGAGCCGCGGCGGAAGGTGCTGGTGGAGCCGATGTTCAAGTCGGAGAGGGAGATCCAGCGCATCAGGGGGTGGCTCTGGCGGACGTCGGTGAGGATCGGGTCGTCGTCGCGGCCGGAGATCTCGAAGGGGGAGCCCTCGGCAGGGGGATCGAAGAAGAGGAGATCCCCGTCGGGGAGGGACTCGGGGGCGAAGCGATCGAAGACGAAGACGTCCCGGGAGGCCGTGGAGTCGAAGGCGTCGGGGTGGACCCGGTCGAAGTCGATATGGGAGTTCAAGAGCAGGGGGCCCTCGATGAAGAGGTTCCCCGGGGAGACGAGCTGGACCGAGAGCCGCCGCGGGGGCGGGACCGTGGCGTAGGCGCGGTCGTCGAGGGGGAAGACGTCGCGGGCGTCGGCGGTGGTCAGGCGGATCCGGGCCTCGAGCCGTTCGCCGGCCACGGCCTGACCGGGATAGAACTGGCGGTGGACCTCTCGGGGGCCGAGATCGATGGTCCGGGAGTCCACGAGGCGGCCGTCGGCGGAGATGTCCAGGCGGGTGGAGACCTCGCGGTCGAAGTGGCTCGTGACCTCCACGTAGAGCTCGTGGTCCAGGCGGTTCGAGGGGTAGCGACGGGCGTTGAAGGCGGTGATGGCCAGGTTTTCGGAGGCCTCGCCGATCATGATGTGGCGCAGCGAGATGCCCAGATCAGGGTCGAAGGGGAGGGGCATCTCGGGGTCGAAGCCGGAGCCGTCGCTGAGGATGATGAGCTCGGCGTCGGGGCGGTCCTGGAGGCTGTGGGCGGCGAAGGAGAGGGCCTGGGCGAGGTCTGTGGGGTTGGCGGTGACCTCGACGTTGCGCAGCGCCGACTCCAGGAGGGTCGCGTCGTCGACGAAGGGGCCCAGAGGCTGCACCCGGTTGTTGAAGAGGGCCACCATGACCCGGTCGTCGCCGCCGACGGTCTGGAGGATCTCCCGGGCTTGTCTCTGGGCCACGTCGAGGCGGTTGACGCCGCCTGTGACGTCGGTGGCGCCCATGCTGGCGGAGTTGTCGATGAGGATCAGGAGGTGGCGGCCGTCGAGGACCTCGTCGGTGGACCGGGGTCCGAGCATGGCGAAGAGGAGGAGCCCGGCGATCAGGAGATGGAGGAGCCAGGACAAAAGCCGCTTCAGGCGGCGCCACCAGTCGCTCTGCTTGCGGCGGGTGGCGATCACGCGGCCCCAGAGCGGCGAGAAGGGGATCTCGACGCTGCGCTTCCTGAACTTCAGCAGGTAGAGCAGAGTGATGATCAGAGCCGCGCCGGCGGCCATCCATCCCACGGTCTCGATGGGGAGTCCCGTCCACTGCATCAGCGAGTGCACCTCATGAGAGAAATCCTCCGGCTCGGAAGATCCGAAGGACCAGCTCTTCGAAGGACTCCTGCAGGGCGGCTCGGAAGTAGAGGAGCTGCCGCTGGGTGCAGAAGGTCTCGAGCTCGTCGCAGAAGGCTCGGAACTCCTTCTCGTAAGCCCGAACCATCGCGGGGGTGACCGTGAGCTGGCGGACCTCGCCGGTCTCGCAGTCCACGAGCTCGAGCTCTCCCTGGAGGGAGAAGTCGAGCTCTCGCTCGTCGAAGAGGTGAATGATCAGGGGCTCGAACCGGTGATACCGGAGGACGTTGATGCCCTCTTCGAAGCCGCTGGGGTCGTAGAAGTCGGAGAGGACCACGACGAGACCGGGGCGCTTGTTCTGGCCCACGAAGGTCTTGAAGGCCGACTGGAGCGTGGTTTGTTCGCCGGGCTCGCAGCGGTCCAGGAAGTCGAAGATCTTGAAGATCTGGGCCTTGCCCCGGCTGGGGGGCAGGCGGTTGTCCACGGTGGACGAGAAGGGCACCAGGCTGACCCGGTCCATGTTGCTCAGGCCGATGTAGGCCAGGGCGGCGGCGACCTTGCGGACCATGGACCATTTGTTGGGGGTGCCCAGGTGCATGGACCGGCTGTTGTCGAGGAGGAAGTAGATGAAGAGGTCTTCTTCTTCCTCGTAGAGCTTGAGGAAGAGCTTCTCCGTGCGGCTGTAGACCCGCCAGTCGAGGTTCCGGACGTCGTCGCCGTGGGTGTAGTGGCGGTGGTCGGCGAAGTCGATGCCGCTGCCGACGAGCCGGGTGCGGCGCTTGGCGCGGCGCTGACCGGCGGCGATCTTCTGGGAGACGATGTAGAGATACTCCAGCTTCTTGAGGAACTCCTCGTCGAAGGCATCGCCGGTGGCCTGTGGTGCCCGGGAGGCTTTGCCGAAAGAGATCACGCCTTGCCCTCCGGGGTGTTCTTGATGATCTCGGCGAGGATGGAGTCCGTGTCGATGCCTTCGGCTTCCCCCTCAAAGTTGAGGATGGTCCGGTGGCGCAGGGCCGGCACGGCGGTGTGTCGGATGTCGTCGGCGGAGACGTTCATCCGGCCGTCCATCAGGGCGTGGACCTTGGCGGTGGTGAGGATCGCCTGGGCGCCCCGGGGGGAGGAGCCGAACCGGACGTAGCGCTTGGTGATCTCCGGGGCGGAGCCGTGTTCGGGGTGGGTGCCCTGGAGGATCCGGAGGGCGTAGTCCTGGACGTGGCGAGCGACGATGACCTCCCGGCTCAGCGCTCGCATCTCGAGGATTCGGTCCCGGTTGATCACGTTCTTGACGGTGGGCTTCTCGGACTGGGTGGTCCGCTCCATGATGGAGTGGAGCTCGTCGAGGTCGGGGAACTTCACCTTGAGCTTGAAGAGGAATCGGTCGAGCTGGGCCTCGGGGAGGGGGTAGGTGCCCTCCATCTCCAGTGGGTTCTGGGTGGCGAGGACGAAGAAGGGCGGGTCGAGCTTGAAGGTCTGCTTGCCGACGGTAACGCTCTTCTCCTGCATGGCCTCGAGCATGGCCGATTGGGTCTTGGGGGTGGCCCGGTTGATCTCGTCGGCGAGGACGATGTGGGAGAAGATGGGGCCTCGCTCGAACCGGAAGTGCTTGGAGCGGTCTTCGTCCTCGACGATGATCGTGGCGCCGAGGATGTCCGTGGGCATCAGGTCCGGGGTGAACTGGATCCGGGAGAAGTCCAGGCCCAGGGCCTCGGAGAGGGTGCGGACCAGCATGGTCTTACCGAGGCCTGGGACGCCCTCGAGGAGGACGTTGCCGCCGGCCAATAAGACCATGATCACGGCGTCGATCACCTCTCGGTTGCCGACGATCATCTTGCCGATTTCTTCTCGAACGGCGCCGCAGTCTTTCTGAAAAGCGGCGACTTTTTCTTCCACGGTGGCGGAGTTCTCCGCTGGCTTGGACATGAAGCCTCCCGGTCTAGTCCTGGGGTCGGATCAACTGAAAATAGCGTTGGATGTAGTAGCGGTAGCCGTCGGGGACCTCTTCGCGCTCCATGACTTCCTGGGCGATGTCTTCGTAGTCGACGAAGACGTCGCGGTAGTCGGTGGTGGCGAAGCCGTCCTCGGAGGCGGAGCGGATGATCTCGGAGCGGGAGGGGCCTTCGCCGGAGTCCTGGCCGGAGAGCTCCTCTCGGATGTGGTCGAATTCGTCTGGCGAGGCGGCTTCGGTGTCGAGCTCTCGCTCGGGGCCGCCCTGGGAGGCGGCGTCGCCCCGCTGTTCGCCGTCGGCGTCGCCTTCCTCGCCAGAAGCCTGGTCGTCGCCGGCGCCGTCCATCTGGCCCTCGGTGTTGTCCGAGGTGCTCTCGCCGTCGTCGCCGCCGCGGGCCCGGTCCATGAAGTCCTCGACCTGCTGTCGGCGCTGGTCGTCGCGTTCGTCGTCTTGGCGGTCTCCGCGGCCCATGCTCTCGCGCATCTCTTCGAGCTGTCGGCGCATCTCCTCGCGCTGCTGCTGGCGCTGTTGCTCGCGGTCCATCTCCTCGAGCTGTCGAGCGGCGTCGTCCATCTTACGGCCGACCTCGTTGCGGTAGTCGGGCTCGTCGCGATCTTGTTCCTCGCCGGGGCGTTGTTGGTCGCCCTGTTGTTGGCCGTCGGCTTGATCGGGGTCCTGGCCGTCTTCGCCTTCGCCGTCGGAGGGCTCCGTGGCGGCGGGGCCGCCCTCGGCGTCTTCGCCGGCTTCGCCGCCGGGGATGGCCTGTTCTTCGGAGCGGAGCTCCTGGGCGGTTTCTTCCAGGGAGCCGGCGAGGCGTTCGAGTTGGCGTCGGGCCTCGGAGTCCTGGTGGTTCTGGAGCTCCTCCTGTGCGCGATTCATCTCGGATTCGGCGTCGTTGAGGAGGTCTTCGAAGCCTTCGGGGGTGTCGCCGCCCTCGAATTGCTCGGCCAGGGCTTCGAATTGCTCGCGGTGTTGCTCGAAGAGTTCGCGGAGGCGCTCGTTCTCGGTGTCGAGGTGCTCGGAGAAGGCCTCGATGAGGTCGGCGAGGCGCTCCTTCTCCTCCTGGGAGAGGTCGTCGGTGTCGAGGCGCTGGGCGAGTTCGGAGAGGGCGTCGGCGGCGCGCTGCTGGTCGCCGTCTTCGAGGGCCTGCATCACCTCTTCGAGCTCGGGGTGTTCGGCGAGGGCCTCGGCGTGTTCTTCCCGGATCTGGCGAGCCGCTTCGGCGAGGGCCTCGGCGACTGTGTCGATGGTGCGCTCCTGGCTGGAGTCGCCGAAGTAGCGTTCCAAGAGCTCGTCGATGGCCTCGATGAACTCCCGTTCGGAGATCTCCTGGTTTTCCACGGCGTCGAGGAGGCGCTCGATCTCGTCGGCGAGCTCCTGGGAGCGGATGTCGGGGAGTTTCTCGAGTTGGCGGCGGATCTCGCGGAGGCGATCTCGCTCCATGGCGAGGGTGGTGGAGTCCAGGACCCGGGCGTAGCGAACCTCGAAGGGTTCGGGCAGAGGGTGCTGGTGATCGGGGAGTGGGATCAGGCCGACGACGATGACGCCGATAGCCACCACGGCCAGGAGGCGGGTGTCGGCGGGCGTCTTGAAGGGGGCAGCCCTGCTGGGGTCGACGTCTTCGACGAACCTGAGAGCGTCTCGGAGCTGGGCCTCGACGAAGTCGGCTTCGGCGGCGGTCATGTGTTCGCCGCGGGCCAGGGAGACCGCCGTGGAGAGGCGATCGTGGAGGCCGTGGGTGCGGTCCAGCGCCTGGGCTGCGGCGATAGGGTCGACGGCGGGGTACGCGCGGAACGCAGCGCCGATGGCGGTGACCACCACGGTGAGCAGGGCCCAGGGCCACCAGGCTTCGACGGCGATGAATCCCGTCCGGGATGCGGCCAGCCCGACGGCGGCGAGCATCAGCCCCAGGCAGGCGCCCTCGACGGCGCCGTGGATCCCGCGCTGGAGGCGAATCCGGGCGACCAGGCGCCGGACCAGGCCGTTGATGGCGGCCAGCTGCTTGGATTGTGAGGACTTCGGGTCGCTCATGGGTGGGTGTTCGGTGCCTGGATGGTGTGGTGTCGGGCCTGGGGCGTCAGCAATGGAAGACCTGAGGCAGGACGCAGTATTCCCGACTCCTATTCAGTGGATTCTGTGCCAGGATCGGGGGAAACGCCATCGTCGGCCTGGGCGGCCTCGGCCTCCTCGGCCTCCTCATGGGGTTCCGGGGCGGCGGGCTCGGCGAATCGTCGTAGCAAGGGCTCTCCATCCTCTGGGCGATAGAAAGTGGGGATCTCGTCCAATGCTGCCTCCATCTCTTCGGTGGTGAGGCGATCCCGATTGTACATGGCTCGGATGTAGCGGGCCATACGACGGAACCAGACCTGGGAGATCTCGCCGCGGTCGTAGAAGGCGTGCCGTCGCTTGGGGCTGGGGACGATGCTGACCAGCCAGGCGACCTCACCGACGGTGAGCTCGTCGGCCCGCTTGCCGAAGTAGTGCATGCTGGCCTCGTTGATCCCGAAGATGCCGGGGCCGAACTCGATGATGTTGAGGTAGAGCTCCATCATCCGCTCTTTGGGGATGTCGGCGACGCTCTCCATGAGCCACACCAGGGTGACCTCCTGGAGCTTCCGGGAGAGCACTCGGGATCGGTCCAGGAAGAGGTTCTTGGCGAGCTGCATGCTGATCGTGGAGGCACCTCGGACGAAGCGGCCGGCGTTGATGTTGGCCTGCACGGAGGACCGGATGGCCAGGTAGTTGAAGCCTCGGTGGGTGAAGAAGGAGGTGTCCTCGGTGGTCATGATCGCCCGGGGCAGGTAGGGCGAGATGTGGTGAAGCGGAACGTAAACGTAGTCGCCATATCGATTGGGATCGATGTGAACGGTGTACTGGCTGGCGGGCAGGGGATCGGGAGCCTCGAAGCGGAGGATGCCGTCGTCGGCGGGCTCCGAGGGCTCTCCCCAGCGCTCCCAGAAGGAGAGCGGCTGCGGTCGGACGGCCCGGTCGTTCCAGGGCCGGGGGGCGGCCTGGTTCAAGGCGTAGGGAGTGAGCCAGAAGTCGGGGGTGTTGAGGACCTCTCGGGAGACCCCGGCGGGGGCGTAGGAGGGGACCTCGGGCCAGCCCCGGTTGCGGCGAACGCGGTCGATGCGGTCGAGCTCCAGGGGGGTGGTTTCCAGGAGCCAGGTGGCCGGGGTGGGGCGCATCTCGGGGATGCGGATGGTCCGCTCGTAGATGAACTCTCGCTCCCGGTAGTGGACCCGGCCCTTCCACTCGTCGCGGATAGTGTGCTCGAAGGAGCTGGTGAGCTTGAAGACGTCCACGGCGCCGGGGAGGTAGACGACCTCGAGGCCGGAGAGGTCGACGTCGGCGTTCCACCGCATGTTGACGGCTTCGTAAAGCGGGACCTCGAGCTCGAAGTTCCAGGTGAGTTCTCCCCGGAGGTCGATGCCAAGGAGGGGGCCGTAGAGGGCCTCGGGGATCGCGGCGAGGATGTCTTGCAGAGGAGTGCGGGGGAGGTCGATGTGGAAGACGGCCCGGTTGGGCATTCTGCCGGACTCCAGGCCGTGGAGTCCGAGGCCGAAGGTGGCCTCCACTTCGCCGAGGCGTGCGGTGGCTTCTTCGATGACCAGGGCGCCCCGGTTGGGGGGCGGCTTCTCGTCGGAGTCTCGCTCCACGACCTCGTCGATGGGGGCTTCGGCTACTTCGTCTTCGTCTTCGTCGCCGCCGTCGATGAGGCGCACCGGGGGCATGCGCTCTTCGGGGTGGTGATAGCCCTTCAGGCGCAGGCTGGTGGAGGGGACTTCGACGGGGCTCTCCGTGAGGGAGGCGTGGAAGAACCGGAGGTCTCGACCGACGAAGAAGCCGTCAAAGGAGGTCTTGCGGC
This sequence comes from Myxococcales bacterium, assembly GCA_007120035.1. Taxonomy (GTDB): domain Bacteria; phylum Myxococcota_A; class Bradymonadia; order Bradymonadales; family Bradymonadaceae; genus SKON01. The sequence continues at coordinate 10,069 of SKON01000184.1, forward strand.
CTCCCTCGTTGTCGATCTCCAGGTTGGCCGTGATCTCGCCGCCGTGTACCAGGCGGGCCAGGCGGGGGCCGCCGATCTGGCTGAGGTGGGCGAGTTCGAGGTGGTCGATCTCGACCTCGGCCTTCCAGTCGCCGCGGCGATAGGGGATGGAGAGGTCGACGGCGACCCGGCCTTCGTGGCCATCGCCGTCGGTCTGAAATCGGAGCTCACCGTCGAGGATGCCCTGAATGGGCCGGTGGCGAACGTCGATCACCTCGCCGCGGACTTCGATGCGCCGGGCGGGGCGGGTGAGCTCCTCGTGGTGGCGCTCGTCGGTGAGGGTGAGGTGGAAGTCTTTCACCGAGGTGTGCTGGGGGAGCTCGGCGAAGAGGCGACGGATGGGGAGGCCGCCGGTGGCCGAAGGTTCGGGATCGGGACCGGCGGCGAGGTCTGCGCCGGGGTCTTGACCAGGATCCGAGGGGTCGTCGCCGGCCTGCGCTGATTGGGCGTCGAGGCGGGCCATCGCCTCGGCGACGGACCTGGCCGTGGCGGCGGCGTTTCGAGCCGCCGGTTGGCGGGCGATCTGATAGAGCTCCTGGAGGTTGAAGGCGCCGTTCGCGCTGTAGGCCAGGGCCAGGTTCAGGCCGTGGACGTCCATCTCCAAGAGCGAGAGGTCGCGAGGGCGGTTGGGCCAGCCGTCGAGGCGAACTTCCACGTGGGAGGCGGAGAGCAGAGTCTCGGGCTCGGCTCGGAGCCTGGAGGTGACCCGGGGCTGGTGGACCCGAAGGGTGTAGTCGTCGTCCACGGCGAAGGCCGAGAGGGAGACTTCGGCGAAGGCCAGGGGGCCGACATCAGAGAGGCGGAGGGAGGGCTCCATCTCGACGAAGACCGTGGACCGACGGGCCGGGAGGCGTAGGGCGCCTTCGATCGTCACAGTTTTGGGGAGATACACGCCGTCGAAGGGGGCCGGCGTGATGATGAGGGTGGTCTCGAAGGGGGCCTCGGTGCGCCCGCCGGCCATCTCGAAGCGGTCGGTCTGGACCTTGGTCAGCGGCCAGGCGCCCTCGGCCTCGGAGGTGAAGGTGATGGAGGAGTCGAGGATGGTGAGCTCCGGATAGGCCCCGCCGAAGTGGCGCAGGAGGTCCTCGATCCGGGCCAGGGGATCTCCGGTGGCCTCGTCGTCGATGGGCTCGGGCACGTCGACTCCGACGTCACGGGGTCGGAGGGACTCGAGGTTCACGGTCCCCGCGGCGTCGCGGTGGAACGTCAGGTGGGCGCCGGTGATGTGGAGGCCCGAAGCGGCCGGCCGGCCCCGGGCGGCCTGGAGGAGAGCCACGTCGACCTGAACTCTCTTCACCTCTCCGAGGACTTCGCCTGTGGGAAGGGTAAGGACCAGGTCGTGGAGGATCAGGCCGTCCAGCCCGGCGGTCTCCAGGGAGCCCATCTCCACGACCAGACCTGTGCGCTCCTCGACCCGTTCGAGCTGACCGCGGAGGACGTTCTCGGCGATCTTCGGTGCCGAGAGGAGGCCGATGACGCCCACTAGCACGAGGACGCCGGCGACGACCCCACCGATGATGAGGAGGCGGCGGCGACCACCAGAGGAGGTCTTTGCAGGGGCCGAGTTCATAGAGGCGATAACCTGTCGAAGGAGGAGACTGCGCCTTCAGCCGGCAGGGCTCAACAGTACCAGAAAGGAAGTATCGCAGTCCCGCCGAGAAATCAAAGCGGTACGGTGATCGCCACGCCTGAGGGGTGGAGGGTGATGCGAGGGCGGCGATAGTCGTGGAGGGAGAAGGCGCCGAGGACCAGGAGGGTCGCGCCGGTGCCGATCGTGGCGATCGCCCCCAGCCTCCCCAACACCAGTCGGTCCCGGTAGTGCTGGCGTTCGGCGGGATCGGGGATCCACCGGGGCTCTCGATCGATGCAAGCCTCAGGATCTGGGGAGAACGCCGAGTTGGAGGCGCAGTCCAGGGCGAGTTCCCGGCGTCGTAGATCGGCGAGCCAGAGGACCCCTGCGGTGGTGGCCAGGGTACCGGAGGTGGAGAAGGCTATGGCCGGAATCAGGGACGACCCCGGCGGTTGATGGAGCTCGTCGATAGGCTCCGGGGCCCGGGCGGTCTCGCCCTCGACGATTCGGAGGAGGGATGCGGGGTCGTCGGCAGAGGAGACGGGCGTGGGGGAGACGTCCCACCCGGAGCGATCAAACCGACCTACGCAGAGCTCGTCGGGATCGTCGGCGCATCCCCGTCCGATGACGATGATGGCTCGGATGTATCGAGCCGTGAGGAGACGGTGGAGCTGATCGTGAAGATCGGGATGGGAGAGGGTCCACTCCAACGACGAGAGAGAGACTTCGTCGGCCGCTGTCGAGATCCATCGGTAGTTTCTGGTGCCGTCGTCACAGGTCTGGGAGATCAGGTAGTAGCGATCTCGGACGACCATCGGGTCTTCTGAGACCCTGGCGCCGTTGACGGCGATGGAGCAGGAGCTGTTGGAGAGCAAGGGGCCCAGGCGAAGGGGGATGCCCTGGGGAGAGTCTTCCAGGCGAGCTCGGCTTCGGTCCCAGAGCTCAACGATCTCCGGTGGGAAGACCCGTTGGTCGGCAGTGTGAGCGGGGAAGAGGGCGATCAGGTCGTTCAGGAGAGCCAGGGCGTGGTCGGTGCGGTGTTCCTGGAGGTGAACGCGGACGGCGAAGAGTCCGGCGGTCAGGACGAGCTCAGAGCGCTCTGAGCTGCCGCGCCACTGGTTCGTCCTCAGGAGTGAAGGCTCGAAGATGGGGATGTTGGCCGCCAGGGTCGTATCGGGATCGTCGAAGAAGAAGGACCTTTGAGCGGAGCGAGCGCGCTCGGCGAAGCGGTCGTCGACCTCGTCGATCTTCTCGGGAGTGATGGGGCGTGGCACCAGGCGAGTGGGTCGATCTTCGGCGACGGCGAAGAGGGCGTCGACGAGGGCCTGAGAGTCGAGACCATGGTCGACGACGGTGTAGCCCACAATTGGGGTGCGGGGTGCCCGCTCCCAGATCTCTTGAGCCTGAGCTGCGGTGGCGGTGAAGAAGAAGAGCAAGAAAGGGAGGTATGCACCCCGGTGGAGATGTTTTCGCATCGAAGGCTCCCGCGACGAGTTGGCTTTCTATTGTTGTCGCGAGAAGTGCCCGGGGTGTGCGTGTTGTTTCATGTTTTTACAGAGGGGGGTGATCGATGGCGGTTCGTCCAAAAGCGGCCCCAGGAGGCGAATCTGGCACCTCTCCTCGGGCCAAGGCCACGAGGCTCGGCGAGTCGGGCCGGAAACAGCGGCCCGACCGTCCTCGCGGGCCAAGGCCCGCTGCGGAATGGAGGCGTTCCCGCCGACGGAGACCGAAAACGCCCAAGGTCAGGCCAGGGCGGGACGACGCGGGCCGGGGAGCAGGCTAGAAGGTGAGCATGGAGTAGACTTCCTGGCCTTTGAGGCGGTCGCGGCCACTCAAGAAGCCGAGCTCGATGAGGAAGGCGACCTCGAGGATCTCTGCGCCGCAGCTCTCGATGAGCTCCACGGTGGCGGCGGCGGTGCCGCCGGTGGCCAGGAGGTCGTCGATGATGACTACGGGCTGGCCGGGAGAGAGGGCGTCGACGTGGACCTCCAGACGGTCCGTGCCGTACTCCAGGGCGTAGTCGACGCCGACGGTGTCGGCGGGGAGCTTGCCGGGTTTTCGGACCAGGGTGAGGCCGATGCCGAGCTCGTTGGCGAGTGCTGCGCCGAAGATGAATCCCCGGCTCTCGACGCCGACGATCTGCTCGACCTTACCGCGGTAGCGGTCGGCGAAGCTGGCGGTGATCTCCCGGAAGAGTTCGCCGTCAGCGAGGACGGGGGTGATGTCCTTGAAGACGATGCCGGGCTTGGGGAAGTCCGGGATGTCCCGGAGGGTGTCGTGGACACGGTGCTTCAAAGAGTCGGACATGGGGGGCTCACTGCTCGTGGGGGGCGTCGGTGGAGAAGAGGTCCCACCGGCTCAGGCGCTGCATCATGGAGTAGTGGGTGAGATCGAGGTCTACGGGGGTGACGCTGATGTGGCCGTCGGCGACGGCGTTGCAGTCCGTGCCGGGGATGTCGTCGAAGCCGAGCTCGGATCCGCCGAGCCAGTAGTAGGCTTGATGGCGAGGATCGGACTTCTCGACGACCTCGCGGCCGTAGTTGCGGCGGCCCAGCTTAGTGATCACCGTGTCGGGACGGGGGAGATCGTCTTTCTGGAGGGGCGGAAAGTTCACGTTCAGAAAGGTCCCGCGGGGGAGGCCCTGGGAGAGGACCTCGGCGGCGATATCCCGGGCGAAGCCGGAGACGTAGTCCGGGAAGGACCGGGCCCGGCCGGCGAAGCTGAAGGCCACGGCGGGAATGTCGCAGATCGTCGCCTCGATGGCGGCGGCCACAGTGCCGCTGTAGAAGAGGTCGTCGCCCATGTTGGCGCCGTGGTTGATCCCGGCGACACAGAGGGCGGGCTTTCTGGGCAGGACGTGGTTCACAGCGACGTAGACGCAGTCCGTGGGGGTGCCGGAGACGGCGATGCGGCGCTCCGAGCGGCTCCGAACCCGTAAGGGGTGGCGCAGGCTGATGGCGTTGCTGACGGCGCTCTGCTCGTCTCGAGGGGCCACGACCCAGACCTCCCCGAGGGGTTTCATGGCGGCGGCCAGGAGGGCGATGCCCGGGGCGTCGACGCCGTCGTCGTTGGAGACGAGGATCAGAGGAGGGGTCAAGGGGGCTCCGAGGTTATTGACGTCCCAGGGACATCTTCATCAGGTAGAGGGCGTTGCGGGCGGCATCAGCGACGAGCTGGCTCTCCAGGGGTTCGGCGGCGACGGGACGGATGTCTTTGTCGGGTCCGACCTCGAAGGAGTCGTCCAGGGTGCGGCCGATGAGTTGATCGAGGAAGGCGGGTTGGGTCAGCTCCCGGGCGCCCCGGTATTCGTAGAGGCGAACCCGGGCGATGCGGCCCTGGGAGTCGACGCCGATGCCGACCTCCATGCGGACCACGACGCCTTCGAGGATCCGGGACTCCACGCGGGGGTCGATGAAGATGCCGACGCCCAAAAATCGGCGTTGATCGCCGGATTCATCGACGGCGATGTAGAACTCGGGCTCTTTGTCCTCGGGGTTCAGGCGGAAGCCCAGGGCTTCTTCGATCTGGGCGACCTGCTCCGGGGAGTAGGAGTCCCGGCGGCGGAGAAAGGAGGTGGCCTCGGGGAAGAGCTCTTTGAGGTAGGCCTCAGTGATCTCCCAGCTGCCGAAGGTGGCCAGGTGGGCGTCGGCTTCGGGGGCGTCGACCACGGCCGGGACGGCGGTGGCGAGCACGATGGCGGCGGTGATCGTGGCGAGGCGTCTCATCAGGACTTCTTGTCTTCGTCGCGTTGGCGCTTGAGGTGGTCGACCTGCCGGTGAAGGCGGTCGAGCTCTCGCTTCATGCTCCGGAGATCGTCCTGGGTGGCCAGGTTGAACCGGCGGACGATGTCCTCTCGACGCTCGTCGATGCCGTTCTTGAGTTCGTAGGAGGTGCGAAAGGCTTTGGCAACGCCCTTCTGGACCTTCTCGTTGTTGAGGATCTTCTGGGCCGTGGGGCTCTGGAGGGCCTTCAGGGCTCCGTTTAACAGGTCGTCTTTCAGGTTGCTCATGGGTTCCTCGTCGGCGGCCGGGGAGAGGCACTGGTGAGGTCGAAAATGGCGAGGGTGAGGGGGAAAGTCAAGGGTGGGGTTTGGGGTGGGGCGATGGTTCGGGCGGCGTGGGCGATCCGGTGCTGGCGCCCCCCCTTTCGCGACGTCACCTTTGAGTCGAGCTTGCCCCCGGAGCCCTGCCGCCTCTGGCGCAGGTGTACTCGCCGCCACATTTCCGCTCCCCAAGCCTCGTGCAAACCACCAGCTATCACGCCGAGGGCTCCTACGTCGAGAGCCGCCACCTTCGAGGTCGGCTCCACCCTCCAACGCGTACCTGCACACTCGGCGAACACCTGCGCCAGAGGCGGCAGGGCTCCGGTGCTTCTCCTACCGCCGAAAACAGCACGTTCTTACGCCGAGAGCTCTAACGTCG
>SKON01000159.1 GCA_007120035.1 Myxococcales bacterium
AGCCGCTGAGCGGCCCACCGGGCCGGTCCCAGAGCTCGCCGGTGGAAGAGGGCCTCCAGGACGTCCTCCGTGAAATGGCCCAAGAACGACTGGGCCCCCTCACGGATCTCCGAGGCCGACATTCGCCCCAGCTGTCGGGCCATGGACACGGTCCCACCAAAGACGTTCGCGAAGTAGAGGTCCCCCAGGGGTGTCGTCACTCGCCCCGGCGACCCCGTAGACTCCGGGTACACCGTGCACGGGCTCTGGTAGGAGAGCGAACCGGCCATGGCGTCTCACTCCTCCAGATCGGAGATTCTGGCCGCGTGGCGGGCCATGATCCGATCGATGAGCTCCTTGCTCTCCGCGCTCAACCGGGTGAAGGCCACCCCCATCCCCATCTCTTCGGGGTCCTTCTCCACCCGGACGACCTCCCCCTCTCCCTCGACGGTCTCCACGTCGTCGACGATCACCGAGAACTTCAGGGTCACCCGGGTGCCCATGGGCAAGGGGTTCTTGGATCGGATGAACACCCCGCCCTGAGAGATGCTCGAGACGTACTCGGCGATATACTCCTCGATGGCGTCGAACTCCTGATTGATCGGCACCCGGTCGTGTTGCCGACGCTCCGCGCGGCTGGCGTCACCCCGCAAGGGGACCGGCGTCTCCTGGTATCCGCGTCGTCGATCGTTGGCCATCGGTTCGCTCTCCCGTGGGGTCTCGATCCACTATGGCGGGCGTCGTGGTGGGGCGCAAGGGAAGGGCCCTACTAGAACTCCACGGCCGCCACGGGCGTCACGGCCTGGCGGTGACGCTCCACGATCTGGTCCATCAGGTCGTCGATGGCCTGCTCGTCCTGAGAGAAGTCGATGTCTTCGGTGTCGACCTCGATCAGGGGAGCCTCGGTGTAGTGGGAGAAGAAGTTGTTGTAGAGCCGCCGCAACCGCTCGATGTACTCGGGGTCCATATTCTGTTCGTAGGACCGGCCTCGCCGGGCGATCCGGGACATCAAGGTCTCCAGCGGCGCCGTGAGGTGAACCACCACGTCGGGCTGGGGGATCTGACTGGTCAGGATGGAGTACATCCGATCGTAGAGGGTCAGCTCGTGATCGGAGAGGGTGAGGCTGGCGAAGAGCCGGCACTTCACGAAGAGGTAGTCGCTCACCGACAGGGTGTGGAAGAGGTCGGTCTGAGAGAACCCCTCCTGCTGCCGATACCGGCTCAAGAGGAAGAACATCTCCGTCTGGAAGGCGTAGGCCTGTTTGTCCTCGTAAAACTTCGCTAAAAAGGGGTTCTCCTCGAAGATCTCCAGCACCGTGTTGGCCTGGAACCGCTGGGCCATCCGGTTGACCAGGGTGGTCTTACCCACACCGATAGGACCTTCGATCACGATATAACGGGGCGATTCGGTTACGAGGGGAGGCTTCATACGTCGCCGAGAGCCTAATCGAAGAGGAGAGGGAAGTTTTTTCGACGACGCCAACCTATCCCGGCGTCTGGCCGATGGTCAACAGACCTCGACCGGTTTCCGTCGGTAGGGAAGTCGCCATTCCGCAGCGGGCCTTGGCCCGCGAGGACCTTCGGGCCGCTGTTTCAGGCCCGACTCGCCAAGCCTCGCGGCCTTGGCCCGAGGAGAGGTGCCAGGTTCGCCTCCTGGGGTCGCTGGTGGACGAACCGCCGAGGAGGACCGATTGGCGTGCCCGGAAGTGGTGCCAGGTTCGCCTCCTGGGGTCGCTGGTGGACGAACCGCCGAGGAGGACCGATTTGTGTAACGGAAACAGAGGGCGGCGCGGAACCTCCCCTCGGGCCAAGGCCGCGAGGCTGAGCCGAGTCGGGCTACGCCCGAGGGTCCTCGCGGGCCAAGGCCCGCTGCGGTGTGCGGCCAACCGATCAACGTGGATCACACCCCCTCGACCTACTCGTCGCTCTGGTGAAGCACCTGGTAGATCTCGTCGCGCAACCGGGAGGCCTGCTCCAGGAGGTCGTCGTCTTCCTCGATCTGCTCCAGAGCCTTCTCGATCTCGGAGAGGGCCTTCTTGAGGTGTTTCAGGGGATTCGGCGGCGGGGTGTCTCGGAGCTCCTCGGGGATGGCCTCCCGGATCTCCTTGGAGATGCGGCGGCTGGACTCGCCATTTCGCAGGGCCTTTTCCTTGAGCTGCCGGTAGGTCTCCGCAGAGATGCGGTCATCCTCCATCTCCCGGTACCCCCGGGCCATGGCGCTGGCCACGTCGAGCTCGGGCACGGGGAGGGTGACGCCCTCCTGCTCCTGATTTCGGGGCAAGAACTCGGGGGCCTCCATCTGGATCCACCGGTACCCCTCGAGGAGCTTCTCGGCCATGGACCGGGAGATGTTCAGCTCTGTGGCGCAGTAGGCGAAAGGGGAGCGATACCCCCACTCCTTGAAGGCTTCGTCGGAGGCGATCTCCGACAGGAGCTCCCCGAGGTCGATCCAGGCCGCCCGCAGCGACATCGAGGCTCGGATCGCCTGGCTGCGGAGGTCCCCGTCGTCGAGGACCTCCAGCATAGAGACCAGCCGATCCGCCATCGTGCTCTCGTCCAACCCTTCGCTCATCTCACCACCTCGCAGAAGTCATCGACCCATCGTCGAGGCACTCCTATCGTCAACGGCGGCGGTGATCAACCTCAGGCTCTCTGGATTTTGCCGTGCATCTCCAGCTCATCGATCAGCCCGAAGGAGGTCATGGAGACCAGGAATCCGACGACGGCGAAGATCACGCTGAACACCCACTGCATGATCGGTTGGCCCAGGAACCCGAGGGGAGCGAAGAGGCTCGACAGGATGCCGAGCACAACCGAGGTGACCGCAAAGCAGATCCCGACCACAAACGCTACCGCGAAGAGCAGGGCGATGCCCATGACCAGAACATGCCAGTGAGCCATGGCCCGACTCATGGACTCCTTGAAGGCGTCCACCAGTCCCCGATCGTGGACGATCATCAAGTAGGGCGCCTGGCTGAAGAGGAAGGCCGCCGCCAGACCGGGGAGAACGCAGAGGACCATGCCGACCCCAACGGTGAACATCAGGGCGACCACCCCCAGGATGGCGGGCACGAACTTGGACATCGTCCCCTTGATCACATCCATGGGACCGCCCAGCTCTCGTTCGTTATGAAAGAGGTTGCGTTGCATCGGGTCGTAGAGGGCCGCCTCGATGGCCATCACCACGAAGTACAGGGGGATCATCAGAAGCCCCATGGCCCCGAACACCATCCCGAGGAGACCGGACGCCATATTACCGCCGATGAAATGAGCCACGGTCATGGCCATCCCGGTCAACAGCCCCCAGGCCAACCAGATCGAGGAGAGGAGTACGATGGCCTTCAGGATTGGCGTGTCCTTGGCCCGCTCGAAGACCAACTTCAGGGTCTCCATGTAGTGGCCGAAGTCAAAGGCATTGTCCGCCAGGGGGTGCCCGGCGCCCGCCGCCGTGGCGGGCACCTGGCCGTCTCTCTCTCCACCGCTTTGATTCCAGTCATTTCCGTTGTTCATGATCGCTCCTCAATGGCGCAGGGTCCGGCGTGAATAGGTCAAAACTATGCACAAGTAGGAGCGAAAACGCCGGAGAATGCAAGCCCAGATCGCTCACCACTCCAGCAGAACCACCTCTCCCAGGGGGTCGACGGCCTCGTCGGACACGGCCACCTCGGCCAGCTCGCTGCCCATCAAGGCGTAGATCCGATCCCGGAGGAAGATGGGGCGAGTGTTGCCGTACCAGTCGATGCAGGAGGTCTCGCATTGACCGCCGGCCTCGGTGGACGACGAGACGACCCCGCTCAGCGACAGGTCACCGGAGAGCCCGGCTCGGAAGAAGGCGATGTTCGATACTCCCGGCCCCCACCAGTAGTCGTCGCCACCGCTGCCATAGGGGTTGGAGATGGGGAGCCCGAAGGTGCCGCCGTCGGCGTCGGGGCGGAAGAAGAACCCGTGGCTGCGGGTCTCTCCCTGGGAGACGCCTTCCAGGACGACGCCCTCCACCAGCTCCGGCGAGCCCTGCAACAAGAGGGTGTCCAGGTGAAGGTTCCCGCTGTCCTGCTGGACGATCACGGCCCCGATCTCTCCGGCGCCTTCGATCCGAACCACCGGGGCGTCCAAGCCCATGTCCGAGGTCTCCCCGGTGGTCACGGAGTGCATCACGAGCCGGTCGGAGTCACCGAAGAGGTACCAGTCACCCACATACCGGTTCACCCCGCCCCAGCCCATGTCGGTCGACAGGACCTTGACTTTCCCGTCCAGGGATTGCTCGCCCTGGTTATCAAAGGCCTGCAAGGGCAAGCTCAGGATCTCCAGGCGGGTCTCCGGGGGGGTGTAGTCGTAGTCGGAGTCGGAGTCGATGATATCGCCGTCATCACCGCCGTTGAGCGCGGGCTCCGGGGTCAGGCCGCCCCCTCCGCCGGTTCCGCTGGACCCGCCGGCGTCGATCGTGTGACGCACTGCCACGTGGAGGGTGTCGCCGTGCTCTCGGAAGGAGAACTGATCCAGGGGGCGCCCCTGGGTGGTGTGAACTCGCGCCGATCCGTCGATCTGGGAGAAGGCGTAGATATGATCGTTGTTCCACAGGTACACCCGCTCTCGAGACACGTAGAACTGACGGGAGAAGTCCGAAAGAAGGCTCTTGGCCCCGCAGTCGATGGTCAGATCCTCGGGGAGCTGGCATTGCACTACGGTGTGGAAAGTCGCCGTCGTCGGGGGCGTCAGGGGCTGGACGATGTCCGTGGGCTCAAAGAGGGGCCCTTCGGACTGGAAGGTGCCGCCCTCCACGTGGGAGAGGACCTGGGGAATCCGCAGGGTCTGACCTTCGGTGCTCCACACGAAGGCATAGAAGGGCATGTAGAAGATCAGGTTTCCGCTGACCAGGCGGCTGGCGTAGTTGCTTCCGCTGTAATAGTCGTTGGACTCCAGGAAGGTGCTGGAGCCTCGCTCGATGGTGCCGTCGCTGTTCAGCGAGAAGGAGGTGATCTCCGTGGCCCCGAAGATCCAGCTGTAGTCGGTCTCCCCGTCGGCCCCCACCACGTCGGCGACGTACCGGTAGCCCACCACATAGATCTTCGACCCCTGGACCAGCATCTCGTCGTACCAGACACCGCTGTTCAGGTCTTCCGACGGCGCGACCCGGATGGAGTCGGCGAGCTGGGCCTCACCGGAGTCTGCCACGTCGACGCTGAAGAGCCGTCCCCGGCGAAGCACCACGAGGTAGTCCCCCACGTTCTTGACGATGCCCCCCTCGTCGACGCCCTCCTCCTGGTTGTTGGTGATCTCCTCGTTCTCCGGCGGCGGCGCGCTGGCGTCACCCTCGGCGGCATCGACCGCTTGGTTTTCATCGTCGCCGAACCAAGTACCACCGGAGGACGGCAGGTTCTCCATATACTCCAAGAAGTCCTCCTCGGAGGAGAAGGAGTCCAGAGCCCGGCCCATCGGCGGCCCCGAGCCTCCCTCGGGGACGCAGGCGGCCACGCCGCCGAGAGCCAGGGAGGTGATCGCCAGTACGAGGAGGGTCTTCTTCATGTCAGCACCTTCATTCGATGGGGGTTCTCAGTCTGTAATCCGTCGGGACACTGGGCAAGCAAGAGGCGTACCAGGGCTGGGTCTCGGCCCCGGTGGAGGTGCGGAAAGCCCTTGTAGGTGCTTTAGATCTCGAGATCTTCGGAGATCCCACGAGTCCCGAGGTGGAGCATTGTTGCTCCGGAGATCCCACGAAGATCTGTAAGGGTGTGCTCCAGGGTTTCAGATTTTCGGGGCCCCTTCGTCGACGCCGGGTCCCCCACACGCCCGAAGGCCAGCCCCCCTTGTATTCCCCCCCAAGGTCGGCGACAATCCCCTCCTGGTCGAATTCTCCCAGGAGCGGGTATGAGCGATCGCAACGTAGTGTGGATCCTGGCAGCGCTGGTGACCCTTTTGGCAGCGCCCGGGTGGGCCGAGGCCTCAGAGCCGCGGAGAATGACCTCTTCGGCGGAGGTGGGGAATCGGGCCTGGAGCATCGGGGTCAGCGGCCTCGGCGGCGGTGACCCCATGTTGCAGCAGGCCTACGACTCCCCATCGACGGGAATCGTGGCCGGCTTCGGCTACGGTCGCACCTCCCGGGTCCAATTCCGGGGACAGATGGCGATCACCCGAGGACAAGACTCGGGGAGCAACGGCCTGGGGTTTCGGGGTCTCCTGCAGCAGAACCTCTTCTCCGTCGGCCCCTTCCTCCTGGACTACGCCGTGGCCTCCGGGGTGACCGCCGGGTGGCTCTCCCCGGAGGACTCCTTCTTCGCCGGTGAAGACCGAGAGGTGGGGTTCAACAACTCCCTGGGGCTCGTCGTCGGGGCCGTGATCCCACAGATCCACACCGGGGCCTTCCTCTCCCTGGGGGCCAAGCAGCGGTTCGAGCTGATGCGTGACTTCGAGTTCGAGATCTACCCCACCGCCGAGCTCCACCTGGAGTGGCGGATCCCCCTGGGAGAGAACTTCTCGCTGAACCCCCACATCGCCGCCGGGACCTTCGTGTTCTCCGAGGGCACCCAGTGGCGTCCCGTGGGGGCGCTGAACGGCGGGATCAGCTTGCTTCGGGTTCGGTAAAGACCAATGAAGAAGGGAATCTACATCCTGGCGCTTCTGATCGCGCTGGCCACCCCGGCCGCAGCCGAGGAACCTCCCGCCGTCGAGGCTGACGAGGCCGGCGAGGCCGACGAGGCTGGCGAGGCCGACGAGGCTGACGAGGCCGGCGAGGCTGACGAGGCCGACGAGGCTGACGAGGCCGGCGAGGCCGACGAGGTCATCCAAGCCCCCCCGGCCCCACCACGGGACCTCAACCTGGGGCTGATCCTCGTGGGCACCGGGGCCACCCTCACCGCCGGAGCAGCCACCTGGGCGCTCCTCTGGGACTGGACCCTCCCGGATCACCACCGGGCCGTCGCCGAGTGCGCCGAGTTCTCCCACCCTCGGATCCGGGAGAACTGCCTGGCCACGGAGACCTACGACGAGCACCGGGGCACCCGAGCGGCGATCACGGCGGTCACCGTGGTGGGCCTGACCACGGCCGCCGCCGGCGCCGGGCTTCTCCTGTGGTCCCACTTCGTAGACTCCGAGGCCGACGAGGCCCCGCCGGTGGTCCTCACCGCCTCCCCAGACGGCGCCGGCCTGACCTGGGAGCTACGATGGTGAGATTCGCCACAGCAACAGCAACAGCCATCGTCGCCACTGCCACCGTCATGGCCCTCTCGACGACCCTCCTGAGTTGCGGGCCCGACGTCTTCACCGGCGCCGAGGTCTCCTTTATCGCCGGTGGCGAGCGCTTTGAGCTCGACACCGACGAGGAGATCGTCTTCTGGGAGGACTCGCCATTTCCGGACTCCTTCTACACCCTCTGGCTCGAGGAAGGAGCCATCGAGATCGGGTGGCCCTCCCACGCCCCGGGCATCTACGACGCCTCGGAGGTCTACATCCGACGGCTCGAGCGCCACGACGGTCAGGACGTCCGCTACACCCTGACCCGATGCGAAGACCCCCAGGGGGTGATCCGGATCACCGAGAGCGGCTACGGCCTGATCACGGGCTTCTTCACGGGTCGCCTCTGCCGGTTCGCCGACGACCCCGGCCCGGAGACCCTCACGGTCTCGGGCAACTTCGTCGCCAGCGTCCGCGATCGAGGCCGCCGAAACCGATAGGCCTTCTTCACCCCTGAGACGCCTGCCCCTGAGACGCCGCCCACTCCCGGGCGTTCCGGGCCTCTTCTTCCCACCCCCGGTCCTCGGCGAGCGCGGCGATGGCCTGGCCCAGGAGCACCCCGTCGGGCTCCACGGCGGTCTTCCGAAACCCCTCGACGGCCTCGGCCCAGAGCGTCTGGGCCTCCTGTCGGCACCCCCGGCTGATGGCCTCCCAGGTCTGAATCAACGTCAGGTAGGGGAGGTAGATGCTGGCGGAGACGGACACACACTCGTCCCGGAGATGAGCCAGGTCTTGGGCCTGTACGGCCTCCTCTTTCCCTTGCAGGATATAGACGATCAGGAGGTTTAGCTCCTCCACCAGCGGGACGTAGTCGCCGGCGAGCTCGGCGAGCTGCAAGGCACGGGTGTAGGCGCGCTCGGCGCCGTCGAGATCGCCCGTGCTCCGCCGCACGTCTCCCTGGAGGTTGGCGATGTCGGCGAGGCACATCACGTAGCACGTTTCCAGCGCGTACTGCCGGGCCTTCTCGGCGTAGTCCAGGGCCTCTTCGGGATCGCCCATCATGTACGCCGACCGTCCCACGCGGAGATAAATCTCGGCGAGATCCCGCAGCGGCAGGTGTTCTTCGGCCTCGAGCTCGCTGATCGCCCTCTCGCCGAACTCTCGGGCCTCCTGGAACTCTCCGAGCAGGGAGTGACACCACACGAGCCGCTGCATCGTCACGAATCGCTGTCCCCTTCGCAGGCCAGGCTCTAAGAGAAGCGCCATCGAGTCGTCAATGGTCTCTTGATATCGCCCTTCGACGCTCTTCAGGAAGGTCTCGATCATCCGGCGCTCCAGGGAGGGCTCCATCCCCAGGCGCTCCTCGATCTCCACCAAGGTCTCCAAGGCCTCCCGAGCGCTCTCCTTGTTGTGGAGGTTGCCCTCCATCCCAACATCATGGAGTGCGATCTCCTGTTGTCCCGGTGATGGTGGCGCCTCTTGCCCGAGCTGGTAGGGGGGCTCGATCGCCTTCATTCGCTGCAAGGCCTCACGGGCGTGGATGTCGACCCGCCGCTCTCGGAACATTCGCAAGGCCACGGAATATCGATCGAAGGCCGCCTTGGCCGCTCCCGCCCGCTCCAAGTGCTCCCCCGCCTGCTCCAAGAGCATCGGATCCCGCGCGGAGATGAACTGATCGGTTCGCACCGCCGCGCAGGCTCGATAGACATCGGCGGCGTCGTCGGAGTTCTCCAGCCACTCCACAAGGGCCTTTCGGAGGGACGACTGGGCGAAAAAGAGTCGATCCTGACGACGGACCACCGCGCCCTGACGAACCAGGACCTCCAGAAGATCGTCGACATCCTCCGGTGGGGTGACACCTCGCCACTCCAACGCCGGCAACACGTCGTCGACCCGTACCTCGAGCCCAAAGGCCGCCGCCGTGGTCAGGAACGCCTCCCCCCCGGGGACCTTCCAGAGCTCCGCCAGCCGGGCCCGCCACAGCCCGGCGATATCCTCGGGCAACCGCCCCGGCTCGTCTCCCGATTGATGAATCCACGCCACGAGCTGCCGAGCGAACACCGGTGAGCCCTTGGCCCGTTGCTTGACCCTCTGACGCAGGTCATCGGGAAGGGGCCCGAGGGTATCCAGGACCTCCTCCATCTCCTCGTCATCCAGGGGACCCAGGCGGATCTCCTCGGCCCACTCCGACTCCAGGAGCTTCCTCAAGAGATGTGCCTCGGCCGGACGGTCGGCGAGCTCCTCCTCTCCGACAGCGAGGACAACGAGCACGGCCTGGCCGTCCTGGCGCATTCGATCCAGATGGCGGGCGAAGATCAGGGACTCCCGCCCCCATTGAACCTCATCGAGGACCATCACCAGGGGTCCGACCCCGCAGAGATACCCGAGGACCCGATCTGTGGCATGATAGAGGTCGACGAGCTCCACCGCCGATGGGGCGCCCTCACGCAACGCCGCCGGGCGGTAGAACGCCGTGAGGATCGAGGCGTCTTCGTCGATCCATCGGGGATCTCCATAGCGTTCCAAGAAGAGCCGTACTCGCTGCTGGAGGCCCTCCTCGTCGAGCTCTAGGCATCCCGAGAGGCGGGCGAACATCTCCGAGATCGCCCGGGCGTTCTGCACGCCGGGCCCGTGGAACGCCTCCAGGGTCACGGCCACCCCCAGCTCGTGAGCCCGCTCGGCGACCCATCGCGCCGTCGCCGACACCCCCATCCCGGCCTCTCCGCGCAACACCACGAATCGGGGCTGTCCCTCGAAGATCGCCTCCTGCAACGCCTCCCACATCCGTCCCCGCTCGGCGACCCGTCCCCGGAGCGGGGGCTCTCGAAGCTCGTGCAACGACGGCTCCCCCAGGGTCTCGGCGCCGGTCCCTGGTCGCCGCCACGACGGGAGAGCCTCGATGAACTCCAACCCTCGCCCCTGAGCGCTCCTCTTCCAGGACTCGTAGCTCCCCTGGGAGACCTGGGTCTTCAGGTGATCCAGGTCCAGGTGAAGGGTCTCGGTCAGGAGCTCCGTCTGATCCCAGTAGGCCGACTCGTCGGAGAGGGCGGAGCCCGACGAGCCCCCGACGGTCACCACGGGCCCCGCTTCATGCAACCTCCCCAGGCCCCGGGCCGCCGCCGCCGCTCGCCCGTACCGGGCGTAGGGATCCTTCAACAGGAGCTCTCCCACCCACTTTTGAAGCCCCCGGGGCACGGCGAACCGAGGCTCCAGTGGCGGCGGCTCGGCCTCCACGTGCTGCTGCAGCACGGCGAAGACCGACGACCCCGCGAAGGGCGGCCGCCCCGTCACCAGCTCGTAGGCGATGCACCCCACGGCGTAGAGATCCGTCCAGGGACCCCAGTCTCGCCACTCCCCCAGCGCCTGCTCCGGCGCCATGTAGGTCGGCGTCCCCACCGGAGCTCGCCGGCTCTTGGCCTTCTCCTGCAAATCCTCCAGGGACTTCGGCACGGCGTAGGCGATCCCGAAGTCCGTGAGGCATACGTCGGGCAGGCCCTGCATCTCTCCCCGCACCAGGATGTTATCGGGCTTCAGGTCCCGGTGGAGCACTCCCCGAGCGTGGGCGTGAGCCAGGCCGTCCAGCACCTGCAAGAGCACCGCCCGGGCCTGGGGCCAGGACCTTACGTCCTTCACCGTCAGGCTCCCCCGGGTCAGCTCCATGGCGAAGAAGGCCTGCTCCTCGGCTCGCCCGAAGTCGTAGATCTCCACGATCCGCCGGTGATGAAGGCGAGCCACGGCGGCCACCTCCCGGCCGATGCTCCGCTCCAGGCGGAGGCGATCGGCGTCCCGGACCTGGGGCCGGATCACCTTCAGCGCCACCTCCCGGCCGGTCTCCACATGCTCGGCGCGATAGATCCGCCCCATAGCCCCCTCGCCGAGGAGCTCCAGGACCCCGTAGTCACCGAACCTGCTTCCAATCACCGAATCACCGAGGCCTTCGTCGTGCCGTTGCCGCGCCGAATCATAGCAGAGGTCGTGGAGAGGTCACACCACGGTTTGGTCGGGGGTTTTTCATCCGATCCCGATTCGGCGGTTCGTCACCCACCCCTGGGGAGGGGTGGATCAGACCACGACCTTCCCCGACGGGGAGACCCTGGAGGTGAAGGCCGACGGCACGGAGATCCGCAGGGAGTATCGCTCCGATCCCCGGTGGGGAGAGCAGGTGCGCTACGCATCCTTCGAGGAGTTGACCACTCCCGGGGGCCTGACCATGACTCGAGAGGTAGATCGGGCGGTGCAGTTGGGGGACCCCAACGATCTCTTCAGCCTCCTTGCCTGGACGCAGACGGAGACCGTCAATGGACGCTCAGAGACGGTCCTCTTCGATGCGGTGACCCGGACTCTGACGCACACCTTTGCCGACGGGACCGAGAGCGCCATGGTCTTCGACGAGCTCGCACAAATGGTGGAGCTGCACATGTCCGGGCAATACACGGACTTCTTCGAGTACGACGACCGAGGATTGATGACCTCTGCCCGGGTCGGTGTGGGACCAGACCAGCGAGTCACCGAATTCGAGTACGATGACGACCATAAGATCTCGGCTATCACCAACCCCCTGGGTCAGACCCTGGGGTTTGAGTACGACGATCGGGGGTTACCTACGATGCAGGTCTTCCCCGACGGTCGGACTCTGGAGTTTGGGTACGACGCCAATGGGGAGCTCACGGAGTTTGTCGCGCCCAGCGAGGCCGTGCACGAGTTGATATGGACCGAAGGGGAGCTCTTTGGGGGCTATCGGGCACCGGCGACAGCGACGCAACCGCAAGCCCTGAAGACGTATCACTACAGCGAGGATCGAGAGCTGGTGAGGATCGAGTTCGCTGATGGTCGAGAGCTAGAGATAATTCATGGAGACGATGGGTTGGTGGAGCGCATCGACCACCCTGGAGGCTCGGACACCTTCGTCTACGAACCGAGCAGCGACCTGCTTGTGGAGGCGACCACCGCCGATGGAGAGGCGAGCACCCTGATCTACGATGGGCCACTGATTGTTGGGTATGGGTTCAGTGGGACCATAGAGGGAGATCTCTGGCTCACCTACGACAACGATCTCCGGCTGGTCGGCGTCGATCTCGATGGGAGCCCGGTCTTCACCTATGTGTACAATACCGGGGATCAGCTCACCTCCCTGGGTCCCATGGGTATGAGCTATGAAGCGGTGTCTGGCCGGGTGTCCCAGGCCGCGGTGGAGAATCTGGTCACCTCCTTGAGCTACAACGATTTCGGGGAGCTCACCGCCGCCCAGACCACTCATAATTCGTCGCCGCTTTACGACCTGCAGATGGAGTACGACGCTCTGGGGAGGATCGCGACACGGATGGAGACCATCGACGGTGAACAGATCACCTTTGACTACAGCTATGGAGAGGACGGCCGGCTCACAGAGGTCTTCGAGGGCGGGGTCTTGGTTCGACGATATACCTACGATGAGAACGGCAACCGAACCCTCTTTGAGGATCTCGACTCCGGGGAGAACGTCACCGCCAGTTATGATGCGCGGGATCGAATTCTGGAGCGGGGCAATGTATCGTATCAGTGGAGTCCCTCTGGAGAACTGATGAGTCGGAACAGTGGCGGAGACGTCCTGGAACTCGACTACGATGTGTTTGGAGGATTGAGGGCAGCCACCTTGCCAGATGGTACAGAGCTTACCTATGCGTCTGACTACCTGGGCCGTCGGATCGGTCGGTTCCGCGATGGGGTCTTTGAGGCGGGATGGGTCTACGACACAAAGGATCGGGTCATCGCCGAGTTCGATAGTGATGGTCAGGTAGAGTCATTCTTCGTGCATGCACCGGAGGATAGCTTGCCGGAGTTGATGATTCGGGACGGTCAGACCTACCGGTTCCTCTACGATCAAGTCGGGAGTCCCCGGCTGATCGTCGATGCCACCACCGGTACGATTGCACAGCGCATCGACTACGATGAGTTTGGGCGGGTGACCCA
Source organism: Myxococcales bacterium (assembly GCA_007120035.1). Lineage (GTDB taxonomy): Bacteria > Myxococcota_A > Bradymonadia > Bradymonadales > Bradymonadaceae > SKON01. The sequence continues at coordinate 13,096 of SKON01000159.1, forward strand.
CGACTCCAATCCTGGCTTTCAGCCCTTTGGATTCGCCAGCGGGCTCTACGATCGAGACACAGGCCTGGTGAGGTTCGGGGCCCGTGACTATGACCCGGAATTGGGGAGGTGGACCGCTCCGGACCCACTGCTCTTCAATGGCGATCAATACAACCTCTACGAGTATGCGCTCTCGGATCCCATCAACCGAGTGGACCCCGAGGGGCTGGTCGTCGGGCTGGCGATGGGTTTCTTCAGGAACTTCAAGGATCAGGCCAAGAAGCAGGCGAAGCGGGGCACGAAACCGAAGAGAAAGTCCACTGCGGCTCGGTTCCACGAAGATGTGAAGAATGAAGTGGAAGGTATGAATACCGCGAAACGCCTGTTCCAGGGGGACTTCGCCGGCGTGGCGTTGGACGCGATGGCCGATTTCGCCAAGAAGGTGGGAGGAAACGCGGCGGCGGTCAAGGCCACAGCGTTCTGTGGAACCTTCATGGGACCTCTGGGTGTGCTCTGCGGGGCCGCAGCGAAGACAGCTTTCGATGCCGCCATAGATTATCTCAACGAAATGGCCCAGGCCCAATTCTCGAATGCCGACGACCCTTGGCAGGAGTGCCTGTGAGCCCCCCGAGACTCGCCTCCCCGTGGATGACGAAGGACGCCCTGGATGAGTGACCTCCCGGCGCAGGCGGAAGGCTCAGGGGGAGGGCTCAGGAGGAGGGCTCAGGGGGAGTCCAGCCCTTCACCAACGAGGCCAACTCCACCCGAGAGGAGATATCCAGGTGGTCGTAGATCGCTCGTAGATGGACCTTGACGGTATTGGGGCTGCGGTGGAGCTCGGCGGCGATCTGGGGGGTCGACAGGCCTTGGGCAGCGAGTCGAGGGCCGACTGATCATCGAGGCTCCCTGTCGAAGTGGTCTTCCCGTGAGCGACCGGGCCAGCTCCTTCAGAGTTTCGGTAGAGTCTTTCGGTCCCCCGATGTGGACGTTGTCGCAGAAGAGGGTCCCCTGGACCTCGACGGCTCGGAAGGACACCGTCCAGCCAGGGGAGGTGCGACGGCAGAGGAATTTGACCGCCTGGTCATAAATCCTCTCGGTGTCTCCAGCAGTGCACGCCAAGAGTTCATCGATCTCTCGAGGTAGGGTGGTGCGGGTCATGAAAACATCCAACAATCATCGTGTAGCATTGCGTTACATATTGTACATATCGAGGATGTTTTCGAAAACCAAAAAGTGATCAGTCTCGGCTTTCCGCCTTACGATGGGCCACCTGGAACCAGATCAGCCCGGCGGCGACGAGGCCCAGGCCGACCAACCAGGTTTAGTAGGAAATCAAAAAACCGCCCGAAGACCAGGTGGCCTCCGGGCGGTTTGAGTTACCAAAGAGCTCGGTGTGTCGCTAAGAGGCTCAGCGGCACGAGGAGAGCAGGTAGAGATCGTGGTTCGGGCTCAGGCGGATCGCCGGGGTCTGGTAGTTGTTCCCGTCGTACTGGGCGACCGTGAAGAACTGGTAGACCCGGCAGAAGTCGCCGGAGCGGGCCAGGACCCAGCCCCGGTGGGACCGGGAGACGGGGTTTCCGAACTCGTAGTTGATCTGGCCGTCGCTGCTGTAGAGGGCGTACTGGACGACCTCCATGCCGTTCTCCTGGAGGAAGGACCGCAGCGTGCCCGCCACGTCCCGGTGCTGACCGTTGAAGTCCACGTCCCACCGGTTCTGGGTGATCGCGGCGTCGTGGGCTTCTCGGATCGCTTCGGCGCCGCGGTGGAGCTCGTCGAAGGCGGCCACGATCTCGTCGGGGACGGGATGGCCGAGGGCTTCGAAATCCTCCGTGATGGGCGTGATCCACTCTTCGATGGCGGCGTCCATGTTGTCCATTCGGTCCCGGCTGTGATCCGTGAATCGACCGGTCTCTCGGACTCTCTCGGCGTTATTCTTCAGTCCCTCCAGGCGCCATCCGGCTCGGAACACCCCGTAGCTCATCATGTAAGGCATGGCGAAGTCCTGCCACTCCAGTACCACCTGGCAGGCGTTCTTGGGATGCAGGGGGTTGTCCTCTTCGTAGGTGGTGAACTCCTCGTCGGAGACCAGGAATCGCTCCTGGCAGGGCTCGGTGGCGTCTTCAGCCATGGAGGCCAGGCGTCCCACGTCGAGACGGTTGTACTCTTCATGCTGCGCGCCCTCACGGTACTCCCAGAGGGTGACGATCATGCCGGAGTTGGGGGAGCGGTGTCCGAGCAAACGGGCGTACTCGTTGGCCATGTCTCGGAGCTCCTGGTCGGCGAGCATGTCCTCTTCCAGGGAGGCCCGCCACTCGGGGATTCCGGCCTCCATGGACTCCATGTAGGAGACCACGTTGCGGTATCGCTCGTTTCGACGATGGGTCTCGCCGTCGATGCTGTCCACCCGACGTTGGGTCTGGTGGAAGTTGCGCTCACAGGAGTTCAGGCGGGACTGGCGCTCCGAGAGGCTGAGCTCCTGGTCGGTGTAGTGAGAGTCTTCGGCGGGGCAGTCCCGCTCCAGGGACTCCGCCAGTTGGATGGCGGAGCGCTCGTTGGGGGTGAGCTCCGGCTCGGGGACGGCCAGGGGGTTGTCTTCGTCCCGGACCTCCTCGACCTGCTCTCGAGCGTCGTCGACCTGCTCGCGGGTCTCGTCGACCTGCTCCCGGGCTTCCTGGGTGGTCTCTCGGACGTCGCTGGCCCGCTCGCTCACGTCACCGGCGCGGTCGGTGACGCTGGAGAGCTGGGCACAACCGGCCACCAGCAGGCCGGCGAAGAAGATGGCGCTCCAATGTGTGGCATTCCAGTTTTTCATGGTGAACTCCCTTTTGTGTACATTCGTACGGATAGATAACGTGGTTCGTCAATGATGGCCGTTGCTTACCCTATGAGGGGCGGTGAGGCAAGAGTAGGCGGGGGAGGGGGTGCGGATCTGAAGTGTCGGGGTGG
>SKON01000075.1 GCA_007120035.1 Myxococcales bacterium
CTGCGCTTCTCGAAACGCCGGTACGCTATCCAACACAGGATCCCAAGTCAAACCTCGCACATGCGTCCCGGCTCCACCCGCCGCGGAACACAGGCCTGCCCCGCCGGACAATCCTCAGCGGTCTCACAGGCCCGCCGACACCCCGCGGGCTCACAGATCAACTCCCCCTCGCAGTCGTGATCGCTGCGACACCCCACCTCTTCGTCTCCACACCCCAGAAAAGTCACCCCGAGGAGAAGCACCACCAACCCTACCCACCGCATAACCTCTCCTCTCGAATCAAGCCCACCTCAACCTCTGGTCTCAGACTAGCCCCCCGGCAACATCCACGACAACCAGCCTCAGTGGGCAGCCCACCGCGAACCCCTGCAGAAACAAGGTCGCCCGAGCCCCCTCCCCGCCTGCGGGGAGGTGCCCGTAGGGCGGAGGGGTCGTCCGCGCCTCCCGAACGTACGAGTTGATCGCGAACCACCGCCGAAACAACGAAGGGGTCGTCCGCGCCGCCCCACGGCTCAACCCACCCACCCCCAAGAAACAAAAGCGGCCACCCCGCAAAGGGTGGCCGCTCCCTCACTCTTCCGTGGACCTTAGAGGTTCACGTTATGCTCGGTCGGACCGCCCGCCACCGGCGACGAGTTCAACCGAATGCAGGTGTCGAGATCGGTCTCGATCCCTTCGGCCTGCGTCCGACTCACGTTCGGACCTTCGCAGATGTACACATTGTAGAAGTCATCCCCAGACTGGGTCGTGTGAGTATTCTGCTCCGAGCAGACCTGACCATAGGCATTGACCTGGATGATGTGACCGTCTTCGATCAGGATCGCGTCGCCGTCGTCGTCATAGAACCGCACGAAGACCTCGCCACCACAACCGATGGCAGCCAGGGCGTCCTCTCGGAAGTTGGACTGCTGGTTGGAGTGGGGGTTGTCCTCGATCAGGGGGCAGAACTGGTCGTAGTTCGGCTCTGTTCCGTCGAGCACGTTCTCCACTTCACCGTACCAGACGTCATCGTTCCCGTAGTACCATTCCACCGCCGCACCATAGGCGATCGGCGCACCACTGCTATCCAACAGAGCCACGTGCATCAGCTTGGTGCCGTCCGTGTGGATGTCATAGGTCATGTCATCGCACCGATCGGTGGTCACGTCATGCACATAGGCCACGTAGAACGTAGCATCTTCCCCACCGTTGGGGATGATGCACGCGTCGTTCATGCAGATCGCGTCATCATCGCCGAGCTGGTCGATGCAGTACTGAGTCGGATCGTCCTGCTCCGAACACCCCTCGCCAACGGCGGGGATCGCGCAGTAGCCAGCGCCGTCCGACGGACGCTCCAGGCACCGCTCGTCGCCGATGCAGTCCGTGTCCGAATCACAGGTGAACTCACAGGTCCCCGTGGCCGGGATACAGATCTGATTGTCGCCGCAATCGCTGTCCATCGCGCAGGTAGTGCCCGGCTCGGGACAACCCGTCAACAACAGTCCAGCTCCCAGGAGGCCGAACATCACGCCGGCCAGATTCCTTTTCATACTCATTTGGTCTTCCTCTTCTTCGGTTCGGGTTTTCCGGGTCCGGCGTCGAGGACTCCTCCTCTCCGCACAACACTACCGGTACTATGCAACCTTCTTGCCAGGTTTCCCGCTATCTATCGAGGCGGTTCAGCCCCGAGATATAACGGATCACTCCTCAGTTGTCACCTCCAGATCGCTGAACCCCCTCAAGGGGCCCTCGTACACTCTCTGGCAGTCCTCCTCCCGGGAGAACTCTTCTCCTTCTGAGACGCACAAGAACGCTCGGTATTCACCGAACGGGCGATCCGGGTCCAGCGACGACATCGCTTCCCCCAACAAGCACGCCTCCCCGTCGGCCACCACCTGCACCCGCCACCCCTCTTCGATGCTCGTCATCAGCCCCGGCCCGGTCCGCAGCCGGATCAGCGCCTCTCCACCGGGGCCTCCCAGGCTCACATAGGTCGCCTCCCGGGGCTCCGCCAGGCACGACCGATCGTCATCCAGACTAATCGGCGCCTCGACCAGCTCCCCGTACACCTCCCCGGGCCCCTCGAGGCTCTCCACCTCGCCATACCCCACGGCCTCACCAGCACTATTCCGCACCAGCACGGCGCTGATCCGCACGGGACGTACCGCCGGCTCTTCCTCCTCGTCGATCTCCTCCTCTTCCCCCGACTCCTCCCCGTCGTCTTCCCCCTCCCCCGTATCGGGCTCTTCCTGCCCCACGGGCTCTCCGTCCCGATCCAATTGCTCCACCAGCAGATACACCCCGCCTTCGGGCTCAGGCTCGTGATTCACCCCGTTCTGGTTCTGGTTCTGGTTCTGACTGCCGTTCTGATTCAACCCGTTCGCCCCGTTCTCCCCTGGCCGCACGCAGAGATCGTGCAACCCACATCGGGCGTTCTCATCTCCCAGCGCCTCCCGGCACTCCTGATCCGTGGTGCACTCCACCCCATCCGGCGAGTTTTCGTCGGCCAGGCATACCTGGATCGGGTCGGCCTCTCCCGTTCGTTGATAGACCTCGCAGGTCAGCCCCCCTCCACACTCCTCGTCCTGGGCGCACCCATCGGCGCACACCTCCTGCACACAATAGGCATTCCCCGGGCAGTCGGAGTCGTAGTAGCAGGTGGCTCCTCCGACCTGGTCGTCCCCACAGCCCATGGCCCACAGCCCAAACGCCGCGGCCACCCACACCGCCCACAGCCATCGAAGCTCTCGTCGTTCTCTTCTCATCGTCTCGCCACTCACGGGGTCCACATCCTCAGTGGAGTAATCATCCTCCAGATATGGTCAAACTTTGCGCCCTTCCCATACCCAATTTGAGCCCCCTCCGAAAGAGCTACCCCATCACTTATGCAGATCCCGGACCATCTTTTCAAATCTATGGATTTACGAAAGGCCCCTGCCTGTTTATGGTGCGACCCGCTGGCTACCGAGGTCTCACCGCTTTTCCAACGAGAACCACCCGATGAAAACCCTCCTGCGAGCCCTCCTCATCGCTCTTTTGGCCACTCCGGCGGTCGGCCTGATGGCCTGCGCCACGACCTCCCAATTCGAGGAGCTCGAGTACGCCGACCAGGCCGAGTACCTCTACCGACAGGGCGAACGCTCCATGGAGCGCCGCGACTTCCTCCAGGCCATGAGCCGGTTCAATACCATCCGCAACGAGTACGCCTACTCCCGGTGGGCCCCCCTGGCCAACCTCCGCATCGCCGACGCCTACTATGAGCAGGACATGTACGCCAGCGCCGTCCAGCAGTACCGCGCCTTCATGCAGCTCTACCCTCGCCATGAGAAGGTCGAATACGCCCACTGGCAGGTCGCTCGGGCGTTCTACTCCCAGATGCCCTCGGAGTTCTTCATCCTGCCCCCCTCCTACGAGCGCGATCTCTCCAGCACCCACGACGCCGTCCGGGAGCTGAGGATCTTTCTGCGCCGCTTCGAGAACTCCGAGTACTCCGACGAGGCCATCCAGAAGCTCCGCCGGGCCCTGCGCACCCTGGCGGACCACGAGTTCTACGTCGCCACCTACTACCTGGACCGCGACAACCCCCGGGCCACCGCCAACCGCCTCACCTACCTCCTGCGCAACTACTCCGGCCTCGGCCTCGACCCCGAGGCCCTCTTCCTCCTCGGCAAAGCGTACCTCCAGCTCGACGACGCCGACCGGGCCCGCACCGCCTGGCTCGACCTCGTCGAGACCTACCCTGACCACCCCCGCAGCGCCGAAGTCCAACCCCACGTCCAGTAACCCCACCCCGGCAGGCCCCACAGAAAAAGCCCGCCCCCAGAAGGGACGGGCTTTTTCTTGCTCTCTTCGTCTCGACGCTGGTTCAGCGCTTCGAGAACTGGAACCGGGCGCGAGCGCCGCGCTGTCCGTACTTCTTCCGCTCTTTCATACGCGAGTCCCGCGTCAGGTGGCCCGCTGCCTTCAGCGTCGGCCGCAGGTCGGGCTGCGCGATCTGCAACGCCCGGGCAATCCCCAACTTGATCGCATCGGCCTGGCCCGTCTTCCCGCCACCCCGGGTCGTGCAATACACGTCGTACTGGCCACCGGTCTCGGTGAGCACCAGGGGCTGACGCAGAATCATCATCAACACGTCCCGACCGAAGTACTCATCGGCGGGCTCGCCATTGACCGTGATCGTCCCGTTTCCGGGCCGCAAAAACACCCGGGCGCTCGCTTCTTTGCGACGACCCACGGCGTGGTACTGTTCCGGCTGTGCCATTTCTCTATCTCTCTTGCAGTTTTTCGCTACGTTTGATTTCTCAGAGCTCCAGCGCTTCCGGCTGCTGAGCTTCGTGGGGGTGCTCCGGCCCGGCGTACACCTTGAACTTCGACAGGATCTTCCGACCCAGCTTGTTCTTCGGCAGCATCCCCTGCACCGCGTAGGAGATCACCTGCTCCGGAGCTTTCTCCAGAAGCACATCGGCCCCGATGGACTTCAGCCCCCCGGGGTAGCCCGAGTGGCGATGATATTCTTTCTGGGTCAGCTTATTGCCCGAGAACTCCACCTGATCGGCGTTGATCGCGATCACGTAGTCCCCGCAGTCCACATGGGGTGTATACTGAGGCTTATGCTTGCCTCGCAGGATCGTAGCGATCTTCGTCGCCGCTCGTCCCACGGTCTGCCCCGACAGGTCCACCACATACCAGGACCGCTCGATCTCCGATTCTTTCGCGCTATAGGTCTTCATCGTTCTTCCATCTTGACCGTGAACTTTCATCCGGGGAAGGCAAAAGCCCTCCACAAAGGGCGCTCGGTATAGATCTATGCTCGCCCCATGTCAACCTCTTTTCACCCCCC
>SKON01000235.1 GCA_007120035.1 Myxococcales bacterium
CCCACGAGCTGCGCGACGAGGTGGTCGACTTCGTGCGCGACTGGTCCCAAAAAACCGAGCTGCCCAAAAAATGCTTCGTCGGCTGGGTTGGCATCTCACAGAGCAAGTTTTTCGACTGGCAAAACCGCTACGGAAAGGTCAATGAACACAATGGTTGGATCCCGCGCGACCACTGGCTCGAAGACTGGGAGTGTGAGGCCATCATCGAATTCTGGAAGCAGAATCCCGACGAAGGCTACCGCCGACTTTGCTACATGATGCTCGATGGCGACATCGTTGCTGTGAGCGCCTCAAGCGTCTATCGGGTTCTTAAGAATATCGGCGCCTTCGAGCGCTTCAAGAGTACGCGCGGCTCCTCGAAGAAGGGAACCGGTTTCAAACAGCCAGTGGGCGCGCATCGCCACTGGCACACCGACATCTCGTACGTCAAAATTCGCGAGGTGTTCTACTACCTGATCACCGTGCTCGACGGCTACAGTCGCAGCATCGTCGCCTGGGACATCCGCGAGTCGATGACCTCGGCGGATGTCCAGATCGTCATCGAGAAGGCTCACGAAGCCCATCCCGAGGCGACACCTCGGCTCATCAGCGACAACGGCGGCCAGTTCGTCGCCCGAGAATTCAAGGAGTACATCAGCCAGAAAAACTACACCCACATCACCACGGCGCCGGCCTATCCGGAGTCGAATGGCAAGCAGGAGCGCTTCTTTCGCACCGTCAAAGACGAGTGCCTCAGACCGCGCCCGCCGCTCGATCTCGACGATGCCCGGCGCACTGTGGCACAATACATCGACCACTATAACCACCGGCGCTTGCACAGCGCCATCGGCTACATCACCCCGATGGACAAGCTCAACGGCCGCGAGAGGCAGATCTTTGCTGAACGTGATCGGAAACTCGAAGAGGCACGAAAGAAGCGAGCAGAAGCTCGTCAGAAGGCAAGAGAGAAAATCCGTGCTCAGCATGTAAGCTGAGTCATATCAACCGAGGAGTGGAAACTCCATTTCACGCTGAACCAGTACACCACTGGCCCAGGCTGCGAACTTGTCTTATCGTAGAGACCTTCCCAAGATTCCCCCGTCTGGGGCAAAGCGCGAGGGGTGAACTAATGAAACGAATCGAAGGCCAGGCGAAGACAGTTCGGCAGCTACTTCACTCGGTGAAGTACACCATCGACTTCTACCAGCGGGAGTATGCCTGGCAGGAACGTCAGGTGCGGGAGCTTATCGACGACCTGACGGGGAAGTTTCTCGATTTCTATGAGCCGGAGCACAGTCGTCATGAGGTCGGAGATTACGGGCACTACTTTCTGGGCTCCATTGTGATCAGCCACAAGCGGGGGCAGCGGTTCATCGTGGATGGGCAGCAGCGGCTGACGACCCTGAGCCTTCTGCTGATCTACCTTCAGCACCTGCAAGCGGAGAGGCCGGACGCCGTGGACGTCTCGAACCTTATTTACTCCGAGAAGTACGGCGACAAGACCTTCAATCTCAATGTTTCGGATCGGCTAGATGTGATGCGGGCGCTCCTCGGCGGGAGGTCCTTTGATACAAGCGGTGCGAACGAGTCGGTGTGCAATATCATCGATCGCTACGCCAATATCGCCGATCATTTCCCCGAGGAAGTCACCGACGCGGCGCTTCCCTACTTCGTCGACTGGTTGCTCGAGAACGTGCATCTTGTCGAGATTGAGGCCTATTCCGACGAGGACGCCTACACCATCTTCGAGACCATGAACGACCGGGGGCTCTCATTGAGCCTGCCCGAGATGCTCAAGGGCTACGTGCTGGCGAACGTGAAGCGGGAGGAGGATCAGCGGGCCGTCAACGACAGGTGGAAGGCTCATATGCAGAATTTGAAGGAGTTCGGCGATGATGAGGACGTCGATTTCTTCAAGAATTGGCTGCGTGCGAGGCACGCCGAGACGATCCGGCCGGGTCGAAAAGGGGCGGAGAACAAGGACTACGAGCGAATCGGCTCAGAGTTCCACCGGTGGGTGCGGGATCATCGGGAGCGCATTGGCCTTGTGGACACCGATAGTTTCGTTCGTTTCGTGAAACAAGACATGGACTTCTACGGACGTCAGACCCTGGCCATCCGAAGGGCGTCTAAGACCATCGTGGAAGGGTGGGAGTCCATCTTTCACAACGAGAACCGGGGCTTCACGCTGCAGAACCAGGCGCTCCTTGCTCCACTGACGCCGGAGGACTCCCCTGAAGCGGTGCGAAAGAAGATCGCGCTCGTGGCGGACTTCCTCGACATCTGGCTCGCCAGGAGGGTGTGGAACTTTCGAACCATCGCGTACTCCTCGGTGCGGTACACCCTGTTTACGTTGACCCGGGAGCTGCGAGACCGAAGTGTTGAGGAGCTCTCAGCATACTTGCGGGAGCAGCTCGACGATCAGCCTGAGACCTTCGCGAGCCAACCGCGGTTCCGGCTGCACCAGCAGAACTACCGGCAGGTCCGCCATATCCTGGCGCGTCTGACCCATTGGGTGGAGACCCAATGCGGCCTGGCATCCCATTTCGAAGATCTGGTGTCCCAGGGACGCGCTCGTCCCTTCGAGATCGAACACATCTGGGCCGACCACTACGACAGGTTCGCCGATGTCTACGGTCATCCCACGGACTTCGAAACCGAGCGCAACCGACTGGGCGGGCTGCTCCTGCTACAGCGGGGGCTGAATCAGAGCCTGGGCGACGCCACCTACGAGGAGAAGCTCGACGCCTACGTCACGAAGGGCGAAAACCTGCTCGCTCGTAGTCTCCACCCGGCGGCGTACACGAACAACCCGGGGTTTCGCGGATTGATTCGGCGTACAGGGCTCCCTTTCCAGCCCTACGAGTCATTTGGCCCCGAAGAGCAGGCGGAACGGCAGGAGCTGTACATCCGGATCGCCGAGTGGGTCTGGAACCCCGCTCGTGTCGACCTGGATGGTGAAGGCAAGCCTCCGGTGCACGAGCCCATCGTCGACCCCGAGGAGTCGCGGCCGGAGGCGGCGGATCGACCCGACCGATACGAGGCGCGTCTGAAGTTCTGGCAGGCGCTGCTGCCTGAGGCCCGCCGGCGGCATGACCTTCACGGCAATATCTCGCCAGGCAGGTTCCACTGGTTGGGAGCACGTAGGCACGGACAGTGGTGGAACTACGCAGTGCTCATGGGAGAGACTCGCGTGGAGCTCTACATCGACACCCCTGAGTCCGCCGACAACAAGGCCATCTTCGATGCCCTCCTGGCCGAGCGGGTGGCCATCGAGGATGCATTTGGCGGCGAGCTGCACTGGCAACGCCTTGACGATAAGCGAGCTTGTCGTGTGAGCGTCACCGTGCCCGGAGGCTGGGCCGACGAGTCCACATGGCCCGCGGCGATCGAACAAGCTGTGGATTCGATGGCGCGGTTGTATGCGGCGCTGGGGCGGCGAGTGGCTGCGCTGCAACCGGCGTGATGGTGTGGGGTGGCTCGCGTCAGTCGTCTTCGGAGAGTACCTCGAAGCTGCGGGCGTTGCGCAGCACGAAGCGGTTTCCCGTGCGGGTCAACTTCCCATGCACCCGGACGGTGCTCCGAGCCTTGAAGGCTTCCACAGCCCGATCGAAGTCTTCTTCAGGTAAGGAGAGCTCCACTTTGCGCATTTTCCCTTCCACCGATCCCGTGATCTGAATGGCGCGGGAGTCAGGCTCCGACGGTTCGTCCTCCTGCTTCATCTGGACCACAACGCCCTCCAACTCGAAGTCGTCCTGGGGACTCTTGTGCTTGAAGACCCGAGTGGCCTCTTCAAAGAGTGGGAGAACGTCCGGTGAGAACTGGATCGAGCGTGGCACTGACGAAGGTGCCTGCCGGCTGGGTGAAAAGGAGAGGCTGATTTCGAAGGTGGAGGTCCCATCTGTGCCGCCGAGACCGACGAGGGCGTCGCAAAGGTTGGCGCTTACGCCGTGCTGGACAGCATCCTCGAAGGGGGCGATGTCACCGATGGCTGCGGCACGGTTCGCCGCCCTGTAGGCAGCCTCCAGACCGGAAGCCAGGGTGTAAGTCACCTTTCGCTCAAAAGGTGCATCGAGGTCATCCTCCAGTTCGACCGGTACGGGCAACTGCAGCGCTGGGGGTACCCGGGAGTGAATCGTAAAGACATAGCTGCCGGCCTCGCTCTGGCCAAACCGTAGTCTGCGGACATAATTCGTGGCGTCATCGAATTTTCTCGCGTGATAGTATTGTCGGGGCTCGACTGCGGCACACGCGGCGGCCAGCATCATTTCCTTCGCTTTGTTGGTGGCCAGTACAGCGTCTTCGATGGGAAGTGTCGTCTGAGAGCGGTCCGTGAACAGACGGACGCGGATGATGTCCGAACCGGCTGTAAGGACATCCTGCAATATCTCCGTCTGAGAACGTTCCTCAGCGAGCTCCAGCGTCCGGAAGACGTCGGCCATTCGCAAGGCGTAATCGCCCAGGCTTCTCTGCAAGGGGAGGAGGATTTCGTGTTCATCGTCGGTCGAGGTCTGCCGAAGCCACGTCGAAGCGCGGTCGCCGTTCTGGCTCTCCTCGCGCCACCCGTTGACACGGAGATAGCGCACGACATCCAGAGGTTGTAGTCCCTCAAAGGTCCCTTGATCACGGATAGTCGTTCTCATGGATGGACTCCTGTGCCAATGCGGTTCATCAATGTCTGTAACGCTTGAACGGTGAACCGCTGTTCCACTGGAATCTGAACAGTCACATTGGCGGTGTTTTCCGATTCCGGAAAGCCCCGCAGTGAAAGCCAATATCCGCAATGTCGAAGAACGAGTTGATCATCGGTCTGTTCTGTCCATTCGCCAGGCTCCTCTGGGACCCGGACGACCACTAGAATTCTGGGAACCAGAAAGTTTGTGGGTCGCAGGTCATCGTAGTTTTTCATCTTCAAGCGAAAGGAAAACTCTGCATTTCCGTCCTCAAAGGCTGTTGATGCAGAGCTCTTAAGCTGTAGGTCGAGTCGTGGAGACCGAATCGAACCGTCCCTGGCAGTCGACGAGATCGTCTAGTCTACGCTCTCATTGTCGACAGAAGGCTTCTGTACAGAGAATCCCGCAGCCGCAGAGACGGCCTGGACAAAAGCGTTGCTGAACTCTTCCTTTTGACGGCTTGGGTCCATAGGTCCGACCAAAGTGATTGTGTGCTCCATCTCTTCATAAGTATTGCTCGCCGCAGCGCGATTGCCAACCCCACTGGTTAGTACAAGGCATCAGGGGTCGGGCAAGCAACTGATGACGCTACGATCAAATTGGCCCACTTGAATGCCAGCCTTCTCCTGTTCTGCGGTCCCGAAGTGGCCTATTGTGGGTGTGAGCGAGTGATTTCGTCGAAGTAGAGGCACGGGCACGATGATACCGTCAGCGTTGGTGGCGCAGCTTCAGCAGGGGATGAAGGACTTTCTGAGGGCCAGCTTCTGGGCGACCACGGAGGGGTTCGAGGAGATGCTGGGGCGGTTCGTGGAGGGGGAGGACGAGGGAGAACATCCGCTGTTTCGGGGGCCCTTCGTGTCGTTGAAGCTGCCCTTTGAGGTGGGAGAGGTGGGGCCGGGGTTCTTCGAGAAGGTGCCGATGGAGTTTCCGCCCTATCGGCATCAGGAGCGGGCCTTTCAGCGGCTCGGGGGACCGGTCAAGGAGAACACCCTGGTGGCGACGGGGACGGGGTCGGGGAAGACGGAGTGTTTCCTCTATCCCGTGCTGGCCCACTGTGAGGCCACTCATCACCTCAGAGGGGTGAAGGCGATCCTGATCTATCCGATGAACGCCCTGGCCCAGGACCAGGCCGAGCGGTTTGCGGCGATGATCCACAGCAATCCGAACCTGCGGGGGAAGATTCGGGCCGGGCTCTACGTGGGGTCGAAGCAGGAGACGCCGCAGGCGATGATGGGAGAGACGTCGGTGATCACCGACAAGGACGTGCTGCGGGAGAACCCGCCGGATATCCTGCTGACGAACTACAAGATGCTCGACTACCTGATGGTGCGGCCCTCGGACCAGGTGATCTGGGCGAAGAATGGGCCCGAGACCTTGCAGTTTCTGGTGGTCGATGAGCTCCATACCTTCGATGGAGCCCAGGGCTCGGATCTGGCGAGCCTGTTGCGGCGGTTGAAGGCCCGGCTGAAGACGCCGGAGGGCCACCTGACCTGTGTGGGGACGTCGGCGACCATGGGGGACGGGGAGCAGAGCGTTCAGAACCTGCTTCGGTACGCACGGGAGGTCTTTGGCGAATCCTTCGACGAGGACTCGGTGATCCGAGAGACCCTGCAGTCGAAGGACTACTTCGTAGACGCCGGCCTGGAGAAAGGAGCCGATGAGGCCGAGGAGATTGGAGAGGCCGTGGAGATCGTGCCGGGGGCCGAGGTGGTCGACGACCTGGACGCGACGCGGTTTCAGGACCCTCAGGCCTACGTGGAGCGGCAGCAGGAGATCTGGTTTGGGGAAGTGAGGGACCCGGTGTCGTTGGGGGTGGAGCTGCGGGGGCATTTTCTTTTGGAGCGGCTGCTCTTCTTTACGCGGCAGGGGCCGCAGAGCGTGGACGAGCTGGTGGTGCGGCTGCAGCGGGAGGCGGCGTTTCGTGATGTGCCGGCGCGGCGAGTGCGGCTGAGCCTTTTGAGCTTTCTGTCGTTGGTCGCGTATGCGCGGGACCTGACGGGGAAGCGGTCCTTTCTGCAGCTGCGGTTGGAGCTGTGGCAGCGGGAGATGCGGCGGATGGTGGCCACCGTCGAGGAGAAGCCCCGGCTGCTCTTTCACGACGACCTGACCCGAGACCAGCGAAAGGTATGCCTGCCGGTGATCTACTGCCGGGAGTGCGGGACCATGGGGTGGGCGACGATGGTGGAGAACGACAAGCCCCTGAACCTGAGCGTGGGGTTGCAGGGGCTCTATCGTGGCTACTTCCAGCGGGATCCGCGGGTGACCTTCTTCTTTCCGGCGGAGACGGAGCTGAGGGGGGATCCGTGGTTTGTGCAGACCCGTTCATTGCGGCGGTCTCGGGAGGCGCCGGAGGAGCCCGAAGACCCCCTGCTGGAGGGGCCGGGGCCGGTGCTGGATGTGGTGTTCACGGAGAACACTCGGAAGTCCGATCGAGGGCTGGTCTCCCATCACGACTGTCCGGCCTGTGAGGCGAAGGAGAGCCTGTCGCTTTTGGGGTTTCAGGCGGCGTCGCTGACGAGCGCGTATATCAACCAGCTCTTCGCGTCGCGGTTCAACGACGATAAGAAGCTGTTGACCTTCTCAGACTCCGTGCAGGACGCGGCACACCGGGCGGGGTTCTTTGAGGGGCGGACCTGGCGGTTCAACCTGCGGCTCGCGATCCAGGAAGTCGTGGAGCTCGCCGGCGGCGACGTGGCGCTCGGTGCGTTGCCGGAGATGGTGGCCGACCACTGGGAGGAGAAGCTGGGGCCCGAGGCGTTCGTGGCGACCTTTCTTGCGCCCGACATGGCGTGGCTGCGGGACTACGAGAAGTTGAAGACCGACGGGAAGCTCCCGGCGAAGAGCGATCTGTTGCGTTTGATCCGGCGGCGGCTGTCCTGGGAGGTGATCGGAGAGTACAGCCTGCGGGCGCCCATCGGTCGGACCTTGCCGCGGACCGGGGCGTCTATCGCCTACGTGGACCCCGCGCGGGTAGACGAGGCGCTGTCGACGATGGTGGAACCGATTCGGAACGAGATCGGCGGTCTGCAGGAGGTCGGCGTCGAGGAGTTACGGCCCCTGGTGATGGGGCTCTTGCGGCGGCTCTTGACCCAGGGGGCGGTGTTCCAGCCGGAGCTTCATAAGAGTTACCTGGAGACCGGCGGGGAGAACACCTTCGTGATGGGGAGGCAGCGGCATATGCCGGGGATCAGCCCCAAGAGTCGGCTGCCGGTGTTCCTGGCGAGTCGGCGCACCCGGCGGTTTGAGCCGGTGAGTAAGCGGAGCGGTGAAACCTGGTATGACCGGTGGTTCGGGAGATGCGTCGGGGAGGTGACCAGTCTGGTGGCCGATGAGGCCCGGTACGCCTACGAGCAGGTGATCTTGGAGCGGCTGGTGGCGGCCGGGGTGCTCGAGGGGCGGATGTACGGGGGCACCCGGGTGTGGGGGTTGAGCCTGGACGCGTTGAGGGTGACCCGGGAGGTGGCGGTGCTCGAGGAGGAGGCCACGGGGCGGCTCGTGCAGGTCGCCAGGGCGGAGCGAGAGGTGTGGCTGAGGACGCCGGCGATGGGCACGCGGGGTGGGGGATATCGGGAGAGCTTGGACTCTCACGAGGGGTACTACGCGCGGCTCTACCGTGGGGGGGAGGTGAAGCGGATCGTGGCGGATGAGCATACGGGGCTTCTGGACAGGGACGTGCGGGAGGCCGTGGAGCAGCGGTTTAAGTCGGAGGAGCCCGAGCCGTGGTATCCGAACCTGCTGTCCTGTACGCCGACGCTGGAGATGGGGATCGACGTGGGGAGCCTGTCGGCGGCGGTGCTCTGTTCGGTGCCGCCAGCGCAGTCGAACTACCTGCAGCGGATCGGGCGAGCGGGGCGGCGGGATGGGAACTCGTTGCTGTTGACGTTTGCGGCGGCGCGGGCGCACGACCTGTACTTCTTCGCCGAGCCCGAGGAGATGATCGGTGGGGACGTGGACGTGCCGGGGGTGTTCTTGAACGCCTCTGCGGTGTTGGAGCGCCAGCTCACGGCGTTTTGCTTTGATCGGTGGGCTGCCAGCGGGGTGGATCAGCGGGACCTTCCGCGGATGATCGGGACCGTGTTGGAGCGGCTCGGGAAGGGGGATGACGCGTACTTTCCGCGAAATCTCTTGCGGTACGTCGAGGACCACTCCGAGGAGATCCTGCAGGACTTCCTGGGGCTCTTCGAGGACCACCTGACGGAGCCGTCGCGGGAGTCTCTGGTGCACTTCATGAGGGGTGATGACGAAGAGGTCCTGGCGTTGAACCTGCGGCTTCTGGAAGCCTTCGAAGGGGCGGAGAAGGAGCTGAAGCGGGAGACCGACGAGCACCGGCGGACGAAGCGGCGGCTGGAGAAGCTGCAGGCCGAAGAGGTCCTGGGGGAGGACCAGAAGAAGGAGATCGAGGGCATGGAGCAGGAGCTGGCCGCGTTGGGGGGGCTGATCGTGCGGCTGAAGAAGCGGGATACGATGGAGTTTCTGACTACCTCGGGGCTATTGCCGAACTACACCTTCCCCGAGGCGGGGGTGATGCTGAAGTCCGTGATCTGGAGAAAGAAGGAGGCCCACGAAGGGGGGAAGGGCAAGTACGAGACCGTGAGCTACGAGTACGAGCGGCCGGCGCGGTCGGCGATTCGGGAGCTTGCGCCGCGGAGCCGGTTCTACGCCGGTGGGCGCCAGGTGGAGATCGATCGGGTGGGGGTGGACCGGGGAGATATCGAGACCTGGCAGTTCTGCGATGTCTGCCACTTCTGCGCCCGGGTGACCGTGAAGCACGACGCCGAGCGGTGTCCGAGCTGTGGGAGCGAGGGGTTCGGCAATGTGGCCGGTCAGGTGCATAAGATGCTGAAGCTGCGGCAGGTGTACGCGAATACGAATGACCGGGAGAGTCGGATCGGTGACGACCGGGACGAGCGGCCGCCGAGCTTCTTTCAACAGAAGCTGCTGGTGACGGCTCAGCGGGGCGGGGTGGACGCCTGGGCGATCGACGATGAGAAGGTGAAGTTCGGCTACGAATATGTGCCGAGGACGGGGTTCCGGGAGGTGAACTTCGGGGAGTATCGTGATGTCGGTGAGGTGGGGCAGAAGGGGCTGATCGCCGGCGATGAGGCCGTACGGGATGGGTTCGCGATCTGTGCCGATTGCGGAAAGATCCAGCCGCGCTCCGTGGGGGATAAGCCCGTGGAGGGGGAGCATACCTTCGGGTGTCCCAGCCGGCGGCGGAATCACCGGGAGCGGATCGAGCAGTGCCTGTTTTTGTATCGAGACTTCGAGGCCGAGGCGATTCATATCCTGCTGCCCTTCGCGAATCGTCCGGGGTTCGAGAAGAAGCTCCACTCGTTCGTGGCGGCGTTCCAGATGGGCCTGAAGGCGTACTTCGGGGGCAAGGTGGATCACCTGGAGGCGACGTCGTTGATGGACCCGCCCCGGGATGGGAGCGGGTCGAAGCTCTTCCTGGTGCTCTACGACCGGATCCCGGGGGGAACGGGGTATCTGAAGGATCTGATGCTGCCTGCCGAGGACGGAAGTTCGAAGATCATGGCCATCCTGGAGGTGGCGCTGGCGATCTTGACGGGGTGCTCGTGCCGGATGGATCTGGAGAAGGACGGGTGCTACCGGTGCCTCTTCGCGTACCGAAATAGCTACGATATGTCGGAGACGTCGCGGAAGGTCGCCGAGGAGGTGCTGCGGGAGATCCTGGCGGAGAAGGAGAAGCTCGCGCCTCAGGAGTCGTTGGGGTCGATCATCATGTCGGCGCTCTACGACAGCGAGTTGGAGGCGCGGTTTGTGGAGGCCCTGGGAGAGATGAGGGGCGTGAAGCGGAAGAAGGCCCTTGTGCGGCAGCGGACGGGGCACAGGCTGCACGTGATGGAGCCTGGGGAGCGGAGTTGGGAGATGGTGCCCCAGGTGAACCGCGGGGAGCGCGAGGGCCTGGCGTGTAAGGTGTCGATAGACTTCTTGATCGAGGGGAGCGGTGACCAGGGGAGGTCCGTGGCGGTGTTCACCGACGGGTTTCAGTACCACTGGGATAGGGTTGGGAGAGACCTCTTTCAGCGGATGGCATTGGTTCAGAGCGGGCAGGCGTACACGTGGTCTTTGAGCTATCAGGACGTGGAGTCACAGTTCGCGGCGCAGGAGTCGTGGTACTTTGAGCTGATCTCGTCGTCGCGGTCGGCGATTGGTGAGGCGTTCTTTGGGTCCATGTACGATGTGTTTGGCGAGGAGGTCGCGAAGAGAGGGACCGGTGGGGAGCCGTCCTGGGAGTGGTTGGAATGGTACGTGAGGGCCGGGGCGGAGCAGGGAGAGCGGGAGCTGCGGGCGCTGGCGATGTCGGCTGTGGCGAGCTTGATGGATCCCCAGCGGTCAGCAGGAGCCTACGCCGAGTGGTGTGAGGAGCTGAAGGCACACTCGCCGCAGGCGTTGCAGGAGGTGCTGATGCCGGAGCTGACCGGGGAGCCCATGCACGCGATGGTGGAGGGGCCCGAGGGGAGTACGGGGGTGAAGCTCTTTGCGTCCTTTGAGCGGCGGGCGATGACGGAGCGAAATCCGGGGGGGATTCGGGTGCTCCTGTGGTTCGATGACAGCGAGGAGGCTCGGGAGCAGTCCGGGTATCAGCGGACCTGGAACGGGGTGCTGCGGCTGTACAACCTCTTGCAGTTCTTGCCGGAGACGTTCTTCGTGACGGCGAACTCGATGGAGGAGTTGGATTTCCGGGCGTTGTTGGAGTCGCGGCCGCGGTTGCCCGAGGGGGAAGGGGATTTGATGGAGTGGGAGGCGCTTCGGGCGGAAGTGGTGTTTTTGGGTCCCGAGTATGGCGTGTTGGTGGACCGGCTCTTCGAGGCCGGGTGTGTGCCGGGGGTGGCGGGGTATGTGATCAACGAGGACGGGAGGCCGGTGTCGGGGCCGGCGGAGATCGCGTGGGAGGAGGAGAAGGTGGCGCTCCTCGACATGCCCGAGGGGGACTTTGGTGTTATAGAGACCCGAGAGGATTTTGAGTCTCGGGGCTGGCGTGTGGTGGACGTCGATGAAGCTGTCGATGATCCGGGGTTGGTGATCGAGTTGCTGACGTCGTAAGCGCTGGAGTCGTAAGAACGGTAAGAAAGATAGGATGATCCCATGAGTTCTCTGGCAGGTAATATCAAGGTCGCCCTCTCCGATGACTTTCTGGACGCGCTGATGGGGGTTCCGCGGACGCAGCGCAAGAAGGTGCAGAAGTTCATCCGGAAGTTTCGGCGGAACCCGATGTCGCCGGGGTTTAACTACGAGACGATCCAGAATGCGTCGGACGAGAATATGCGGTCTGTGCGGATCGATCGGGACTATCGGGCGATCCTGCTGAAGCCGAAGCAGGGCAACGTCTATGTGCTCCTGTGGGTGGATAATCACGACGACGCCTATGAGTGGGCGGTGCGGCGGCGAGCGACGGTGCACCCCGAGACGGGGAGCTTGCAGATCTACTCCGTGGATGAGGAGGTCTACGTTGAGCCCAGTGAGGTGGAGGACGACGAGGAGACGCCGCCGCTCTTCGATGAAGTGCGGGATCGAGAGCTGCGGCGGTTGGGGGTGCCCGACGAGCTCTTGCCCGTGGTGCGGCGGTTTCGGACTCGGAGAGAGCTGGAGCAAGCCAAGGAGAGCCTCCCTGCAGAGGTGTATGAGGCGCTCTACTGGCTGAACGAGGGGGATAGCCTGGAGGACGTGTACCGGGCGGTGGTGGTGGTCGAGGAGAGAGAAGTAGACACCGAGGACTTTGCGGCGGCGCTGGAGAACCCGCAGTCGCAACGGAAGTTCGTGGTGGTCGACGACGAGAACCTGGAACAGGTCCTGGACGCGGATATCGAGAAGTGGCGGGTCTTCTTGCACCCGATGCAGCGGAAGATCGTGGAGCTCGACCTCCACGGTCCGATCCGGGTGCTCGGGGGGGCCGGGACGGGGAAGACCGTGGTGGCCATGCACCGGGCGGCCTATTTGCTGCGGGGGGTGTTCACGGAGCCGACGGATCGGCTGCTCTTTACGACGTTTACGAGCAACCTGGCGGCGGATATTCGGGAGAACCTGCAGAAGATCTGCGATCCGGACCTGATGAAGCGGATCGAGGTGGTGAACCTGGACCGGTGGGTGAGTGGGTTTTTGCGGCGTCAGGGCTATGAGGGGAAGATCGAGTACTACTCCAAAGGGAGCGGCGTTCTGTCGGAGTTGTGGGAGCAGGCGCTGTTGAACGCCCCGGAGGATGTGGAGGTGCCGACGAGCTTCTACCGGGAAGAGTGGGAGTTTGTGGTGCAGGCTCAGGGGTGTGGGGACCTGCGAGACTACCTCCGGGCCCGGCGAACCGGACGTGGAATGGGGCTGAACCGGGGGCAGCGCCGCGGGGTGTGGAAGGTCTTTGAGGCCTACCGAACGATGTTGAACGAGCGGGGGTTGAAGGAGCGGGCCGATGCGATTCGCGACGCCCGGCATCTGCTGGAGGCTGAGCCGGGGCTGGTGGGGTATCGGGCGCTGCTCCTGGATGAGGCGCAGGATATGGGCGAAGAGGCGTTCAAGCTGATTCGGGCGATGATTCCGGAGGGGCGAAACGACCTCTTTATCGTGGGCGATGGGCACCAGAGGATCTATCGAAAGCCCGTGGTGATGAAGCATTGCGGGATCAATATTCAGGGGCGAAATCACGCTCATCGGCTGAGGATCAACTATCGGACGACCGAGGAGATCCGGCGGTTCGCCGTGGGGGTGTTGGAGGGGCTCAGCGTGGATGATCTGGACGGGGGGGAGGACACTACGGACCGGTACAAGTCGCTGATGACCGGGGAGCCACCGGAGGTGGTGAGGGCCGAGACCTTCGAGGAGGAGGTCGCGGCGATTCAGGCTTTCTTGGCCCGCGTGGAGGAGGCGGATGGCGAGGACGGTCTGGCTTCGACCTGCCTGGTGGCTCGGACGCAGAAGGCGGTCACCCGGTATGAGTCGACGTTGAACTCCCTGGGGGTGACGACCCATCGGATCAGTCGGGATGCCTATGACGACCGGAGTGTTCCGGGACTGCGGGTGGCGACGATGCACCGGGTCAAGGGGTTGGAGTTCGACCGGGTGATCGTGGCCGGGGTGAACGACGGGGAGGTGCCGCTGAAGTATGTGGTGGAGGACACCGATGACGAGGTGGTGCGGGCAGATCTCCACGTGCGGGAGCGGGCGCTGTTCTATGTGGCTCTGACGCGGGCGAAGAAGGAGGCGATGGTGAGTTGCTACGGGGTGGCCAGTGAGTTTTTGGGGTGATCGGGATCACTCGGGTCGATCTTGTGGTCCTTCATGCCGAGTAGGTAGGTGCACCTTGTGGAGCTGGTCTTCGGGCAGAGTGATCCCGGCGGCGGCGCCGAAGAAGAGCACGACTCATAGCGCTTCACTCACAGACCGCCTCCCTCGAGATTTGGGAGGTCAGGGGTAGCGCTGGGGCAGCCGTGAAGGAAGCGGCCGGCAGGGTTGCGCAAGAGGTTGTACAGGGGGGCCATGAACTCGATCTCCAGGGTCGTGGGAGCCAGATGGAAGGGGAGCATAACCTGCTGTCCATCCACGACAGCCATGGCCGTACCGGCGTTGGTGACGCCGATAATGCGACCCTGAATGTAGTCGTTGTCGGCCCACCACTCGACGTCGAGCCTCGTCCACCCCACCTCCTCATCCTCGGGCCAGTACCATAGGGTCATCTGAGGCGGGGCGAGAAGCCCTACGTTCTCGAGAGCCACTGTGCCGCCCACTGGAGCCACGAAGGGATGCCCTTCCCGCATAAGGGGGTCGGGGACGATGAATTGCACGTCCGTACCGTCCGCGGCACTTCCGAAGGAGAGCATGAACACCTCGTTGGGGATGAACTCGGCCTGGACGTTGGCGAACTCGCCGACATGAGCTTCGCCCCCCCCGGTGAGGGTGAGGCTGTAGAAGCACTCGCAGGCCCCCACGCGGACCTTGGCCTCATCGTAGGTGTCTTCGTTGAGGGCCGCTTTGATGGTGTATTCGCCGCGACCTGCCGGGGGCGTGAAGTATCCGGAGGAGCTGATGGAGCCATCGGAGGCGCTCCAGTGAATGGTCGGGTCCTCCTCGGAGCTGGACAATTCGATGATCTCGAACTGAAGGGTGCCGCCCTCGGGGATGCACATGGCCTGGGGAGCGATGGAGAGTTCCTCTTCGGCGCGAAGAAAAAAGAAGGTGTTGCGAGGAGGCGGAGAGCACGTGTCTGCACGAAGGCCCCGGTCGCTGAGGCTCTCCACGTAAATCACGACGGGGAAGTCCGACACCGAGGAGGAGACCCTCACCCTGGCGGAGACGTCGTAGATCATGCCGGGGATGTCCTCCTCGACGTGATGTTCCAGGATCTCCGCTTCGCCCTGGAAGACGGACCACTCCACGTCAGGATCGAGTGCCCACCGAAGCTGCGCTTCGAGTTCCACCTCCTCGCCAGGATCGACGGTTCGGTACTGTCGGCTCGGCAGGAAGGTGATCATGCGGGTCTCGAGGTCGTGCTGAAGCCGAGAGTGGGCACGGTTTTCTTCGGGAGGGAAGCTCTCGCCACGAAGGTTTACCGCGACCTGACCCATCCCCGTTCGGTAGGGAACAAACTCTCTGGGGTTCTGCCCGGTGGGGATCTGGTCGGGGCAGCTTGCGTTGACGGCCTGGGAAGGATCCAGGGCGCCTCTGTACTCGATGTCGAAGAATAAGGGGTACTCCGTGGAGTGGGCGGGGATGTTCTCCCAGGGACCGGTTTCGAGCAGGCAGGCCTCGGTGTTCTCGAGCAGCGAGGAGATGCTCTCGAAGATGACGTTGTTGCGTAGGAAGTTTACGTCCACCAGGTTTTGCAAGGTATCGATGGCGTCGAGGAAGTCCATGGTCTCGAGGATCACAAAGAGGCTCGGATAGAAGAATGAAAGGCCCCGAAGGAGTTCGTAGACCACGTCGTTGGTGGCGTTCCATCCGAGAGAGCGAGCGGAGATGCTGTAGTCGTCCCAGAGTCCCGGGTCGAGGAAGTCTTCGCTGAAGTGCTGAGGAGAGAGGGTCATGCGGGGATCGTAGAGCCGGGAGGGCATCAGGTGGGTGTGGGCTTTGCGAAGGTAGAATTCCCGCCGGATCACTGTGCCAACGACGAGGCCAGCGATGCTTCCACCGATCGCGGACAGGAGGGTGACCCAGGCCGAGATGACCTCGTAGTCACGGAGGTAGCCTTCCCCGATGTACGCGCTGGTCATGGCGGTGCTGAGCGGACGGAGGCCATGGATTTCGATCTCTTTTCGTGCGGCCAATGAGGAGCACAGGGGTTGTTGCACGGTACCGAGGGTTCCATCGGAG
>SKON01000099.1 GCA_007120035.1 Myxococcales bacterium
AGATCTGCGACGAAGAGGCCAACGACGGTCTCGGTGAGTGCGTGGAAGAAGGCGGCGAAGATCCCGTCTGCACCGAGGCGACGCAGGAAGAAGACTGCGACGAAGGTCAGATCTGCGACGAGGCGGCCAACGACGGTCTTGGCGAGTGTGTCGCTGAGGTGATCTGCACCGAGGCGACGCAGGAAGAAGACTGCGACGCCGGAGAGATCTGCGACGAGGCGGCCAACGACGGTCTTGGCGAGTGCGTCTCTGACAGCTGATCATCTTCAGTCCTGACGCGAGCGCGAGGCGCGGCCCCTGATGGGGTCGCGCCTCGTGGCGTTCGGACGAGAGCTCAGGCGCCGCCGGTGCGGAGCATGTCGGCGAAGGCGTCGGGCAGAGGCGACTGCTCGACGGCCCGGGCGGCGGCCTCCACGTCATAGGCGACGCGGATGAACTCCACAGACACCTCGGGTCGGTTCTCACCGGGCTCGACGTCCAGGAGAACCCAACAGGCTCGGGGGTCGCCATCTTTGGGCTTGCCCACGGAGCCCGTGTTGATGGCGTGGTGGACCCGGTGGTCTGTCTCGAACACCCGGTGGAAGGGCTTGTGGGTGTGTCCAAAAGCCATGAGGTCGGCGTCGGCCGCCTCGAAGAGGCGCAGGAAGCTCTTCTCCCGGCGGTCCTCGAAGAGATACTCGTTGATCCGCCGGGGGCTGCCGTGGACCAGGAGGATCGAGGTGTTGGCCCCGGGGCCGAGCTCGAGCCGAATGTGACGGGGGAGGGCGTTGAGCCATCGCCGGTGATCGTCGGTGATCACCTCGTTGGTGTAGGCGATGGAGCGGTCTCCCCGCGCCTTGTCGTCGTCGGTCTGATAGGCGCAGCCGCAGTCGTCGGAGTTCAGGCCCACCCCCTCGTCGTAGTTCCCGGCGATGGTGGCGATGTTCCGTCGGCGGATCTCGGCGACCACCTCGTTGGGCCAGGGGGCGTAGCCGACGAGGTCGCCCAGGCAGAAGACCTGATCCGGTCGATGGGCGTCGATGCTGTGAAGCACGGCTTGTAGGGCCGGCAGGTTGGCGTGGATGTCGCTGAAGAGGGCGATGCGCATGGGGTTCCTCGCGGCCTGGGTGGATTAAGAGATCAGGCAATGGAGCAGGTCGGCGCCGATGGGCTCTTCGGCGGCCCAGGGGACGATGAACAGGCGGTCTGTGTGGTCCGCCTGGACGAGAGCGATCTGAGCGGTCTCCTCGACGGCCCGGGTTCGGAGCACGGGGTCGACGGTGTCCGTGGCAGCCAGGCTGCGGTTGATCACCCAGGCGTAGGGTTCGATCTCGGCTCGTCGGAGGTCTTCCTGCAGGTGGGCGGCTTCCTGTACCGGGGTGGTCTCGGCCAGGGAGACGATCACCACCCGGGTGTGCGCCGGGTCCTGCAGGCGCATCAAGGGGGTGGTCATGCGGACCTTCGCGCCGCTCTGGCGAGTCATCTCCCGGTGGTAGGAGCCGGTGGCGTCCAGAAGGAGCAGCGTGTGGCCCGTGGGCGCCGTATCCATGATCACGATCTCTCGTCGGGCCGAGAAAACCACCCGGGAGAAGGCATGGAAGACGGCGACCTCCTCGGTGCAGGGAGAGCGCAGATCCTCTTTGAGGAGAGCCAGTCCCTCGGCGTCGAGGTCACCCCGGGAGCGCTCGATGACCTTCTTCGTGTAGGCCTCGGTCTCGGCCACGGGGTCGATGCGGGTGACACGGAGGCCGTCGACCTCTTCCTGAAGGGTGTTCTGCAGGTGAGCCGCCGGGTCGGTGGTCGTCAGATGCACGGGCTGGCCTCGCCGGGCCAGTGCCACAGCAATGGCGGCGGCGGTGGTGGTTTTTCCCACGCCGCCCTTGCCCATGAACATCACCAGGCCGTGGCCGTCGGCCTCGATCTCGTCGACCAGTGCGGAGAGCCGGGGCAGATCGGCGGTGAGGTCTTCGGTAGCGGCCGTCGCCTCGGGAGGGGCTGCGGGATCGAAGAAGGCGCGGAGGGCGTCGAGGCCCACCACGTTGTGGGGCTTCAGGGGGATCTGAATCGAGGGTAGGGCGGCCAGCCCCGGGGCCATGGCGCCCAGCGCCTCGTGGCCGCGGGCTTCCAGCTGCAGGGCCAGGGGATCATCGCGGTGGGTGGCCCGGAAGACGCCGTTGATGACCAGGATCTGGTTGGTGACGCCCTGCTTTTGTAGCTCGGCGCGGGTGCGCTCCGCTTCGGTGAGGGCGCCTCGTTCCGTACGAGTGACGAGTACCAGGGTGGTACGTTCCTGGTCGCTCAAGATCTCCAGGGCTTCGGCGTAGCGCTCCTGTTGGCTCTTCAAGCCCGAGAGGGGGCCCAGGCAAGAGGCACCCCGCTCGTTGGTCTCGATGAAGTCCGTCCAGGCCGCCGGGAGTTGAAGCAACCGCAGGGTATGGCCCGTGGGGGCCGTGTCGAAGATCAGGTGATCAAACCCGGTGGCATCGCCGCCGGAGCTCATCAGGCCGGTGAACTCGTCGAAGGCGGCGATCTCTACGGTGCAGGCGCCGGAGAGCTGCTCTTCCATGGCGGCGATGGAGTCCTCGGGGAGGAGGCCTCGGTAGGGGCCGACGACGCGGTCGCGGTAGGCCCGGGCGGCCTCCTCGGGGTTGACGTTGAGGCCGAAGAGGCCGTCGACGCCCTGGACCGGCGTCGGGGTGGAGCCGAGCCTGGTGCCCAGTACGGCATCCAGATTGGAGGCCGGATCAGTGCTCACGAGGAGCACCTTCTTGCCGGCGTCGGCGAGGCTGACGGCGGTGGCGCAGGCCGTGGAGGTCTTTCCGACGCCTCCTTTTCCGGTGAAGAAGAGATGGCGAGTGGTTACGTCGATCATGGCGTCGTTCTCGGTGAAGTGATCGTTGACGCGGCGTTGTTAATCGTCTAGTTACGATAAACGATTGGGTTCCGCAAGGAGAGATCGAGTGAAAGCAGAACGACAAGACTGCTGTCCCCCGCCGGCCGAGGAGATCCCCGTCGACGAGGTGGAGTTCGACGAAGAGGAGTTGGCTGAGTACGCCAAGGCGTTGGGTCATCCGGCTCGGGTGGCGATCGTGCGGATCCTCCTGCGTCGAGATAGCTGCATATGTGGAGAGATCGTCGAGGAGCTGCCTCTGGCGCAGTCGACGGTGTCCCAGCACCTGAAGAAGTTGAAGGCCGCGGGATTGATCCGCGGCGAAGTCGACGGACCCAGGGTCTGCTATTGCATCGAACCCGCTGCGATCGCCCGGTTTCGGGCGATGGTGTCCCTTCTGGGCTGAGAAGAGAGAGAGGATAACAAGTGAATCAAGGAGAAGCGATGAAGAAGCTGGAAATCTACGATCCGCCGATGTGCTGTTCTACGGGGGTCTGCGGACCTGAGGTGGAGCCTCGGTTGGTGCAGTTCGCTGCAGATCTGGACTGGGTGAAGGGACAGGGCGTGGAGGTGGCGCGGTTCAACCTCTCCCAGGAGCCCGACGCCTTCGTGTCCAACGAGTCTGTCCGCCAGGCGCTGGAGGAGGACGGAAACGACGTGCTGCCTCTGGTGATGATCGACGGTCGTCTGATGTGCCGGGGGTTCTACCCGGAGCGAAGCCAGCTTCGATCGATGCTGGGGCTGAAGGAGACACAAGAGGACGACTCCTCGGGTGGCTGCGGTGGCTCGACTTCGTGCTGCTGAAGTAGTGCCCAACGGAAAGAAGGAAGAGTGATGAGCGAGATCGAAGGCGCCAATAAAGACATCGGCTTCTTTGAGCGATACCTGACGGTGTGGGTGGCGCTCTGCATCGTGGCGGGGATCGCCATCGGCCAGCTCGTGCCGGCCGTGCCGAACGTGCTCGGGGAGATGACCTATGCCGAGGTGAACCTGCCGGTGGCGGTGCTGATCTGGGTGATGATCTTCCCCATGATGCTCCAGGTGGACTTCAAGAGCATCGTCGGTGTGCGTAAGGAGCCGAAAGGGTTGACGATCACCCTGGTGGTCAACTGGTTGATCAAGCCCTTCTCGATGTTCGCCTTCGCGTGGTTTTTCTTCACCGTGGTGTTCGAACCGTTCATCACGCCGGAGCTGCAGCTGCAGTACCTGGCCGGGGCGGTGCTGCTGGGGGCGGCGCCGTGTACGGCGATGGTCTTCGTGTGGAGCTATCTGACGAAGGGGGACGCCGGGTACACCCTGGTGCAGGTGGCGATCAACGACCTGATCATGCTCTTCGCGTTCGCGCCGATCGTGATGTTGCTTTTGGGCCTCGGGGAGATCTTCGTGCCCTGGGAGACGGTCTTCCTGTCGGTGGTGCTCTACGTGGTGATCCCCCTGGTGGCGGGATTTTTGGTGCGGAACGGGTTGATCAAGCGGCGGGGCCGGCAGTGGTTCGATGAGGAGTTTCTGCCGTTCTTCGGTCCCGTGACGATGATCGGGCTCTTGGCGACTCTGGTGCTCCTCTTCTCGTTCCAGGGAGAGGTGATCCTGAACAACCCGACCCATATCGGGTTGATCGCGGTGCCTCTGGTGATTCAGACCTTCTTCGTCTTCGCCATCGCCTACGGGTGGGCGAAGCTGTGGAAGGTCCGGCACTGCATCGCCGCCCCGGCCGCCCTGATCGGCTCCAGCAACTTCTTCGAGCTCGCCGTAGCGGCGGCGATCGTGCTCTTCGGGATCCACTCCGGGGCGGCGTTGGTGACCGTGGTAGGGGTGTTGGTGGAGGTGCCGCTGATGCTGGCGCTGGTGAAGATCGCTAACGCCACGCGGGGACATTTCCCGGAGTAGGTATTGACTGGAGGTCGCCTGTAACGAAGTGTTGAGGGTGTGTTGAACCCACTTCACAGGACGACTCCATGACCGCCAGCAACACCCCCCTACGACTCGACGATGTGTTGGACCAGCTCCCCCGAGATGCGTTTCTGGATTCGGCGGTGCTTCATGGGGATCTGGCCTACGCTCGGAAGGAAGGGGGGCCGACCCGGTCGATCTTGACCCCGAAGGCGACGGTGAAGGCCATGATCGAGGCTCTGGAGCTGAAGCCCGGGGAGCGGGTGCTCCACGTGGGGACCGGGTTTGGGTACACGCCGATGGTGTTGGGGCTCTTCAGCGCCGAAGTGATCACTCTGGAGAAGCTCCACCATCGGGCGGAGTCGGCCCGGGAGAAGCTGGACCGGATGGGGTCGGAGAACGTGGTGGTGGTCGAGACCGACGATCCCGACCATGAAGCGATCCAGGGGAGCTTCCATGCGATCCTGGTGGAGACCACCGCCGGAGAGGTGAGCCACGGGCTGCTGCGGCGGCTCAAGGACGGAGGTCGGCTGGTGGCGCTTCGAAGCGCCAGCGCGACGGTGCAGAAGCTGATTCGGTATCGTCGGCTGGGC
Source organism: Myxococcales bacterium (assembly GCA_007120035.1). Taxonomy (GTDB): domain Bacteria; phylum Myxococcota_A; class Bradymonadia; order Bradymonadales; family Bradymonadaceae; genus SKON01. The sequence goes on from SKON01000099.1 coordinate 5,353, forward strand.
AAACGAATGGAGCGGGAAGAGCTGGGGGAGCATTACCTGGTGCCGTCTCTGGAGGAGATCCTGATCGACCTCGGGGTCACCGACGAGGAGCGGGCTCATCGTGTCCAGGCGATGAGCAAGAGCAAGCGGATCAGCATCGCCGACGCCCTGCTCCAGATGGGAGAGCTCGACGAGGTGGAAATCTACCGGGCTCTGGCGCTGCAGCGGGGCCTGAAGCTGGCCGGGACCGAGGAGCTCCTGGGGAGGATCACCGAGGAGGCGTTGGACCGGATCCCTCGGCCTTTCATGAAGCATAATCGGTTCGTGCCCATCGCCGACGAGGACGCGGTGTTTGTGGTGGCTACGTCGAACCCCGACGCCGACGTGGAGCCCCTGCGGGGAGCGGCAAACGTGGACTCCGTGGACATGGTGCTGGTGACGCCCACGGATTACAGCCGCCTTTGGAGGGCGATCGAGCTGAAGCAGTACGGTCGTCACGGGTGGAACGGAGAGGTCGTGGAGACCGAGGAAGTCCCCGATCGGTACAGCGATCCGACCCATGTAGAGCCCCTGGAGAGCCACCGGGCGGTGGCGATCTTCGATGGGATTCTGATGGACGCCGTGGGAGAGCGGGCCAGCGATATCCACTTCGAGATCTATGACGGGGTGGTGCGGGTGCGGTTTCGGATCGACGGCCAGTGCGTGGACATGGATCGGTACCGGATCTCCGAGATGGAGCTGCGGGGGATCGTCAACGTGATCAAGATCGAATCTCGCCTCGACATCGCCGAGCGGCGGCTGCCCCAGGGGGGGCGCATGGAGCGTAAGGTCGGGGGGAGGCATTTCGACCTCCGGGTCCAGACCCAGCCGTGCCACGAGGGGGAGTTCGTGGTGATCCGCCTGCTGCCCCGGGACAACCGGCTGATCACGATCCGGGAGCTCGGGTTCCCGGAGCCCCTGGCCCGGGAGTACGAGCGGTTGTTGGAGACCCCTTCGGGGCTGGTGCTGGTGGTGGGGCCCACGGGGTCCGGAAAGTCCACTACCCTCTACGGTGGTCTGCAGGTCCTGGCCGATGAGACCAGCCGCAAGGTGATCACCGTGGAGGATCCCGTGGAGTATAGCATCAACCGGATCCAGCAGACCCAGGTGAAGCCCCAGATCGGGTTCGGGTTTGCCGACGCCATGCGGTCCTTCGTGCGCCAGGATCCGGACGTGATTCTCGTGGGGGAGATCCGTGATGGCGAGACGGCTCTGGAGGCGATCCGGGCCTCCCAGACGGGCCACGTGGTGCTCTCGACGCTGCACTCCAACGACACCGTGGACGCCGTGCAGCGGCTCTTCGACCTGGGGATGCACGCCAACTCGGTGGCCTCGGAGTTGATCGCCGTGATGGCCCAGCGGCTGGCCAGGCGGATCTGCACTCATTGTCGGCAGGAGGCCACCCCCGATCCGGAGCTGGTCAAGGAGGTCTTCCCCGGGGGACTCCCCGAGGGGTTCAAATGCTACCGGGGCAAGGGGTGTGCTCGGTGCGAGCACCGGGGGACCCGGGGTCGGATCGCGGTGGTGGAATTCTTAAAGGTGAACGCTCGGATCCGAAAGGCCATCGCCCGGCAGCTGCAGGTCGACGAGCTTCGGGACGAGTGCGTGGCCGGAGGCCTGTGGCCGATGAGGCGAACCGCCCTGGATCTGATCGGCGACGGGGTGATCCCCTTCGAGGAGCTGAAGCGGCTGCTGTCCAGTGAGCGGTTGGCGCCGGAGGGGACCGAGTAGGTCTCAGTCGTCGTCGGGCAGATCGATCCCCCAGTTGTCGTCGACCTTCTCGGACCGGGTAAAGGACTCCTCTTGGAGGCCTGTGGGGGCCCGCCGCTCGTCGAGGATGCCCCAGTTGTCGGAGAGCTTCAGGGGGCCCGTGACGGGTTCAGCGGTGGAGGGTTCGTCGGTGGTAGCTTCGCTCTCCTCGAGGAGTCTTCGGCGGAGCCGTTTCTTGAGGTCTGTCGTGTTGGCGATCCGGATCTTTGCGCTGGAGCTCGCCTCAGGGTCTCCTCCCCAGAGGGAAGCGGCTCGCTTGAGGTCGCCTTTGACGTTGGTGGTCAACTTGGGCGGGGCGTCGTCGGCGTGGGCGACTCCGACCTTTCGGAAGAACGCCCGGAAGGTCTGGGTGGAGATCTCTTCTTTCGGTTCTTTGAGGTGAGGGGGCTGGAGTCCCAGGTGGTGACGCAGGGCCTTGATCTCTTCCCGAAGCTGCCGGGCGTCCTGGATGCGGTCGTCCGGGGATTTGGCGACGAGCTTTCGGTAGAATGCTTCTACGGCCGGGTCGACGACCTCTCCGTCGGGGAGTCCCATGTTCAGCGGTGGGGCTTCGGTCTTGATATGGTGGAACATCACCTGCAGGTAGTTGCCGTTGAAGGGTTTGTGGCCCACGATCATCTCATAGAGGATGATCCCCATGGAGTAGAAGTCCGAGGAGCCCACGAGGGTCCCCTCGGTCATGTACTCTGGCGGCAGGTAGGCGATGGTGCCCGTGATGTTTCCGGTCTCGGTGATATTCTCTGTGCCCTCCATGGTGCGGGCGATGCCGAGGTCGAGGACCTTGACCTGGAGGGAGCCGTCGGAGACGGCGACGAGGCGGAGGTTTCCGGGCTTTAAGTCCCGGTGGATCACGCCCTTGTCGTGGGCTTCCGTGAGGGCCCCGGCGGTCTGGAAGAGGATCTCCAGGGCCAGATCGAGGGTGACCCGGCGGGTACCGTCAAGGAGGTCCCGCAGGTCGACTCCCTCGACGTACTCCATGGCGAAGAAGAGGACCTGCAGGTCCCGGTCTTCTCCGAAGTCCACGGGGCTGACGATGTTGGGGTGGCGCAGGGAGGAGGCCATCCGGGCTTCCCGAATGAACCGCTCCTGCTCGGTGGGGTTGGCGTGGATGGCGCCGTGGAGGATCTTGACGGCCACTTCCCGGCCGATAGGTTGTTGGATCGCACGGAATACCCGACCGGCCCCGCCGGAGCCGATCTCTTCGATCAGCCGAAACCGCCCGTGGACGAGCTGGCCCAGGCGGTCGTCGTCGGCCTTGGCTTCCAGCAGAGGAGAGCCGTCTACAGGGCAGGTGTTCCCGCTCTCGTAGCCGTTGCCACATATGGGGCAGTAAAGGCTCATGACTCCCAGGGCCGGTAGCAAGGTAATGCAAAGGTGATAATCAACTGTCTATACAATGACCGATCTCTGGGGGATTTAGCAAGGGTCGGGTGAGGGCGCGGTTCTGAAACGTCGGGGTTGGCGGCGGTATTTTCCGGGCATAGTTCAGGACTCCCACGGTCTACCCCCGGCTAAAGCCAGGGGGGTCATGACCCCGCTTCGCCTGAGATGTTCTTCACCTGGTCGACCAGTCGAGAACCAACCCCGTGCGGAGTTCGACGGAGCGGGAGTGACTCCGGGCCTTGTTCAAAACGACTCCTATTACTCGCCGTAGTCGAGATACCGGGGACAGCCCCACCGCTGGGGGAGGGTGTAGTTGTCGGGGTGGCCTGTGCAGTCGAGGATGGTGTCGGGATCATCGCAGAAGGCGGCGGTGTTGGAGGGGATGTCGACGAGGACCCGGGCGACCGTGCCGAGGCGGTCGGGGAGCTCGAGGACCCGGCGGGGATCGAGCTCGACCTCGAGCCACCGGGAGCCCAGGGTGGAGGCCTCGCTGGGGGGACCCATGATCACGGACTGGTCGGGGAGGTGCTTCTGGTAGGTGTCTTTCCAACCGGAGGTGATGCCCTGGATGGTGCCGGTGATGCAGGTCGGGGGGTTGGTGAAGATCGAGGTCAGGCCGCCGAAGAGGGTCTTGGCGTCTCGGTCGAACTCGTCGGAGTCGTGGAGGCAAAAGGACCATTTTTCGTGGGTGTGGCTGAGGCAGGAGGCCGGGCGGTCGTCGACGTCGCGGCACTCGTCGACGGGATCGACGAGGCCTAAGCGGAGCCAGACCATCAGTCGAGGCTGGACGGGGGAGTCGTAGATGAATCGCTCGCTCTCGAACTCGTTGATCTCCGTGGAGCCGTCGGACCACTGGATGACCTGGTGGACGATGCCGCTGGTGCCGCTGGTCTCGGATTGCCCCTCCAGGCGGAAGGGGCCGGTGCCGACGTTGACGGCGCCAGCGGCGAATCGGAGGCCGATGACCCGCTCGTGGGTGGAGCCCGGGGGCAGGTGGGCGCATTGCCACTGTTGGTCGTTGAGGTTGCGGGCGTCGACGACGAGGTCGGGCATCAGGGGGCGCAGGGCGTCGTCGGGCCAGAGGTCGAAGTCCCACCGGTGGCAGCCGGCCTCGGAGGAGGCCGGGCAGGCCGACGGGCATTGGTCAAAGGAGAACCCCTGGTGGTAGCGGTAGAAGATCCGTGGCTCGTAGCCGGGGCGGTCGACGCGGACTCGGTACCATTGGTGGGCGACGAGGGTGGCCGTGGGGGCGTCTTCGACGCAGATCGGGTCGCCGTCGGTGAGCTCGTAGTTCACGTCCGAGGCGGGGCCGTTGTCGTCGGGGCCCCGGGTGCTGGCGGCGAAGTCGGGGTCGTCGGCCCGGTAGCCCGAGGGCCACACCCAGTCCTCGCTGGCGCCCACCGGAGGGGGCCACTGGTAGACTCGGATCAGAGCGTCTTCGATGAGCTCTCCCGTCAGGGCGTCACGGACGGCGCCGAGGGTGGCGTCGCCGGCGGCGCAGGGCTCGCAGAGGAGGGTGCGGTCGTCGCCGCATCGATCCTCGACGGTGATGGTCCCGCACTCCCCGGCGGGCCGGTCCTCACAGAGCTCGGGGTCGGTTTCGGCGAAGCAGACGCATTGGTGGTCGATGCACTCCTCGGATCCCTCGCAGAGGCCGCAGCCCACCTCTCGGAGGATGCCGCAGGAGTCGGTGATCTCCACGGTGCCGCAGGCGGCCCCCACGGATTCGCAGAGGGGTTGGACGGGCTCGTCGTCGCAGCGGCATATGTTGTCGATACATTCACCCTCCTCGGGGCAGTCTCCGCAGAAGAGCTCCCGGACCTCGAGGCAGGCGTCGATCACCGTGATGGGGCCGCAGACGGCGGCGTTGGAGGCGCAGAGTTCGGGGTCCGTCTCGGGGGTGCAGAGGCATTGGTGGTCGATGCACTCCTCGTGGTCGTCGCAGACGCCGCACTCGACCTGGCGAGGGGTGCCGCAGCGGTCCACCGTGGAGTAGGTGCCGCACTGGCGGTCGCCGCAGAGCTCCTTGCGGGTCTCGGGGGTGCAGGGGTCGGGGCCGCTGTGGTTAGGGTTGTTGTCGTTGTCGCCGTCACCACCGTTGTGGTCGTCGTCACCGCCGGCGGGCCCGCAGGCGCTGGCGACCAGGAGGAGGCTGAGGAGCAGGATGAGTGAGCGAAGGATATGGACCATAGTGAAGCCTCAAAGTGTGAGCAGATACTGAACCAAGTCGTTGAGTTCTTGGGGTGAGAGGTGACTCGTGCCCCCGTGGGTGTCGGGGATGCCGTCGGCGATGTTGTAGCCGTCGGCGCCGTCGGGGAGGGCCCGGTGGCCCGGGGGGACCAGGGCCTGCAAAAGCGTGGGGGCTCGGCCGTCGTGGTAGTAGCCGGGGGCCCGGTCCCAGAGTCCTCGAAGGGAGGTGGAGTGGATCAGGGCTCGGTCGGGCCCGGGATCGATCATGGGGCCGAAGGTGTCGGGGTGGAAGAAGGTGGGTGCCGGGTGGCAGAAGGCGCAGCCCGTCTCGGGGGACTCGAAGAGCAGGCGGCCTCGCTCAGCGGCGGCGGGGTCGGCGTCGACGTGGGGGTTGGGCAAGAGCGACGGGGTGGACTGGAGGTAGAGGTTCAGGAGGTCCCGGACGTCCTCGGCGGTGAGGGCTTCGCCGACGAGGGGGGGCGTCTGGCGCTGGAAGAATCGATCCCGGGCGGCGTGGTCGTCGAAGTTCGCGGGGTGGGCGAAGCCTTCGAGGTGGGGGAGCGTCCAGGGGATGGTGTCGTGGAGCCCCCGGGTGTCGGGGGTGATGCGGCTCGCGTGGAGGTGGTCGAGCCAGGGCATGTGGAAGAACTTGCCCAGGTTTCCGCGGTCGAAGTGGCAGTGGTTGCAGGTCTTACCACCGTCGACGCTCAGGCTCGCCGCGGCGTAGTAGAGGGCTTCGCCGCGCTCAGTGTCCGTGGCGGGGAAGGGTGGCGAGTGGGGGAGGGCGACGTCGATGGTGTGGATGACCTGGAAGCTCTCAAGGTCGACGACGTCGATGGAGTCGCTGAGGCGGTTCGCGACGTAGGCGGTGTTTGTCGTGGGGTCCACGACGACGGCTCGGGGGTCGAGACCCACGGCGATCGTCGGCCCCGGGTATAGCTCGCCGCCGGGTAGCATCTCGAAGCGTTGGAGCTGGTTGGAGCCGCCGTAGGTGACGAGGAGGGTCGGCGGGTCGGTGTGGTGGACGGCCAGGGCTGTGGGGAGGGCGCCGTCGACGATCCGGAGGGACTCGTCGGGGAGGAGGTGGCCCCGCTCGGGGTGGTCCGGGGAGATGTCCAGGACGTCGGGGCAGCAGTAGTTCGTGGAGGTGTACCTTTGCGCCGGGTAGTGGTGGGGCCGGGCGAAGACGGCGAGCTCGTTCTGGAGGGCCTGGAAGCCCTCGTTGGGGGCGCCCCGGGAGGGTTGGCCGTAGGGGTGGAGGTCGTCGCCGGTGCCCGGGCGGTGGTGGGTGCTCTCCGAGAGGGTCGCCACATAGAGGTGGGTCGACGTGGCGAGCACGTCGAAGGCCGGGGCGCCGAGCCAGATGCCGTGAGTCCCGGGGGTGTCGGCCCAGGCGGCGTAGGCCGGCGGCGAGGGGTCGGTGATCACGTCTTCGACGGGGCTCGCGCCGGTGAGGGGCATGGCGAGGCTGGAGGTGGCGGCGAGCTCGACGGCGGCGACGGCGACGCCGGCGATGGAGGCCACGTAGAGGGTCTCGTCGCCGGGGCTTAAGGCCATGCGGGCAGGGTTGAACCCCACGGGGTGCTCGGCCGTCCGAGCGCCGAAGGTCAGGCGGTGGTCCTGGCGGGTGGGGAGGACGTCGACGGCGTTGCGCTTGCGGTTGGCGACGAAGAGGCGGTCTCCGAGGGCGTCGAAGAGGAGGCCTTCGGCGTAGTAGTCGTAGAGCTGGCGGTGGCTTCGGCTGGTCTGAAGATCCAGGACGGTGAGGTAGTTGGAGTACCGGTTGGCGACGACCAGGTGGTCGCCGCCGGGGTGGAGGGCCAGCGCTGTGGGGCCCGAGCCCACGGTGTGGCGAGCGATGACTTCTCGGGCGTGGAGGTCGATGACGGCGACGGTGCGGCCCGGGCGGTCCGGGGTGCCCGGCAGAGCGACGTAGAGCTCGGCCCGGTCGGGGTGGAGGGCCAGGGCCGAGGGCTTCTGGCGGATCGGCGCGTCCGGGGTGGCGCTCTGGGGTTGGAGGTCTGCGTAGGTGTATGGGGTGTCTCCCCGGTGGCAGGCCATGGCGAGGGTGGCGATGGCGAGCGTGGCGATGAGCTTGGTGATCGATGGTGTCATGGCGTGCCCTCCGGGGCGCCGGACTCGATCCATCGGATGAGCTTGAGGAGGGCGCCATCGGGGAGGTCCACCGGCGGGTGCGAGGTGTGGCCCTGGACCAGGTGGATCAGGGGGCTTGAGCGGGCTCGGGTGTAGGTGTGGTCGACGAGCTCGAGAGCTCCAGAGGCGTAGTCGCCATGGCAGGCTCCACAGGCGCGGTGGAGGAGCGGGGCGATGTCGTCGTGGTAGGTCAGGTGAAGTGGGAAGCCCGGGCCGGGTTCTGTGGCGGCGAGTTCTGTAGTGCGAGTGGCCCGGGGTGGGCGCGGGGAGGCGCCGATCAGGTCTTCCGGGCGGCCCGAGCGGGCGCCGTGGCAGTCCCCGCAGAGGGGCTCATAGTCGGCCCGGTGGGTGGAGTCCCGGAAGGTCATCGACGGCCAGGCGAAGAGCCATCGGTTGTGCTGCTCGTCGACGGCCATGCGGTCTTCGTCGAGGAGCTGCAGGCGGAGCGGGGTGTTGGCCGGGATCCGTACCGCCGCCGAGGCGTCGTCGGTAAGCGGCACTTCGGCGTAGATCCCCGGCGGATCTGCGGTGACGATGCGGAGGTATCGGAGATCGTCGCGGAACCGCTTGGGGCCGGCGGCGAAGGGGTTCTGGAGGAGCTCGAAGGCCACGGCGGCGTCGGCTACCCGGAGGATGGGGTCGTCTCCTGTGGTGGGGTCGCCCGAGGTCGCCTCGCGCAGGGAGCGGCGGACCAGGGGTTGCGGGGAGTGGGCCGAGAGGCCGTCGTCGGGGCGGACCCACTCCCGGGCCCGGGAGATCACGGGCGTACACGAGAGGCCCGAGCACCCCGCCGGGGCCTCGGAGAGCGTGAGGTGGAGGAGGCGAAACCGGGGCGGCGTGGCTCCTGAGAGGTCGAAGGGCCCCGGGGCCCAGGCCACCAGGATCGTCCCGTCGGGCAGCGCCACGGGGTCTCGATAGATCCCCCCGACGCTCACCCCCGACTGGCGAGCCGCGTCGTCGAGGACGCGAAAGGTCGGCGCGAAGGCCGGGAGGCCCGCGGCGTGCGTGGCGTAGGGGCCGAGGTCGGGCCCCAGGGCGCGGTCGATCAAGGCCAGGCGGCCGCCCTCCCAGCGGTTGTTCGGGTCGGCGGCGATGGTCAGGGCCCGGCCGTCGGGGAGCTCCTCGAAGACCACGAGGTGGTCCGCCGGCGCGGTGTGCCCGAAGTAGATATGGTAGTCGTCGCTCAGGCTCGTGGGGAACGAGAAGCCCAGGGTTTCGTCGCGGTCCCCGAGCGTTCGGCGGTGGGCGACGAGGATGCGGCCCTCTTTGTTGCCCACGGCGAACCGACGGGGGTTGAGCTGGGGGCCCACGCCGAAGGTGATCTGGACCGGAGAGGCCGTCTCGAATGGAGGGGTGAGGCGGAAGAGATTGAGGGTCTGGGGATGCGTGGTGTGGCGCCCTGCCCGGTCGGAGACGAAGTAGAGGGCGCCGTCGGGCCCGTAGGTGGGCATCAGGTCTGTGCCTTCGTCGTCGGTGAGGCGGCGAGCCTCGAGGGTCTCGAGGTCGAGCTCGTAGAGGGAGTGGCCGTCTTCGTCGGCTCGGCGCAGGGCGAAGGCGACGGTCCGGGCGTCCGGCGAGACCGCCGGGTCCCGGAGGTCCCCGTCGCCGTCGTGGAGGTCGCCCGTGAGGCGGAGGTCTTCGCCGTCGGGCCCGGCGGGGGCCCGGAGGTAGAGGTGGCTCCCCGGCTGGTAGGAGTGGAGCTCGAAGTGGGAGGCCTCCCGCGGCGTCCCCTTCACGTAGACGAACCCCTCCACGGGGCCCGACTCGCCGGCCCACGCCAGGAGCGCCTGAACACCGGCGTCGTCGAGGGACGGGAAGAAGGCGTCGTTTCCACCTCGGTGGGTGATCCCGCCCTGGCTCAGCGGCAGGGCTTTGACCAGGAGGCGGCTGCGAGTCGGGTCGCCGTCGGTAGCCAGGAAGGGCCGGGCGGCCTCGTAGTTCTGGGCGATCATGGCCTGGCTGAACCGCCGGCCCCCGTCGGGGTCCGGGATGCCCGGGTCGAGGATCAGCCCGTTGGAGGCCGAGGCCCCGTGGCAGGCGGACACGGCGCACCCCCGGTCCATCAGGTGGGGCTGCACGACCTCCCCGAAGAACTCCTGGTCGTCGCTTAATCCCCCGGGATCTTCGCCGCCGTCGGACTCGGTGAGGATCCATCGCCGGAGGGCGTCAAACCCCGGGTCGTCGGGGCTCTGAAAGAGGTCGCCCCCGCCGTGGGGGAGGCCCCCCTGGACGCGGACCAGGGGCTTTCTGAGGAGCGTCGAGAACTCCGGGGCCTCCGCGGTGTTGATGAACCGGCGAGCCCTGTGGTGGGCGTCGTCGAGGTCGTCGAGCCGGCCCGTGTGGTCCAGGGCGAACCACAGGGTGTCCGAGGACTCCAGGAGGTGGTGGTCCGCCGGCGTCGCGCCATGGCACCCGGGCAGGGCGCACCGATCCTCGAGCACCGACGCCGCCCGGGCGAAGGGCTCCTCGGTGTGGATCGCCTCGTCGTGGCAGGCGACCCATGCCCACGCGACGACCGTTGTGATGAAGATACGGCTGCTGCGCGACGCCATGGCATCGTCCCCGCCTCAGAGTTTCGAAGCTTCAGCGAGAAGATAGGGCGGGCGGTGGTGATGGCAAGGTGATGGGGACTCGAGCCGGATCGTGGTGTGGCGAACGCTCGGGCGGCGCGAACGACCCCTCCGCTCTTCGGGCACCTCCCCACAGGGTGGGGAGAAGTCCACGGGTTTTCTGTTTCGGCTCGGGTTCGCGAGCATCTCTCACGTCTGGGCGGTGCGCAGCGGTATGAATCGTGGCGTCGGGGTTTGCGGGGAGCGATCCGACCGCACGGGCGGCGCGCACGACCCCCAGACGCTTCGCGCCTTGCCCCCTGGCACCCACTCGATCCGGTTCAACCGAGGGGCGCATAGAATAAGGGCGTAAGGGATTTCGGAGGATTTTGATCGCAAGAAATGAGTTCCGGGTGATAGGACGAGTTTTGCGCTTAACCAAGAC
>SKON01000022.1 GCA_007120035.1 Myxococcales bacterium
GTGGGCGGCGCGGAACCTCCCCACGGGGCAAAGCCCCCGTGGCTGGCACAGTCGGGCTTCGCCCGAGGGCTCCGGCGGGCCAAGGCCTCGCCTCCGCGAGGTGATCGACCACGTGGGGTGGCGCGGTGTGGTCGGTCGTGGTGGGTGACGCGGGGGGGGCGTGGGCGGCGCCGGGGTGTGGTGGGTGACGCGGGGTGCGGGGGGCGGTGTGGCCGGCGTGGGCGGCGCCGACCTCCGACCTCCGACCTCCGACCTCCGGGGCCGACCAGTTTCTCCGTGCCCCGGTTGTCGGGCTGGGATATGGTTCGGGTTGTTCCGTCGAATCCCGTCTTCCCGCAACAGAAGGGTTTGTTATGCCTCGCATCCTGGTGGTTATCGCGTTCGTCGCCATTCTGCTCACAGCCTGCGACGAGGAGGACGCGGCGACGGAGCCCTCGGGGCTCGCAGAGTCTAAGCCGGCCTCGGAGGAGGTGGAGCAGCCCGCCGAGGCGGAGTCTCCGTCGGAGGAAGAACTGATGGAGGAGTTTCACGCGTACTATGCTCAGCAGATGGATCTCCTGAACGAGTTTCGGGGGTACCTCTGCGACTGTGGCTTTGAGTTCCAGGGCGAAGCCATCGATTCCGAGGCATGCCGTCAGGCGCTCTTGTTCAGCGACGAGGTTCAGGAGAGCTTTGGCGAATGTATGGTGGCGAGCACTCCCGACTTCGATCGGGAGATCATCCCGGTGATCGCCGAGTTCCTGAAGTGCGGGCGGGAGAGCCAGGAAGCAGCCCGGGAGTGTCTGGCCAAGATCGGGGCCGAACACGACGGGCTCTGTGGCGCCCCGGAGACGACGGACCCCCTGATTCGGGAGTGTGAGAGCACGTACTCGCGGACGGCCCGAGCCTGCCAGGATCCGGTGGACGATGACGCTTCGGCCCACGCCTGGTTTGAGCGTACCTGGCGCAACGCCACGCGCCGGGATTGCCGGCAGGGGCACCGCCTGCAGGGGTTCCCGGAACGTCCCGAAGAGCTCTGAGGAATTGTGACTTGCGGGGGGGCTCGGGGTCTGGCATGTATCGATTTGTATTGATCACAACATGACGGCGCGCCAGCGCCATTGCGTTCCTACGGGGTGTTGAATGAAGTCTCTTCGTATGGTGGTGGTGTTGGTTCTGGGGTGGGCCTTGATGGCGAGTGGGTGTGGCCCCAAGAGCGTGGATCCACTGGAAGAGGTGCCGCTGAGCGTCGATCCGTCGACGGTCCCGGCGGGCACCCCGGCGCTGATGGGGCGAGTGGTGGATTACGAGACGGGGCGGCCGATCTCGGGAGCGTTCATCTCCTCGGCGCCGCCGACGGAGATCGTGCGGACCACGGAGCGTGGCGAGTTCGCGCTCCTGGAAGACGTCCAGGTAGGGGAGCTGTACCGGATCTATGCGGAGGCCAGCGGGTATGCTGACCAGTATGTGACGGTGCAGGTGTTGGAGAACCACATGTTCGTCGATATCGCGCTGGTCGATGAGGATCGGAGCATGCCCGTGGTCTTCGACCCGTTGACGGGGGTGTTTTCGCCGTCCCAGCACCAGATCGAGGTGTCGATGTTTTCCCGCTCTGAAGACGATCTGGAGTGGAGTTTTCTGTCGGCCTCTTCGTGGCTGCGGGTGGAGCCTGACGGCGGGTCGCTGGGGTCCTTTGAGGTGGAGCGGCTGAGGCTGTCCCTGGAGCCCGAGGAGTTCGCCGCTGCCCTGGGGCAGGCGGACTACCTGCAGGGTCGGGTGGAGGTACAGGATCAGCGAAACCGGGCGGCCGTGCTCTATGTGATCGCGCTGCCGGCGGCGGAGAGCCAGTTGAGCTTTGAGGTGGGGCCCGGTGACGAGGTGGACGTGGGGAGCACCTTGTCGCTGCAGGCCGAGGTCGCCTACGATGGGACCCGGATCGCGGGGGCCGTCATCGAAGCGGAGGTGCTGGGAGGTCCGGGGCTTGCACCCACAGGGGAGGAGTTTGTGGCCGGTAGTAATGGCCGAGCGACGATCGAACTCGAGGCCTCTCTCCTGGGGGAGTACCAGGTGCGATTTCGGGTCCCCGCGTACGAGGCCCTGCCTGTCGTGGAGCGGACGGTGACGGTGGTGCTCGGCGACAACCCCTGCGCGTTGAATAATGGGGGGTGTGGGGATTACGCGGCCTGTGAGGTGGGAGACGATGGCAGTGTGATCTGCGTCGATATCGACTTCTGCGAGGTCGACGGGGAGGGCGAAAACTATTGTGGGGTGGCGATCCACTGGCATTGCGAGGATCAGGATCGAGAAGCGCCGATCTGCACCGATATCGACCACTGCGAGGAGGGGGACCACGACTGCGATCTCGAGGTGGAGGTCTGCGTCAATCAGATCGGGGCCCCGGCGCTCTGCGAGCCCATCGATTTCCCGGAGGTAGAAGATCTGGTGTCGCCGTTGTCGCCGACGAACCAGACGACGGCGAGTTTCAGCTTCGGGTGCTCCCAGGCCGGGTGTTCGTTTCATTGTACTCTGCGGCGGACCGAAACGGGGCTCGTGATCTCCCAGGGGAGCTGCGAGAGCCCGCTGAGCTATCCCTCGCTGGAGGACGGTGACTACGAATTCACGGTGTACGCCGAGGATAGCGATGGGAACCGGGGAGAGTCTGTGATCCGGACCTTTACGATCGATACGGTGGCGCCCGTGGTGCAGGATCTGACGGGACCGCCGGCGGTGACGGCGGAGACGACGGCGGTGTTGGAGTTCGGTTGTTCCAAGGAGGGGTGTGAGTTTCAGTGCGAGCTGGGGCGGGAGTCAGGAGGGCAGTCGACGGTCGTGTCGGCGCAGGCCGAGTGCGAGACCGGCGTGGAGTTCCCCTTCCTGGGGGACGGGCACTATACCTTTACGGTCTTCGCGACGGATCCGGCGGGCAACGAGAGCGCTCTTGCGACCTATGAGTGGCAGGTGACCACCGTGGTGCCGGAGATCGTGAACCTGCAGGGGCCGCCATTGCTGACCACGGACCGGTCGCCGACGTTCACCTGGGGGTGCTCGGAGACGGACTGCGAGTTCGTCTGCGAGGTGTCTCAGGAGGGCTCTCCGGCGACGATCGGGCCGGCCTCCTGTGATTCGCCGATGGGGTATTCGGAGCTCGTCGACGGGGTGTACACTTTCGAGGTGTACGCTGTGATCGAGGGCACCGTGATGGGGCCGCCGGCGGAGCATACCTGGACCATCGACAACGCTCAGCCCCTGGTGATCGATCTGCAGGGGCCGCCGTCGGCGACGAACGAGACGGGGGCGACGTTCACCTTCGGGTGCTCTAAGGCCGGGTGCAGCTTCGGGTGCGAGCTTCGGGACGAGAGCGACGCGGTCCTGGCCTCCGACGAGGATTGTGAGTCCGGGGTGGAGTTCACGGGGCTCGCCGACGGGATGTACACCTTCTCGGTGGTGGCCACGGACACGCTGGGGACGGAGGGACCGGCGGCGTCGTTGACCTGGACGGTAGACACCGTGGCGCCGACGGTGATCTTGGTGGACGTGCCGCCGGCGATCAGTGGAAGCACGGAGGGGACCTTCGGTTTCGAGTGCTCCAAGGCGGGGTGCACCTTCGAGTGCGAGCTCGACGGGGAGTTGTCCGTGGGACCTGTGGCGTGTCTCCCAGCGTATACCTTCGGGGACCTTGAGGAGGGAGAGTACACCTTCAGCGTGGTGGCCACCGATGGATTGGGCAACGTGGGAGAGACGACGACCTACCAGTGGAGCGTGGAGCTCGGGCCGCCGGAGGTGACGATCACCAGCGGGCCGGAGTCCCTGGGATCGGCGACGACGGTGACTCTGGAGTTTGAGTGCTCGAAGTCGAGCTGTGAGTTTCAGTGTGAGCTCTCGGGGGCTCAGCCAGAGGGGCCGGAGACCTGCGAGTCGCCCTGGCAGTACGTGGGGCTCGGTGACGGGGAGCACACCTTCGAGGTCTTCGCCATCGACGACGGAGGCACGGCAGGCCCGGTGGAGTCGTTGAGCTTTGAGATCGACACGGAGGTGCCGGAGATCGAGTTTCTGGCGGCTCCGGCACCTGTGGTGACCGTCGATGGAGCGTTCTTCGCGTGGCAGTGCACGAATAAGCCGACCTGCACCTTCCGGTGTGCCCTGGACATGGTGGACCCCGGCGGTGAGGAGACGATCGGTGAGTGGGGCAGTTGTGCCTCGCCGGAGTCGTTCTTCGACCTCGACGAAGGGGTGTACACCTTCCGAGTGGAAGCGACGGACCATCTGGGGTTGACCAGCGTGACGCCTTACGAGTGGGAGGTGATCGATCCGGCGTGGGTGTCGGTGTCCAGCGGGACCTCCCACTCCTGTGGAGTCACGAACGCCGGGGGGGTGCGTTGTTGGGGCGCGGGGGGCAACGGTCGTTTGGGAGTGGGCGATACGGATCTGCGGCGGACGCCGGCGTTGGTCGGGGCTGATGGGGAGTGGGCTTCGGTGTCGGCCGGGAGCGCTCATACGTGCGGCATCAAGCAAGACGGGAGCCTCTGGTGTTGGGGAGCAGGCGAGAGCGGTCGTCTGGGAATCGGGTCGAGCCCTGTTTCCCAGTTGGTGCCGGCCGGGGTAGGGGAGGACAACGACTGGGAACAGGTGGACGTGTACGGTACCCACTCCTGTGGGATCCGCACCGATGGGACGCTGTGGTGCTGGGGCTCCGGTGCCTTTGGAAGGCTCGGGTTGGACGACGGAAACCAGAGCCATAACACCCCGCAGCAAGTGGGGGAGGATAACGACTGGGTCCAGGTCGCCACCGGGATCGAGGAGACCTGCGCGATCCGTGAGGACACGACCCTGTGGTGTTGGGGGCGGGGAAGCTACGGGGCGATCGGCAACGGAAGCGAGCTGGTGGGGTCCACGTCGCCGATTCAGGTGGGGCTTGGGACACCGGGGTGGTTGGATATCTCCATGGGATTTAGCGGCGGCTGCGGGATCCGGCAGAGCCCGTTGGAGGGCAACGCCCTGTATTGCTGGGGACGAAACGATCACGGTCGAGTGGGCAACGGCACTACGAGCGCCCAGGTGTGGCCCGTGAAGATCCACGACGGGACGATGTGGGCTGAGGTGTCGGTGCGCAACACTGTGGGATGTGCCCGGGAGCTGGATCAGACCGTCTGGTGCTGGGGAGGGTTGTATCACGGGCAGTCGGGTAACCTGGAGCAGCCCTCGAACCAGTTGGTGCCCGCGGAAATGGAGTCCGAGATCGCCTGGACACAGCTGGCTGTCGGCAATGATCACGTCTGCGCGATGGGTGATGAGGAGCTCTACTGCTGGGGACGAGATTTCAGCGGCGAACTGGGGCTGGGGACGCCGGCGGGAAACAACAATACGCCGGTAGAGATGAGCACTGTGGAGCAACCGGAGGTGATCCGAGGGGGGCGGGAGAACGGGTGCATGGTGGCCGACGACGGCACGCTGTGGTGCTGGGGGTTGAACACAGAGGGTAAGCTGGGGACGGGGGATCCGAACCGGCGCCCCTTCCCGGCGCAGGTCGGAGAGGACGACAACTGGGTGTACGTGAGTACGTCGATGACGGCCGGGACCTCTGCGTCGTTCAGTCATACCTGCGGGCTCAAAGACGACGGGACGATCTGGTGTTGGGGATCCGGAAACTCGTTCCGGCTGGGTCTGGGGAATCTGGCCTCCCATTGGACCCCGCAGCGGGTCGACGCCACTGGCGAGGCTGACTGGTGGGCCATCAGCGCCGGCGGGACCCACACCTGCGCGATCCGTGGCGAGGGAGAGCTCTACTGCTGGGGCAATAACGTCTACGGGCAGACCGGGCTGGGATCGGGGGCGTCGACGCCTCAACGGGTTGGGGACGACCTGTGGAAGGCGGTGACCGCCGGGTATCGCCACACCTGTGGAATCCAGGACGACGACACCCTGTGGTGTTGGGGCCACGGTGGGGGCCGTCTGGGTCTGGAAGAAACCACGACAAACCAGTCGTTCCCCCAGCCCGTGGGACCCGACGAGGAGTGGGTGTGGACGGCGGTGACCTCTCTCTTCGACCACACCTGTGCGCTGCAGGACGACCAGACCTTGTGGTGCTGGGGTCTCGGTGGAAATGGTCGACTCGGTCTGGGGAACACCAGCACCGCGACGACGCCGCAGCAGCTCCCCGGTGTCTGGATCGATGTGGCCGCCGGAGGAGCTCATACCTGCGGTGTTCAGGTCGGCGGGACGGCCTATTGTTGGGGAAGTAGTAGCAGCGGTCAGGTCGGCGCCGGATCCTTCGCCGGGACCAACACCGAGCCCGTGGCGCTGGCCGGCGACAACTGGGTGAGCATCGCCGCCGGGGGAAGTTTCTCCTTCGGTGCTCGAGAGGAAGGCGGTGTGTTGACGATGTGGGCCTGGGGGAACAACGAGGATGGGCAGCGGGGAGACAGCACGGGTCTGCAGATGACCCCGGTGCTCGTGGACCGTCCCTAGTTCACGGCCTGGCGTGAGGTGGCCATGAAGGAGGTTGCCTTGTGGGAGAGGCGCCTTAGATTGCCCGTCGCCGAGAGCCGATGACTGGAGCGAACCGCAAAGGAGTGAAGATGTCGAGACGAGTGCTGATCACGGGCGCAAACAAGGGGATCGGTCTGGCGGCGGTGAAGGCCGTCTTGGATCAGGCCGAAGATACCTTTGTCTTTCTGGGGGCCAGGTCGAAGGAGCGCGGCACCAGCGCCGTCGCCGAGGTGGTGGCGCAGGAGCCCGGCTGGGAAGGTCGGGTGGAGCTCTTGTTGATCGACGTGTCCGATGACGCCTCGGTGTCCCGGGCCGCTGAGGCGGTTCGAGAGCGGTGTGATGGAGATCGGCCGCTCTACGGGATCGTCAACAACGCCGGGATCGGGTTTGGCGACACGGAGATGAAGACCGTCTTGGAGGTGAACACCTACGGGCCGAAGCGGGTCTGCGAGGCATTCCTCCCGTTGTTGACGAAGGACGACGGGCGAGTGGTGAACGTGGCGTCGGCGTCGGGGCCGAACTTCGTGGCGGCCTGTAGTGCGGAGCGTCAGCGGGCGCTGACCAACCCGGAGGTGACCTGGGAAGACATCGAGGGGTTGATGCAGGAGTGCCTTCGGATCGACGAGGAGGGCGGAGATTTTGGGGCCGCCGGTCTCGGCGACGGCTCGGCCTACGGGCTGTCGAAGGCGTGCCTGAACGCCTACACGATCCTCCTGGCGCGGGAGCACCCGGAGTGGAAGATCAACGCCTGCACGCCGGGGTTCATCGAGACGGACCTGACTCGCCCCTGGGCGGAGGCCCGGAGAGTGGAGCCCCGAGAGATGGGGATGAAGCCGCCCGAGGAAGGCACGAGGTCGATCCTCCACCTGCTCTTCGGGGAGCCCGGAGGCACCGGGTGGTACTTCGGAAGCGACGCCGAGCGAAGCCCCCTGGACCGGTATCGGTCGCCCGGTGATCCTCCCTACCGGGGGGACTGAACGAGGATGGGTTGAGGTGGCGAAGGTGGGGGAATTCTGCTAGGAGTCCGGCACTTACGGCAGGTGCCTCCGTGGAGGTGTGGACTACTTCAGTCGGGATATCACCATGAGCTCCAGGTTTCGCGAGACCGGTCTTCCAAATCATCAGGCGTTGACCTTTGACGACGTGCTGATCGTCCCCGCAGCCAGCGAGGTGCTGCCGTCGGAGGTGGACGTATCGAGCCGGCTGACGACGGACATCACGGTTCGGACGCCCCTCTTGAGCGCGGCGATGGACTCCGTGACGGAGGCCCGCACGGCGATCGCCATGGCCCACGAAGGGGGCATCGGGGTGATCCACAAGAATATGACCCCCGAGGAGCAGGCCCTGGAGGTGGCGAAGGTCAAGAAGGCCGAGACCGGGTTGATCGTCGATCCCGTGACGGTTCGGCCCGACCAACCTCTGGCGGAGGCCTTGCTCTTGATGAACACCCACGAGATCAGCGGGTTGCCCGTGGTGGAGGGGAAGAAGCCCGTGGGGATTTTGACGAACCGGGACGTGCGGTTTGCTCGGGAGCTGGACCTCCCGGTAGCCCACCTGATGACCCGGGAGTTGATCACCGCCCCGGAAGAGATCTCCACCCAAGAGGCGAAGCGGTTGATGCACGAGAACCGGATCGAGAAGCTCCTGGTCCTCGATGGATCGGGAGAGCTCCGGGGGCTGATCACGATCAAGGACCTGGAGAAAGAAGGTCGGTTTCCCCTCTCCGTCAAAGACGACCAGGGCCGCCTCTTGGTGGCGGCGGCCATCGGGGTGGGGAGCGATCGGGACGAGCGGGCCGAGGCCCTGGTGGGGGCTGGCGTGGACGTGCTGGTCATCGACACGGCCCACGGACACTCGAAGAAGGTGGTGGACTCCGTGGCGGAGGTCCGGAGTCGATACAAGGACCTCCAGATCATCGCCGGCAACATCGCTACCGCCGAGGCCGCCGAGGCGTTGATCGAGGCTGGGGCCAACGCCGTGAAGGTCGGGATCGGGCCAGGGAGCATCTGCACCACCCGGATCGTGGCCGGCGTGGGGGTGCCCCAGGTCACAGCGATCATGGACGTGGCGAAAGTGTCCGAGAAGACCGGCGTGCCCCTGATCGCCGACGGAGGGATCAAGTACAGCGGCGACATCGTCAAAGCCTTCGCCGCCGGGGCTCATACGGTGATGATCGGGAGCCTCTTCGCCGGGACCGACGAGGCCCCTGGCGAGCAGGTGCTCTATCAGGGGCGGACCTACAAGATGTACCGGGGGATGGGCTCCATCGGGGCGATGAAGCGAGGGTCCAAGGATCGGTACTTCCAGGAGAGCGCCACCGATAAGCTGGTGCCCGAGGGGATCGAGGGGCGAGTCCCCTATCGGGGGTCGTTGTCGGCGAATATCTTCCAGCTCGTGGGCGGGCTCAGGAGCGGGATGGGATACGCCGGGTGTGGGTCGATCGAGGAGCTGCGGGAGAAGGCTCAGTTCGTGCGGATCACCAACGCGGGCCTGCGGGAGAGTCACGTCCACGACGTGATCGTCACCCAGGAGGCGCCGAACTATAAGACGGGGTGACCATGAGGACCGTTGTTTTCGTGGGACCCTTCTTCACGGCCAAGACGATTCGTTATGTCCACCGGCTCACGGAGCTCTCGGGAGTACGGGCGGCGGTGATCTCGTCGGACCCGCTGCGGAAGCTCCCCGGGGATCTGACGAGTCGGCTCTCGGGGTTTTGTCGGGTGGGGAATTGCCTGGATGGGGAGGAGTTGGCGCGGGCCCTGCGGGAGATCTCCGATCAGGCTGGCCCCGTGGAGCGGCTCTTCGGGGCCCTGGAGCAACTGCAGATGCCCCTCGCCGTGGCGAGGGATCGGGCCGGTGTGCCGGGGATGGGGGCCAAGGTGGCCCGGCGTTTTCGGGACAAATCGGCGATGAAAGAGGCCCTGCGGGCAGGCCAGGTGCCCTGCGCCCGGTACGTGCGGGTGACACACCCCGACGACGCCCGGGGGTTCGTGAACGACGTGGGGTTTCCGGTGATCATCAAGCCCGTCGACGGTTTGGGGACGCGGTCGACGTGGCGGTTGGAGAGCGCCGAAGCCCTGGAGCAGGCGCTCCACGCATTGTCTCCCTGTGAGGAGCGGCCTCTGCAATGCGAAGAGTTCTTGCAGGGTACGGAGCATAGCTTTGAGACGGTGACCATCGACGGCGAGCCTGTGTGGTCGAGCTCGACGAACTATATCCCGGGGCCCCTGGAGGTGATGAACACCCCCTGGATCCAGTACTGCGTGGTGCTCCCCCGGGAGACGGAGGTGATGGAGGAGTTTCGGGAGGTGAACCGGAGCGCCCTGAAGACCCTGGGGATGGGGACGGGGATCTCCCACATGGAGTGGTTCCGGAGACCCGATGGGTCTGTGGCGGTCAACGAGGTGGGGGCGCGGCCTCCGGGGGTGAACATCATGCCCCTGATGAGCGCCGCTCACGAGGTGGACTTCTTTGGAGCCTGGATACGGTTGATGGCCCTCGATGAGTTCGACCCGCCGGAGCGAAGATACGCCGCGGGCTCGGCGTTCTTGCGAGGCCAGGGGCACGGCCAGCGAGTGGTGGCCGTTGACGGGTTGGAGGAAGTGTTGCGGGACCTGGGTGACGCCGTGGTGTCCGTGGTTCGGCCCCGGGTGGGGCAGCCCCGGGCGACGGGATACGAGGGGGAGGGGTACGTGATCCTCCGGGGATCCACCACGGAGGAGGTGATGCGGGGGCTGGCCCGGGTGATTCGAACCGTCCGGGTGGTCCTGGGGTGAAGGTCACCGTGGCGAGGCGACGCCGTTGAGGACATCGACCACCTCGAAGAGGTCACCGATGTCGTGGAAGTCCACAGCCAGGAAGGTGGGGAGGCGGCCGAACTCCTGCTCGCACTCGTCCACCCGAGCCATCAGGGTCTCGTAGCTGTTGGAGACCTGAGCGGTCTGGGTGGAGGGGAAGGGGTCCAGGACCCAGTGGTTGATCAGGAAGAGGTCCCCATCGGTGGTCCCTCGATTGTGGTCGCAGTTGAACTCGTCGAGGTCGCCGAAGGTGTAGGGGGTGTCCCAGCCGAGATCCCAGACGTGGTGCATCCAGGCCGGCGGTGGCCCGGCGGATTCGTTGGTGACGACCAGGCGGGTGCCGGCGTCGATCATCTCGGCCAGGGTGGGCCAGCCGGCGTCGTCGTCGTGGGTGTACACGTAGGGGACTAGCCCGGCGTTCTCCAAGACCTCGACGGTCTGGTCTCCTGTGATGTGGTCTTCGAAGATGATGGTGAGGATCTCGTCGGGGTTCTCCTCGAGAAAGGACCGGAACTCCTCCATGGCCTCCAGGAGCGGGCGGCTGCCCAGCTCGCAGTGGGCGTGGCAGAGGAGGATCTCGCCATCTTCATCGTAGGTGTCGATCAGGAAGACGCGGATGCCGTCGATGAGCTGGGTCCGCATGTTGTAGTTCTGGTTCGGTACCCACCAGCCGTCCTCGTCATTGCCCATGGAGTTGTGGGTGGCGGGGAAGACCACCTGGTGAAACGGGCGGTCGCAGAGGTCGGGGTGGCCGTTGCAGCCCTCCCGGGCGTCGGGCCATTGCCGGGGTTCGGGCTCTTCGACGTCGGGCTCTTCGGCGTCGGGTTGGTGGGCGTCGGGCTCGGCGTGGGCGTCGGGCTGATCGGCGTCGGGGCCTGCGTCGGGCTCGGTACCGAGGTCGTCGTCGCACCCTACCGCGAGGGGGAGGGCCACCAGGATGGCGAGGATAAAGAGTGCTGGGCGCATCGAGAACTCCGGTGGTCAGGGGGCGTCGACGAACCGGGTGTCGACGCTGAAGAGTTCCGGTTTTTTGGGAGCGATATCGCGATAAAAAGCGGTGATCTCTCGCATATCGGCTTCGAAGTCCCCCGAGGGATGGATCACGCCGCCGATGCCGGCCTCCCGCTTCTCGTAGTCCAGGTACCCCAGGAGGATCGGGACTCCGGCCCCGACGGCGACGTGATAGAACCCGCTCTTCCACTTCTCTCGCCGGCTCCGGGTCCCCTCGGGGGTGACCGTGATGGCCAGATCCCCGGGGTGTTCGTCGAAGAGGCGGATCATGGCGTCTACCATGCTGATGCGATCCGTGGAGCCATCCTTGGGGCTGCGATCGATGCCGATGCCACCGACGGAGTTGATGACGATCCCGGCGGGGAACCCGGTGACCTCTTTCTTCACCGTGAACCGCACGGGGAGGTTCATCATGTCGAAGGCGGCCAGGGTGAAGACCAGATCCCAATTGGAGGTGTGTGGGGCGGCGATGACCACGCATCGGCGGTGGACCGTGGCCTCCTCTCCGCGGAGGGTCCACCCCTGAGCTCGGAAGAATGCACGACAAATGGCGAGGAACAAGGGTAACTCCGTGGTACAGCGAGGACCGGCGGATGGCGCGTCCGATGATAGGTCGGGGTGTCGACGGTGACAATGGCAGGCTGCCCCGACGTTTCGTTGGCCAAACGGAGTACCCTCCCGGTAGGGGGGGGATCCACGTGGATCGGTTGGCCCGCAGCCCGCAGCGGGCCTTGGCCCGCGAGGCCCCTCGGGCGTAGCCCGACTCGCGAAGCCTCGTGGCCTTGGCCCGAGGGGAGGTTCCGCGCCGCCCTCTATCTCCGTTACACAATCGGTCCTCCTCGGCGGTTCGTCCACCAGCGACCCCAGGAGGCGAAACTGGCACCTCTTCCGGGCACGCCGATCGGTCCTCCTCGGCGGTTGGTCCACCGGCGACCCCAGCCGGCGACCCCAGGAGGCGACCCCAGCCGGCGACCCCAGGAGGCGAACCTGGCACCTCTCCTCGGGCCAAGGCCGCGAGGCTCGGCGAGTCGGGCCTGACACAGCGGCCCGAAGGTCCTCGCGGGCCAAGGCCCGCTGCGGAATGGAGACAACCCACCTCAAACCGATCATACCCCCGGGGGGTGAGGTTTGCTTTGAGATGGGATTCTTTGTACCGTTCGCGGTCGAATCAATGGCACTGGCGGGAACGTGAGGTCGTCGCCAAATCAACTGGGTGGAAGGAGTGGTGAACATGAGCGGACGAGGTCTGGTAGGCGCGGTCAAGATGACGATCTGGGCGGGTGCCTGTGTGGCGTTGATAGGGTGTAATCTCGGTGATGATCCGCCGGTGGTGGTGGATAACCAGGGGAATCAGGACAATCAGAACGGCGAAGAGGTGCTCTGTGAGGATGGCGAGCAGCAGGACGGCTGCGCTTGTCCTGATGGAGCGACGGGTTATCAGGTCTGTGCCGACGGTGAGTTTGGCGGTGAGTGTGTTTGTGAGGAGCCGGGTGAGGAGAACCTCTGCGGAGGGACCTCAGAGCTGATCTACGGTGGGGAGGCGATCACCGAGCTCGGTGGGAGTTGCGGTCCCTGCGATGACGGGACGATCCAGTGTGACGGCGAGGAGAGCGTGACCTGTGTCGACGCCTCGCCGGCTGAGGCGTGTATGCCCACTGGAAGCGTCGAGTTCACGGCGTATTTTAGAACGGACACCGTGTGGGACGTCGATCAACACCTGTCGGTGTTCCTGCTCGAGAACTACTCGCGAGCCTGCTACGAGGTGAACCAGGAGCTTGGGGACAGCGCTTTGATGCGACCGGTGAACACCGAGGAGATCACCGGTAGCTCCATGGATCTGGAGTTCGGCGGGGTACCCGTAGGAGTAGACTATACAATAGCGGTCGTGCTCCACGTGGAGGTCGACGATACGATCGTAACTACCTCGGTCGGGTGTGAGGAGGTTCGTATCGAAGAAGAGGGCGCCGGGGTGAGCGTGGACGACGTGTTCGTGCGGGAGCTTCCGGCGGCCCTGGGGGACGAATACCGGCTCCGGCTGATGCAAGACAATGTCTTTGATAGCTGGGCGATGGGATCGAGGATCATGGATATCGTTCAGAGCACGGAGTATCGAACCGCCAACTTCGGCAGTGCCTTTCTTGGCTGCCTGGTGAGCAGTGGTTCCTGCGACACCGGCGGAACCCTGGGCCATCTTCTGGTGAACTGGGATCAGATCGGTGATCTGAGCGGAGCCTACTCGGGGAGCCTGGTGGCTCAGATCGAGAATATCGACACACGATCGGAGCAGATGCACGGGAATTGGCAGACCTTCTGGTGGATGCTCGAGATCATACTTGATGAGCGATGGCAGTCCCTGGTGGGTGTGGGGTTCAACGGTGATGAGTTTTCGTTGGGCGATCAGATCCATGTCAGCCTGTCGTCGTTGAGCGCCGAGTTGGATGTGGAGAGGCGGTTCCGAGGAGACGTGCTCTACGATCAGGAGCCATTTGATCTGGTCTACACGCAAGATGTGGCGTACTCGGTGGAGGGCATCGAGTTGGTGTGGGCCGCGGGCTATTCAGACTGCTTCGAAAGCTCCGGAGTTTCTTTGGACCACCCGGGTTGTCAGACCCAGCGAGTGGGGGACGGCGATGAGTTCTGGCTCAGTCCGTCGGGAGACCTCACGCTGCGAACCAACGGCTGGAATCGCCTGGGGTTGGAGTCGTTGGACTTCGATCTGCCCTTGAGCAGGGTGGTCGGCCGGATGGTCGACGATCATCTGGAAGCGCTGGTGTCGGCGATCGGGTTTACGTCAGGCACGTTCTTTAGCAACGTCTTTGACTGCACAGCCTTGGAGTCGGATCTCCGTGCCCTCTATGAGTTAGAGCGGTCCGAGTACGGCATGGAGTTCACCGACGGGCAGCTCGATAACATGATGGACGCCTTTCAGTGGCTCTGCGAAGGGTTGGAGAGCCACGGCGAGGCACTGCTGCGGGGAGCGTTTCAGGCACCCCTCTTCGCCCAGAACACCGGTCTGGCGTCCACGGACCGGCCTATGGAACTCTACGAAGGAAACCTGGACGAAAGGTACTTCTACAGTTTGGAGTTGGGACCAGCCGGGGGGGATTGGTCGCCCCCAGCGTTGAGCGCGATCGAAGCCGATAGCAGCAGTTGTGAGCACTACCTCTTTGACTTGCCGACGGACCTGGAGATGTGCGTGGCACCGGATCTGGAGCTCTTGGCTCAATGAGGCCGGTTCAGGGACCGATGATGGGCCGATCGGGGTCGGAGGACCAGTCCACGAAGCTGCCGTCGTAGACCAGGGTGTCCCGATCCTGGAGGCGGCCTAAGAAGTACCCGAAGCTGGCCTGCATGCCCGTGCGGCAGTAGGCGACCAGGGTGGTGTGGTCGTCGACGCCAGCGTCGGAGTAGAGCTCAGTGATTCGATGGACCGGGTGGAGGTGGGGGCGATCGTCCTGTTGGAGGCCAGACTTCCAGAAGAGGTGGATCGCCGACGGGATATGCCCGGGCCGGGCCACGCCGTCGCCGGGGACCTCGCCGGAGAACTCCGCGGGGGGACGGGCGTCGACGAGTTGATAGGCCTCGTCGTCGATCCGGGCCTCCACGAAGTCAGCGGTGACGATGATGTCGTCGTTGCGGGGGGTGGTCAGCTCTCCGGTGAGAGCTGCCACGGGGATCTCGGCGACGGGGCGACCTTCCTCTCGCCATTGCTTCAACCCGCCGTCGAGGAGGGCGACGCCGGAGGAGCGCCCGAGGTACTCCAGGGAGAGGAACGCCCGGGTGGCCATCAGGCCTTCGAGGTCGCCGGTGAGGACGATCTGGGTATCGTCGGAGACCCCGGCGGCTTCAAAGGCGGCCCGGAGCTGGTCTTCCGGAGGAAGAGAGAAACCCATAGTGAAGTCCCCGACAGCGATGTCCTCCAGAGCGATGTAGACCTGGCCGGGGATATGCTCGGCGGTCCAGGAGTCAGGGTCGTTGCCGACGTGAAGGACCGCCAGGTTCGGCGCGTCCAGGTGGTCCTGCAGCCAGTCCCCGGAGACCAGGAGCCCGTCGATGGATACCTCCTCGGCCGGCGGGGGCTCCATGGGAGCTTCGACGGTCCCTTCGGGCTCTGGGGTGGGGGTGGCGCAGGCGAAGAGGAGGGCGGCGGCCAGCAGGATTGAAGAGCGCATGGAAGACTCCAGAGGTCGAAAGGGAAATCATTCGGCTCTAGTACTAGGCACGGCTCGCCGGTTGTGAAGGATCAGGTTGAGGCTCGGCGGCGGGGTGGACTTCGAAGAGGAGGACTCGTTTCCATTGGGGCCAGCCTTCGATGTCGATGGCGACCTCGACCCTCCACTCCACATGGTTCTTCATCACATGGAACGATGGGGGGGCCGCCGGGGGGATCGGGAATCGGTGGCGCAGGCGCAGGGCTTGTCCCGCAGGCAGGGTCAGCTGCTCCGCCTGAGGAAAAGAGTGCTCATCCTGATAGATCATGTGGAGCTGGCGTTGGTCATCGTTGCCCTCCACGGACTCATTGCCTTCGAGGGTAGCTGAGATGGAGTTGATGTGGACCTCACGGCTCTCGGGGATGTCGATGGA
>SKON01000341.1 GCA_007120035.1 Myxococcales bacterium
CAGCATGAGAGAGGGCCTGGCGTTGGAGGTTCTCGAGGGTGGCGTCGTTGTCGAGGGTGCCGTCGTCGCGGAGGACGCCGCAGTGGCCGTGGTCGGTGTATTCGCAGAAGCAGACGTCGGTGATCAGGTAGAATGCCTCGCTCTGGGAGCGGATGCTGGCGAGTGCTCGTTGGATGATGCCCTCGTCGTGGAAGGCGTCGGTGCCGACGTCGTCTTTGGCCGGGGGGATGCCGAAGAGGATCAGGCGGTGGACGCCGTTGTTGTCGAGGAGCTCGAGCTCTTCGTCGAGGCGGTCCAGGGAGTACTGGAAGATCCCGGGCATGGAGGGGATCTCGCGCTTGATGTTCTGCCCGTGGGTGATGAAGACGGGCATGATCAGGTCGTCGCGGTGGAGGCGAGTCTCGCGGACCAAGTCGCGGATGTGGGCGGAGCCGCGGAGGCGGCGAGGGCGGCGGGGGAGGTCGAAGGTCATGGGGTCTTCTCCGGGGAGGGGGAGAGGCCGAGGTGACGTTGCAGGGAGTCG
This sequence comes from Myxococcales bacterium, assembly GCA_007120035.1. Lineage (GTDB taxonomy): Bacteria > Myxococcota_A > Bradymonadia > Bradymonadales > Bradymonadaceae > SKON01. The sequence goes on from SKON01000341.1 coordinate 524, forward strand.
GCGCGGTTCAGGCCGGCTTCGATGAGGGCGGGGACGCCGATGCCGTCGCGGAAGCCGCCGGAGAGGAAGACGCCGGGGAGGGCGTCTTCGAGGTTGGTCATGGCGTCGAGGAAGACACCGTGGCCGACCTCGTACTGGGGGATGGCCCGATCCCAGTGGATCACGCGGGAGGTGACGGGCCGGGCTCGGGTGCCGAGGAGGCGGCTTAAGTCGTGGTCGACGAGGTCGAGGATCTCGCCTGGGTCGAGGGCGGCGAGCTCGGGTTTGCGGGCGCCGCCGATAAAGACGGAGAGCTGGACGAGGTCGTCGGGGACCCGGTTGGGGAACATGGAGGAGATGAAGAGGGCGCCGAGGATGTGGAAGCCCTCGCAGGAGGGGATCAGGACGCCCAGGCCGTCCAGGGGGTGCTCGACGTCGGCGCGGCGGTAGGCCACGTGGGCCAGGGCGCAGGGGGCGTAGGGGAGGTCTCGGAGGGTGGAGAGGGCTCCCCGGGGGGGATCGATGTTCTCCCACTCGATGTCGTAGAGATCTCGTGGTGAGAGGGTGAGGACCAGGGCATCGGCGGATTCGCCGCGGCGGGCGCCGCCCCGCTGGTAGATCACGCGCCAGTCGTCGGCGTCGCGGCGGAGCTTGCGGACCGGGCTGTCCAGGAGGAGGTCGTCGCCGAGGCGGTCGACGCAGGCGTCGACGAGGCGTCTGAGGCCGCCCTCGAAGGAGAGGAGGCGCCTGGGGGAGCGGGTGTTCTCCTGGTCGCTCTGGAATTTGCGGAGGCCGCTCAAGAGGGCTCCTGCGACGATGGAGCCCGCTTCTTGCTCGAACTCCACGAGGGTCGGGAAGGCATGGCGGGCCGAGAGTTGGGTGGCGTCGCCGGCCCAGATGCCGCTGACGAAGGGGTCGACGAAGTACTCGTAGACCTCGCGGCCCAGGCGTCGGGAGACGAAGCTCGCGAGGGTCTCGTCGATGTCGGGCTCGGAGAACCGGGGGATGAAGGGCTCGAGCAAGAGCCGGAGCCGGGCCAGGGGGGAGAGCAGGGGCGTGGTGGCGAGGCTCAATGGCGAGGACGGCAGGGCGGTGACGACGCCGTCTTTGACGACGAACCGTGTCTCGGCGGCGTCGTGGGCGTCGATGATGTCACCGGTGAGGCCCAGGCGGTCCAGGGTGTCGGCCACCGGGGTGGAGCGGACGAGCAAGGTGTGGGGGCCGGTCTCTAAGAGGAGGTCGTCATGGGGAAAGGTGTGGATCGGGCCGCCGGCTCGTTCGGCGGCCTCGATGACCACGACTTCGACGCCGGCGTCCTTGAGGGCGCAGGCGGTGATGAGGCCGGTGATTCCGGCGCCGATGATGGCGACCCTGGGCATGGCTAACTCCTCAGCGAGCTCCTCAGCGAGCGGCGGCGACGACGGTGTCGACCATGCGCTCCATGCACTCGATCTTGGCCTGGGGCATGATGCCGTGGCCCAGGTTGAAGATGTGGCCCGGGCGGTTGTCCATCTCATCGAGGAGGGCCTTCGTGGCGGCCTCGACGAGCTCCGGGGTGGTGTTCATGAGGACCGGGTCGAGGTTGCCCTGGACGCCGATGTGGTCCGGGAGGCCGGCGGCGACCTTAGCGAGCGAGGTGGTCCAGGTCACGCCGAGGACGTTGGCGCCTGTGGAGACCAGGAGGTCCGAGTGTTCGTGCATCCCCTTGGAGAAGAGGATCACCGGGACCTGGTCTTTGACGGCGTCGACGATCTCGCGCATCCACCGGACAGATCCGGCCTCGTAGACGTCGGGGGCCAGCACGCCGCCCCAGCTGTCGAAGATCTGGACGCAGTCGACGCCGGCGTCGATCTGCATCTGGAAGTACTCGATCACGGAGGCGGTGATCTTCTCCATGAGGCGGTCGAAGAGGGGGCGGTCGGTGTAGAGGAGCTCCTTGCACCGGCGGTAGTTCTTGGAGCTACCCCCTTCGAGCATGTAGGTGGCCAGCGTCCAGGGGCTGCCAGCGAAGCCGATGAGGGCCCGGTCGCCGTCGAGCTCGGCCTTGATGAGGTCGATGGCGTCGGAGACGTACCTCAAGCGGTCGGCGGTGCCGTCGGCGTTGAGGGCGTCGATGTCGGCGGCGGTCTCGAGCTTGAACTCCATCTCGATGCCGCCGATGTCCCGGAAGTGGTAGGGCTGGCCCATGGCTTCGGGGATGACCAGGATGTCGCTGAAGAGGATCGCGGCGTCCATGGCGTACCGGCGCAGGGGCTGCATGGTGACCTCCAGGGCGAGCTCGGGGGTCTGGACGATCTCGTGGAAGGAGTGCTTCTCCTTGAGGGCCAGGTACTCCGGGAGGTGGCGGCCGGCCTGGCGCATCACCCAGACCGGGGGGCGGTCGACGGGTTGGCAGCGGCAGGCGTTCAGAAAGCGTTCGCGGCGGTTCATGTAGGGTCCTCGTGGTGGGCGGCGATCAGGTCCAGGAGGCGGCGTCGGTCCGGGGTCTCACAGACCACCTGGGCCGGGAGGCCGAGCTCGTCACAGCGAGCGGCTGTGGAGGGGCCGATGGCGGCCAGGTGGCAGGTCTGCAGGTGCTCTGTGCCCAGGGCGTCGACGAGGGAGTCGACGCCGCGGGCGCTGGTGATGGCGACCCACCGGGGCATTAGTTCGTCGAAGGCGTCTCGGAGGGCCTCGGGGGGAGCCGGGGCCGATTCATAGATGGGAATGTCGTGGAACGCAACGCCCCACTGGGCGGCCAGTGGCGAGAAATCGCGGAGAATCCCCTGGAGGCTGAAGGAGATCAGGGGCGCCGGGGTAGCCCGCTCTTCGAGGGCTCGGAGGAGCCCCTGGAAGGACTGGTCGCCCGGGACGTGGGCGCCGATGCCGGTGTGGTCTTCCAGGAGGGCCCCGGTGCGGGCCCCGACAGCCCAGAAGTGGTGGACGTCGAGGAGGCAGTGGGCGGCGTGGTCGAGGAAGAGCTCGGCGGCGAACTGGCTGTAGAAGAGGAGGTGGCTCGGGGTCTGAAGGAGGTCCTCGACGGTGGGCGTGGGGAAGGGCAGGGCTTGGCGGACCAGCGCCGGGGCGTGGACGACGTGGAGGCCCGGGGTTGGCTCTTGGGGTGGGGTGGTGCCGGTGTAGAGGACGGTTTTCATGGGTGTGGGGATAGGCACGGAGGGGTGTGGGGTCAAGGGTGAACGTGTGTCGCGGGGGCATCGTTCGTGGCGTCGGGGTTGGCGACGGATCATTTCCCGACCGAGTTCAGGGCCCTCACGGTCTCCCCCCGACTAAAGCCGGGAGCTGGAGGTAGTGGGGCTACGCAGGCCCCAAGGGGCCGCTCCGCCGGGGGCATGACGGGTCGCCGATTCAATGGACAACCCCGTGGCTTCGAACTCGCCACAAAGGCCCTGTCCCGATTCGCCGAGATTTTTCGATGTTTCGCGGCGGAGCAGCCCCTACTTCTCGCGTCTGGGGTGCGCGGAGGGGTGGTTTTTCGGTGAGGGTTCAGGGGGCGTCGTCGGGAGAGCCTTGGGGGGATAATAAGACCAGCGAGGCGTCGTTGAAGGCGGCCAGGATGGGATCGCCCTCTCGTGCGAAGACGGCCTTGCTGATGGTCCCCTGGAACTCTCGTATCATATCTCCGTTGCCAGTGAGGAGCGTTGCCTGCTGACCGGAGTTCGCGACCACGAGACCTGCCGACGGTGAGATGGCGCCTGGCGAATGCGCGTCGTGGGTCATGAGGCGTCGCTTCTTTCCGTCCTCCCGGGAGTGGGCCATCAGATCTCCGTTTCGGGTGAAGACGAGGACGGCGTCGGCTGTGATGGCCAGGCCCTGGATGCCGTCTCGTGGGATTCGGATCTTCATCAGCTCCGAGGGTTTTTCGCCGGCGACTTCCCACAGGAAGATCTGGCTTCCCACCTCCGCGGCGAGGAGGTTACCGGGTTCGTCGAAGGCCATGTGGCCGACGTCGTTGGCGCGGCTGCGGACCTTCAGGGGGGTGCCCTGGGGGGCACCGCGATAGAGAAGTATCGTGGAGCCGTCGACGACAGCGAAGGCGGTGCCGTCGGGGCTCGCGAGGATCGCCTGGCCTCGAACGTCCGGGCGGCGCGCACGACCCCTCCGCCCTTCGGGCACCTCCCCGCTCGCGGGGAGGGGGTCTCGGGCTTCGCTCTTTCCTCCTGGGTTTGCGGTGGGCCCCTGGGTGGTCTGGTGATCGTCGGAGGTCTCGAGGTCGACCTCGAGGAGG